>QBZG01000007.1 GCA_003282435.1 SAR116 cluster bacterium AG-335-B03
GTAGATTTCTTTTAATTGAAAATAAATTATAATTAAAAACTTCTAAATTATTAAATTTATTAAATGGATTGCTATTATTCTTTCTAAATAATTTAATTCTTTTTTCAATTTCATCTCTAAAAGCCTGTTTAATATTAATATTTTCAATTAAATTAACTTTACTTCTCAAATAATCCCAAAATAAAGCATGACTTTCAGGATCATGTTCTTTAATTTTTTTTAAACCTTGCATCCATATCATGTCTAGAGCACCCATTGCTCCGTCTAAAATTTTTTCAAATTCATTTAAGCCATTTTTATTAATAAATTCTTCTGGATCAAGACGGTCTGGTAGAAAAACAAATTTTAATTTTTTATTCAATTTCAACTTTGGAAGATATTTTTCGAATACTCTTAATGTGGCATTTTGACCTGCATTATCTCCGTCAAAAACCAGAAAAGCTTCATCAGATATATTAAAAATGTTTTCAATCTGATTTTCTGTTAATGCTGTGCCTAACGAAGCAACAGCAGGGTACCCATATGAAGTTAATGAAATAACATCCATATAACCTTCGCAAACAACTAATCTTTTATTATTCAGATATTTTTTTGCATTCATAACTCCAAATAATTGTTTACTCTTGTGAAATAAAAATGTTTCAGGAGAGTTCAAATATTTAGGGTTACCTTCTCCTATCAATCTACCACCAAAAGCAATTACCTTTCCTGAGTTATTTAAAATAGGAATCATAAGCCTCTGCTGAAAATAAAAAGTATGCTTTTTGTTTTGATTTTCTTTAACTAAACCAATTTCAATCATATCAGAAATAGAAAAGCCTTCTTCTTTCAAACGTGATACCAAATAATCATTCGATTTTAAATTGCCAGAATAACCTATTCTAAAATTTTGAATTATAGATTTGTTTATTCCTCTTTCGTACAAATAGTTTCTTACCTTTTCTCCAATAGGGGCATTTAGATTTTGTACATAAGAATCAGAAACCCTCTTTAAAAGATGAAGTTGATTTTTTAATTTTGGATTTTCAGAAAACGTATCATAATTATAATTTATTCCTGCTTGATCTGCCAATTTCTTCAAAGCATCTACAAAAGTTACATTTTCCATTTCCATCAAATAAGTGAAAATGTCACCATTTTTCCCACATCCAAAACAATGAAAAAAACCTTTATCATCTGAAACATTGAAAGAAGGTGTTTTTTCTTTATGAAAAGGACATAGAGCAATGTAATTAGATTTGTCACGTCTTTTCAGAGATATATTTTTTCCAATAACCTCAGATAATCTAATTGAATTTTTGATTTCTTCTTTTATATCCATTTTATACTTATTTTTTATCAATTAAATTTATTAGCTAGTTAGCTTACTTTTAACGATTTTACTAACATCCCCAAAGTTCATTTCTCCATTGTACTTTTTTTTTAATAAATTTATTACTTTACCCATATCTTTCATAGAAGAGGCTTCACATGATTTTATAGTCATATCAATAATATTGTTTATTTCTTCCTTAGATAGTTGTTTGGGTAAAAACTTGGAAATTATTTCTATTTCATTTTGTTCTTTTTTTGCTAAATCTTCTCTTTTACCCTCCAAATACATGTCTATAGACGATTTTCTTTGTTTTATCATTGTTTGAAGAAGGGATATTATTTCTTCATCATTAATGCCTGAGTAATTTCCTTTACCTTTAGCTATTATATCTCTATCTTTAATTGAAGCCATAACAAGTCTTAAGGCACTAATTAAATCGACATTTTTTTTTAACATTGCTTCTTTCAAATTATTTTTTATATCTTCTCTTATAGTCATTGCTTTTTCCTCAATTTTGTTATTGATGTTAAAAATATAAGTGCAAATAAAAATATATAAAATCTGTATTAATTTAACTAATTTTTTTTAATTTTATTGACGAAAATAATAATACATTCTAATTACATCTTTGATGAAAAAAATACGAAAAAATTATTTAGTTTTTATTCCCAAAATTTTATTAATACATTATTTCTTATGCTTAAACTTGTAAGTAAAAATTAAAGGGTGGAATGAAAAAATCAAATCAAAAAGAAGAATTTCCAGATAACGGTTATATTCCATTTGATTTAAACAAAATTAATAAAAAGAAATTAGATAGTATATTAATTTTAAGTGACGGTTCACATTTTTTCGGAACATCTTTTGGTTCAAAAAAAAGAAGCCTTGGCGAATTATGTTTTAATACTTCTTTTACAGGCTATCAAGAAATAGTTACAGATCCTTCTTATGCGGGTCAAATAATTACCTTTACCTTTCCTCATATTGGAAATATAGGTTCAAATAGTTCTGATGATGAAGGACAAACTGGATCTGTGGCAGGAATTGTTGTAAGGCAACCTCCATCATCTCCATCTAATTGGCGTTCTGAAAAAAGCTTTAATGACTGGTTAATTTTTAACAACATTCCAGGGATTTCTGGGATTGACACACGCTTACTAACTAAAACTATACGCAAATATAAAAGTTGTAATGCGATGATATGTTATGATGAAAACGGTAATTTTGATTTAAATAAATTGAAATCTGAATTAAATAAACATCCTAAAATGGATGGTTTAAATCTCTCGTCTTTGGTAACTACAAAGAAGCAATATAAATTTACTGAACGTCCTCACAAATTATTATCCATAAAAAATATAGAAAATAGAAATTTTAAACCAAAAATAGTTGTCATCGATTTTGGTGTTAAACGAAATATACTAAGGCACCTAGTAAATTTAAATGCTGATATTGTTGTGTTACCAGAAGATACAAATTTTGAAAAAATTGAAAATTTTGAACCAGATGGAATTTTCTTATCTAACGGACCAGGAGATCCTGCAGCAACAGAATCAAAATGCAGAAAACTACTTAAATCAATATTCAAATTAAATATTCCTGTTTTTGGAATATGTATTGGGCATCAATTAATTGGGTTATCTTTTGGGGCTACAACTAGTAAAATGTCTCAAGGACATAGAGGAGCTAATCACCCAGTTAAAAATTTAATAAATAACAAAGTTGAAATAACAAGCCAAAATCACGGTTATCAAATAGATATAAATTCTCTTCCTAAGTGTTTTGAAATTACTCACACTTCTTTGTTTGATAGCTCAATAGAAGGCCTAAAACATAAAGATCTTCCAATCTTTTCTGTACAATACCATCCTGAAGCCTCTCCTGGACCAACTGAGTCTTCTTATCTGTTTGAAGAATTTTTAAATCATATAAAAGTATCAAAAAATGCCAAAACGTAGTGATTTAAAATCGGTTTTAATTATTGGAGCGGGTCCTATTGTTATTGGTCAAGCTTGCGAATTTGACTACTCAGGTGCTCAAGCATGTAAAGCGCTTATGGAAGAAGGTATTAGAGTAATTTTAATAAATTCTAACCCTGCCACTATTATGACAGATCCAATAATGGCTGATGCAACTTATATTGAGCCTATAGAAAAAAATACAATTGAAAAAATCATACAAATAGAAAAACCTGACGCCATTCTTCCAACTATGGGCGGACAAACAGCTTTAAATGCTACCTTGGACTTGTATAATTCAGGTATTCTTAAGAAAAATGACGTAGAAATTATTGGTGCCAAACCAGTCTCTATTAATAAAGCTGAGGATAGAGAATTATTTAAAAAGAGTATGAATAACATTGGATTAGATTCAGCAAGAGCAAAAATTGCCAAAAATCTCGATGAGGCTAATTCAGCATTAGATTTTGTAGGATTACCAGCTATTATTAGGCCATCCTTCACCCTTGGTGGAGAAGGAGGTGGCATAGCATATAATAAAGAAGAATTTATTGAGATTGTTTCTAATGGACTTAAATTATCTCCAAACACAGAAGTTCTTATTGAAGAGTCTCTTCTTGGCTGGAAAGAGTATGAAATGGAAGTTGTTAGAGATCATTCTGATAACTGTATAATTATATGTTCCATTGAAAATATAGATCCAATGGGCGTGCATACTGGAGATTCAATAACTGTGGCTCCGGCACTAACTCTTTCTGACAAAGAATATCAAAAAATGCGTAATGCCAGTATTGCAGTACTTAGAGAAATTGGTGTTGATACTGGTGGATCAAATGTACAATTTGCGCTTAATCCAATTGATGGAAGATTAATTGTAATCGAAATGAACCCAAGAGTTAGTAGATCATCTGCCTTAGCTTCTAAAGCGACTGGTTTTCCTATAGCTAAAGTTGCTGCCAAACTTGCCATTGGATATAATTTAGACGAATTACAAAATGATATTACAAAATCTACACCTGCAAGTTTTGAGCCTACTATTGACTATGTGGTTACAAAAATACCTCGTTTTACATTTGAAAAGTTTCCTGGAAGTAATAATTTTTTATCAACTTCCATGAAATCTGTAGGGGAGGCAATGGCCATTGGAAGATCATTTCAAGAATCTCTTCAAAAAGCTCTTAGATCTCTAGAAACAGATTTATCTGGTTTAAATGATGTACCTTTTCCATCTCAAAATGAAGCATTAAATGACAAAGACAATATATCTGGCTGGTTAGCTGAACAAGTTCCTGAAAGAATTTTAAGAATATCAACAGCATTAAGATGTAAAGTCTCAATTGAAGATATTTCAAAAATTACTGGATGGGATAAATGGTTTTTAGAACAAATAGCCGGTATAATAAATGTTGAGGAAAAATTAAAAGAAAATTTATTTCCTCTAGAGGAAATATTTTTAAGAAACATAAAGTCTATGGGTTTTTCTGATAAACGTATATCAGAATTAACTAACTTAAGTGTCCAGAAAATATCTGAGCTTCGTTATAAACTTAAAATTTTTCCATCTTACAAGAGAGTTGATACATGTGCTGCCGAATTTTTTTCTGAAACAGCTTACTTGTATAGTTCTTATGAACAAAATAATATTAATGAATGCGAGGTTTACCCTTCAACAAAAAATAAAGTTATTATTCTTGGAGGAGGTCCAAATAGAATAGGTCAGGGTATAGAGTTTGACTATTGTTGTGTTCACGCAGCGTACAGTTTAACAGAAGAAAGCTACGAAACTATTATGATCAATTGTAACCCTGAAACAGTTTCTACTGATTATGATACGTCCGATAAGCTATATTTTGAACCTCTAACTCATGAAGATGTTATTTCTATTATTGAAAAAGAAAATAAAAATGGAAAGGTGATTGGAGCAATAGTGCAATTAGGAGGACAAACACCTCTAAAAATTTCATCTGGTCTAGAAAAAGCAGGAATAAAGATTTTAGGAACATCTGTAAAAGCAATAGACTTAGCTGAAGATAGAAAGAGCTTTAAAGAACTACTACAAACATTAGGACTTAATCAGCCATTAAATGATGTTGCAAGTAGTAAAAACGAGGCTATTGAAATAGCTAATAAAATTGGTTTTCCAGTTGTGATAAGACCTAGTTATGTTCTTGGTGGTCGTGCTATGGAAATAGTATATAATAATGACCAGTTGCGAATATATATAAATGACGCTGTAAAAGTATCTGGAAATAATCCTGTACTCATAGATAGTTTTTTAAAAAACGCAATTGAAGTTGATGTTGACGCTATATCTGATGGAGAAGAAACATTTATTGCAGGCATTATGGAACATATAGAGGAAGCAGGCATACATTCTGGTGATTCAGCTTGTGCTCTTCCGCCTCAAACCCTAGATAAACAAATTATTAACGAAATAATTTTACAAACTAAAAAACTTGCTAAAGGATTAAATGTCATTGGTTTTATTAATATACAATTCGCAATTCAAAGTAATAAAATTTTTATACTAGAGGTAAATCCCAGAGGTAGCAGAACCATCCCTTTCGTTGCTAAATCAACTGGTATTCCTCTTGTAAAAATAGCATCGCAAATTATGATAGGAAAAAAATTGTCTGATTTTAAACTTACCCAAAATAAAATGAAACACATATCTGTAAAAGAAGCTGTTTTTCCTTTTGCAAGGTTCCCAGGAACAGATGTAATTCTGGGACCAGAAATGAAGTCTACTGGTGAAGTCATGGGAATAGGATCAACTTTTGGTGAAGCTTTTGCAAAAAGTCAGCTTGGTGCAAACATTAATTTACCACTAAAAGGTCAAGTTTTTATTTCCATCAAGGATGATGATAAAAAAAACATTATTGCAATTGCAAAAGACTTTGAAAATTTAGGTTTCAAAATATGCGCTACAAGTGGAACAGCTAAGAAATTAAATGATAATAAGGTTGATACTAAATATATTAAAAAAGTAATTGAGGGTAGACCAAATGCAGTTGATTCAATGTTATCTAAAGAAATACAGCTTGTTATTAATACTGCAGAAGGAACAAATTCAATTAAAGACAGTTTCTCTCTAAGACAAACTGCACTTATAAATAAAATACCTTATTATACTACTCTGCAAGGTGCTAAAGCAGCCGCATTAGCTATAAAATCCATAAAAAGTAAACATTTAAAAATCAAATCCCTTCAATCATACTTTGAATAGTGTATAATTTGTATTATAAGTTTAGAAGATGATTGATTTTTTTTGGAAAATTTAATATGGACAAAATACCATTTACATTATCTGGGCTTGAAAAGATTAAATCTGAACTTAGTGATTTAAAAAAATCTGATCGACCTAAAGTAATACAAGCAATTGCCGTTGCTAGAGAACACGGTGATCTTAAAGAAAATGCTGAATACCACGCTGCAAAAGATAAACAATCATTCATTGAAGGAAGAATTACAGAACTCGAGGATGTAACTAGTAGAGCCGAAGTAATAAATCTTAGTAAATTATCAGGTGAAACTGTAACTTTTGGGACTAAAGTCAAAATCTTAGATGAAGAGAATAATCAGGAAATAGATTATCAAATAGTGGGACCATATGAAGCTAATCTGGAGTTAAAACTCATATCAACAGCTTCACCAATAGCTAAAGCATTAATAGGCAAAGAAGAAGGTGCATCCGTTGTTGTTTCCACTCCTGGTGGAACTAAACATTATGAGATATTGTCAATCGAGGTTATTCCGACATAATTTCAAATGGAATTTCTGGTAAACTTTTGATACTTCTTATATTTAATGAAGTTTTAACATTACTAACTTTAGGAGCTTGAGTAAGATTTTTTGTTAAGAATATTTGAAAATGATCCCAGTCTTTAGCAACAATTTTTAAGAGGAAATCAACTTCTCCAACAAGCATATAACACTCTCTTACTTCAGGAAAAAGAGAGATGTAATTTTCAAAAATTTTTAGATCAGTTTCAGCTTGACTTTCAAGTCCCACATGAGCAAAAACTGTCACTTTAAAACCTAAGAGTTCTGGGTTTAAAATAGCGTTATAACCTCGAATGAAATTCCTCTTCTCTAAAGATTTAACTCGTCTTAAGCATGAAGGGGGAGAAATGTTAACTATATGAGCTAGTTCTACATTACTGATTTTACCATTTTTTTGTAATTCGCTTAGTATCGAAAGATCAATACTATCCAGCTTAGTTTTTTCGTTTTTCATTTTATTAATATTTCTTTATAGTATTTGGTAAATAAATTGTAATAATATTACTATAATGAGTACATATATACAATTTTATTTCAGAAAATAATTTAATTATAGAATATAATAAATTTTAGTGAGTTGACGTTGAAAAAATCAACAAAAATCGATGCTTGGGTAATAAGCGATGGATCAAAAGGAATGGAAAATCAGTCTCTAGCACTTGCCAAATTATTGAACATAAATTTTGAATTAGTTAAATACAATCCACCTTATTTTTTAAAAAAGTTTCCATTAATCACAAAATTATTTATTTCTTCTGTTAAAGACCATTTGCTGAAAAATAAATCTCCACCTTCTTTTATAATTACAACCGGCAAACGAATGGCTGGAGTTTCAATTGCTTTAAAATTTATTCTGAAAGATAAAGTTAAAAATATTCATATTCAAAACCCAAAATTACCTTTTGAATATTTTGATTTATTACTTATTCCAGAACACGACAACATAACTGCCAAAAATGTTATACAAACTAAAGGGGCACTTACTTTCTTTAATTTTAATGAATTAAATAAATTTCAAGAAAGAGAAATAAACTTGATAAAAGGAAGTAAAAAAAATCTTGTTCTTTTGATGATTGGCGGGAATAGTAAAAGATACAAACCTAAGAATTGTGATTATTATTATTTAAGCATGAAAATACTTGAAGCGACAAAAAATCTTAACTGTAAGTTACTTGTTTTGCTTTCTAGACGTACACCTTTAAAGGCTGCTAAAATTTTAAATTATTCATTTATAAAACATGATGAAAATTTTCAAATAGTAACTTCAACTGAACAAAACCCTTATCCAGAAATTTTGCAAATAGCCGATTATATTATAGTAACAAGCGATAGTGTTAATATGGTTTCAGAAACTGCAACATTACCTATACCTTTATTTGTATCAAAGTTCTCAAAAGAAACTGGTAAAATTTCTAATTTCTTAAAAAATCTTGAAGACCTAGGAATTTTAAAAAAATTTGAAGGACAATTATTTCATTATTACAAAAATACATTGAAAACCAATCAGGAAACTATTTTAAAAGTTAACAAGCTTTTGGGACTCTAATGAGTTACCTAATTTTCTGACTTTGCTAATTTTTTTCTCTAATAGTTCCCAATTATTATTTTTATTAATTTCCTCCCATATTTGCTCCACTTCTTCTATGAGCATATTTTCTCTATTATTATTTATTAATTTTCTTTTTTCTAAAGCTCCTTTAGATGATTGGCTGTCTTTAAGAATATCAGTAATTTTCAAAAATCCTTCAACCTTGTATTTATTTCCATAATTAGTCTTCAAACAGTCTTTTACTGCTTCTTTGCCACCGAAGAAATCATAGAAAAAGGATGCAAATTCTATTTTATGTTTTTCACTTTCGTTTAACAAAACATTTATAATCTCATTTAGGCTTTTAGCATCTATATCTTGTATTCCAATTCTCCAACAAAAATGTCTTTTAAGAGATAAGTGAAAAGTTGTGGAAAATTCGTTTAATATTTCAATAATTCTTTTTTCATTAATTAACTTATTGAAACTTTTACCTAACTGAGTTAAAGCCCACAATGCTGCTTCTGGCTGCCTGCCAAATGAATACCTGCCATTGTAATCAAAATAAGCCGCAGTAAAATTTTGATTTGCATATTGTATGAATCTCCATGGACCAAAATCAAAAACTTCACCAGTTACATTAAAGTTGTCCGTATTCAAGACACCATGTACAAAACCTGAAATTATAATTTTACCCATTGAGTTAGCAATGTTTTTTACACATTCTAAAAAAATTGTCTCTATAAAAACATCACGTTTACTACTTTTATTAATATGAGTGAAATAATTATCTCTTAAATAATCTATTAGTATTTCGAGATTATCTTGTTGATTTAAATAGGCTAATCTTTGAAAAGTACCAATTCTTATATGACCATTACTTCTTCTGACTAAAACTGCAGATCTAGTCGGAGATGGCTCGTCATTTCTATGAAGTTTCTCTTCTGTTTCAATTATAGATAAAGTTTGACTAGTTGCCACACCTAAAGCAGATAAAAACTCTGTAGCTAATAATTCACGAATTGCTCCTTTCAATGTAAGTCTTCCATCCCCTCCTCTACTATATTTTGTCTGTCCAGATCCTTTTGTTCCTAGATCCCATAAATTTTTATTCTTGTCTAAAAATTGTGCTAATAGAAAACCTCTTCCATCGCCCAATTCAGAATTGTAATGTCCAAATTGATGACCATGATATTTTAAAGCCAAGGGATCATGATTTACTCCAGGATATTTAGAAAATTTCCCAAAATAATCTATCCATTCATCATCTGACAGGTCATCAAAACCAATTAGTTTAGCAGCCCTATCATTTCTAAATCTTAAAATATGATTTGGAAACATCGCTGGTTTAGCAATATCATAAAATGCGTTACCTAAGCTAAAATGATTATTCATAACTTTAGAATTATTTTTCATAAACAGATTTACATTCGTTTATCTAAAAAGATTATTCTGCAAACTTTTCTCTAATTTATTGTACATGGAAGCAACGTGATCACCATACCCATTATAAATAACAGTGGGTATCCTTCCATCAACTCCTAATTGTTGCTCAGACTTTTGTGACCATCTAGGATGTGGTACATTTGGATTGACATTAGCCCAAAATCCATATTCTTTAGGTGCAAGTTTTTCCCACAAACCTATAGGTCTTTTATTTACAAAACTAATTTTTACAATTGATTTAATTGATTTAAAACCATATTTCCATGGAAGAATTAGACGTAGTGGAGCACCATTCTGATTAGGTAATTCTTTGCCATAAATACCTGTGGCAATAAAACTTAAATCATTCTTTGCTTCTTCGACAGTTATACCCTCTTGATAAGGCCATGGATACCACTTTTGTTTTTGTCCTGGCGCAATATCTGGGTTAAAAAAAGTTTCAAACTTTACAAATTTAGCATCAGTCTTTGGTTCAACAAGTGATAAGATTTTATTAACAGGAAAACCCGCCCAAGGCACTGTCATTGACCATGCTTCCACACATCTAAATCTATAAACTCTTTCTTCAATTCCACCAATTTTTTTTAATAAATCGTTAACATCTATAGTTAATGGTTTATTTACCAATCCATCAATTGTTAATAACCAAGGATCTGTTTTAAGCTCTGCAGCTCTTCTCCAAATATTTTTGCTTGAGCCAAATTCATAAAAGTTTGTATAGGTAGTTGCCAGGCTTTCTTTTGTAAGACCTCTGTCTACTTTGTAGAAATTGTTAGTTATTGGAGGATAAAATGAACTAAATGCTGTAAAAGGAATTAATGACGCACTAGGAACAACTAAGGAGCCTATAGCCAAATTTTTAATAATTTTTCGTCGTTTGTTAAAAATACATTCACTTGTAATACTACTTTCTTTTAAATTCCAAACCTTATTTTTTTTAAGAAACACATTCCACTCCAAAATTTTTAAGATAAGCTTAATACTGCTTTTTCAATCCTATTCATCGCTTCTTTTAACAAGTCTAAACTTGTTGCATATGAGATTCTAAAGAAAGGTTCTAATCCAAAAGCTACTCCAGGTACGGCTGCAACTTCTGCTGTTTCTAAGAGCCATTCAACAATATCTTTATCATTCTTTAATACTATTCCTTCGTTTGTTTTTTTTCCTACTAAGCCAAAAACATTTGGATAAGCATAAAAGGCTCCTTTAGGTAACAAACAACTTATGCCTTGAATATTATTGAGTTTACTTACAACAAAGCGTCTCCTCTCATTAAAAGCTTTTAAACAAGGTTTTAAAAAGTCATTACTTCCACTTATTCCTGCCAAAGCAGCATACTGTGAAATGGATGAGGCATTGGAAGTTGACTGTCCTTGAATTTTAATCATCGCTTTGATTAATATTTCAGGACCAACTGCATATCCAATTCGCCAACCCGTCATACAATGACTTTTTGAAACACCATTTACAGTTAACACTCTATCTTTTAAATCAGGAGCAACTTGAGCAAATGTAAAGAATTCAAAATTGTCATAAACTATGTATTCATATATATCATCTGTCATGACATATAAATTTTTATGTTTTCTCACAACATCAGCAATTTCTTCAAGCTCTTTTCTAGAATAACAAGATCCAGTTGGATTAGACGGACTATTTAATATCAACCACTTGCTATTTTTTGTTATAACTTCTTCTAATTCTTTGGCTGTAAGTTTAAAGTCTGTTTCTTGAGTACAACTTACAATAACTGGCTTACCCCCAGCTAATAAAGTCATATCAGGATATGATACCCAATATGGCGCTGGAATTATCACTTCATCATCTTTATTTATAGAACTAATCAGTGCGTTGAATAAAATTTGTTTTCCACCAGTACTTACAATCACGTCATTTATTGAATAACTCAAACCATTATCTTTTTTAAACTTATCAATTATAGCTTGCCTAAGTTCTGGTATACCTTCTACATTCGTGTATTTTGTATATCCTTTGTGAATTGCATCTATAGCAGCTACCTTTACATGATCTGGTGTATCAAAATCAGGTTCACCAGCCGATAATCCAATAACTTTTTTTCCTTCTCTTTTTAGTTGCGCTGCTTTGGCTGTTATGACCATTGTTGCAGAAGGTTTTATTCTATTCAAGCTATCAGAAATAAAAGTCATATTTAAACTCCAAAAAAAGAAACTTAGTTATCATTAAGATCTACTACAAAATATAGTTGTTAAAAATCTTTTTTATTAATTAATAGGTAATTTTTTGATATAAAGCTTTTTATGCCAAATTAATTACTTATTTAATGAAAATGAACAACATTGAAAAATTAAATTATAATATTTCAAATTCTTTGAAATCTAATTTTAATCTAAAATCTGACTTTATTCCTACTGGAGACCAACCACAAGCCATAGACGAGTTAATCTCAGGTGTTAATAATAATGAAAAAGATCAAGTTTTACTTGGTGTTACAGGTTCAGGTAAAACTTTTACTATGGCCCATGTCATTAATTCACTGAATAGACCAGCATTGGTAATGGCTCCTAATAAGACACTTGCAGCACAACTTTATGGAGAAATGAAAGATTTTTTCCCTGAAAATGCTGTTGAGTATTTTGTTTCATACTATGATTATTATCAACCAGAGGCATATGTACCTCGTTCAGACACATATATAGAAAAAGAATCAAGTATTAATGATCAAATTGATAGAATGCGCCATTCTGCAACAAGAGCTTTACTTGAAAGAAAAGACGTTATTATTGTCGCATCGGTATCTTGTATTTATGGTATTGGATCAGTAGAAACATATTCAAAAATGACAATGACTTTAAAAGAAGGACAAGATTTTCCACGACAAAAATTATTAAGACAATTTACTGAACTTCAATACACTAGAAACGATATGTCCTTTGTAAGAGGTACATTTAGAGTAAGAGGAGATATAATAGAAATATTTCCAGCACACCTAGAAACTGTTGCTTGGAGAATAACTTTATTCGGTGATGAAATTGAAAATTTATTTGAGGTAGATGCTTTAACAGGGCAGAAACTGTCAAAATTAAGTTCGATTAAAATTTATGCTAACTCTCATTATGTCACACCAAGACCAACTTTAAATGAAGCTATAAAGTCTATAAAAAAGGAGTTAAAACATCATTTAGATTTCTTATACAAAAGCAATAAATTAGTTGAAGCACAAAGACTTGAGCAACGAACTAATTTTGATCTTGAAATGATGCTTGCTGCTGGGACATGCCCAGGAATAGAAAATTACAGTAGATACCTGTCGGGTAGAAATCCTGGTGAACCTCCACCTACTCTTTTTGAGTATTTACCTGACGACGCGCTTGTATTTACAGATGAAAGCCATATAACAGTAAGTCAAATAGGTGCAATGTATAAAGGTGATTTTAGAAGAAAATCTACTTTATCAGAGTATGGTTTTAGATTACCTTCTTGTTTGGATAACCGACCTTTAAAATTTGAAGAATGGGAGGCTTTTAGACCTAATACTATTCACGTTTCAGCCACTCCTGGAGAGTGGGAACTAAATAAAACTAATGGTATATTTATTGAACAATCAGTCAGACCAACTGGTCTTATAGACCCTAAAATAACTATAAGACCTACTAAAACTCAAGTTGATGATTTAATTCATGAAACAAAGTTGCAATCTAAAAAAGGAAATAGAGTTTTAATTACCACATTAACCAAAAAAATGGCTGAAGCTTTGAGTGAGTATATGTTTGAGGCTGGTTTAAAAGTAAGGTACATTCACTCAGACGTAGATACACTTGAACGTATTGAAATAATAAGAGATTTGAGATTAGGAATTTTTGATGCGCTAATAGGAATTAATCTTTTAAGAGAAGGTTTAGATATTCCAGAGTGCGCACTAGTTGCTATATTAGATGCTGATAAAGAGGGATACCTTAGATCAAAAACATCACTTATCCAAACTATAGGACGTGCAGCAAGACATGTTGAAGGTAATGTGATATTATATGCTGATACAATAACTGGATCAATGCAGTACGCTATTGATGAAACAAACAGAAGAAGAAAAAAACAAATTGATTATAATATAAAGAATAAAATAACTCCAAAAACAGTTATTAGTAAAATTTCTAATATATTAGAAAATCTTAGTGAAGAAGGTGAAGAAAATAAAAGTTCGAAACATGTTGGAAAAAGTATAAAGCAATCAATTCAAGAACTTCAGTCAGATATGGAAAAAGCAGCAAGTAACCTTGAATTTGAAGAGGCTGCGAAAATTAGAGATAAAATAAAAATCTTGCAACAAAAAGAACTAGGATTGATGGTTGCTCCTAAAGAAAATTACAGAAGTAAATTTAGTAAAAAGAAATAAACAAACTATTTATTAAAATTAATTTAAGGTGCAAAATTTACTAGATGAAAAAAAAGACTAAACCTTCTCTTAGCAATGGGATTGAGGTTATAAAAAATGAATTAAGAACAATTCCTGACAAATCTGGAATTTATCAGATGTTGGGAGAAAACGAAGAGTATTTATATATTGGTAAAGCAAAAAATCTAAAAAATAGAGTTGGTTTTTACACTCAGCCAAAAAGACTTAACTCAAGACTAACATACATGGTCTCAAGTACAGTTAAAATGGAGATCATTATTACGTCGTCTGAGGTTGAAGCTCTATTATTAGAGTCGAATTTAATTAAAAAATTCGAACCAATTTACAATATATTACTTAAGGACGACAAAAGTTTTAGTTCTATATTATTTAATTTGTCACACCCATTTCCACAAATATCTTCTCATCGAGGATTAAGAACTATTAGAGGAGAATACTTTGGACCATTTGTATCTAAAAGAACGATTTACAAAACAATTGAAACATTGCAAAAGGCATTTTTACTGAGAACTTGCAATGATAATATATTCAAGTCAAGAACTAGACCCTGTCTACAATATCAAATAAAAAGATGTAGCGCTCCCTGTGTCAATTTTATATCTGAAGAAAATTATAAAAAAACTGTGGTTGAGGCCAAAAACTTTCTAAATGGAAATTCCAAGAAAATAAAACAAAATTTACTAGACAAAATGTATGATGCGTCTAATAAACAAAATTTTGAAGCTGCAGCAATTTTTAGAAATAGAGTTAAAGCATTAACAGAAGTAAATGCAAGTCAGAACATTAATATACCAAACGTTAAAAATATTGATTTTTTAGTAATAAAAAAAATTGATAATAAAGTCGTAATTCAAATGACTATCATTAGGAACGGTTGTAACTACGGATCAAAATCTTATTTCCCTAATCCTGGAAGAAATGGGACTGATGTTAATGAAAATGAAATCATGCAAGCATTTATTTGCCAATTCTACGAGAAAAATATTCCAGCAGAGAGTATACTTGTTAATGAATATCCTAAAGATAAATCCCTCATTGAGGAATTTCTGAGAACAAAACATAAATTTAAAGTTGGAATTGAGTCTCCTCAAAGAGGTAAAAAATTAGAACTTATTAATTCTACCCTAAAAAATGCTGAAGAAAACCTTAATAGAAAAATCTATGAAAAATCATCAAATCAAAAAAATTTGTTAAAACTTCAAGATGCCTTCCATTTTAGAAAGAAAATAAAAAAATTAGAAGTGTATGACAATTCTCACCATCAAGGCAAATCACCTGTCGGTGCAATGATAGCTTTTAATGAGGATGGTTTTTTGAAATCATTATACAGAAAGTATAATATAAATTCTAAGTGGAAAAACAAAAATTCATCGAAAAATACTGAAACTCTGAATAATAATGATTATTTAATGATGAAAGAAGTCATTGAAAGAAGATTTACTGGAAAAGCTTCTTCAAATTATCCTGATTTATTAATAATTGACGGAGGGAAAGGTCATTTGAATACTGTTTTATCCGTACTTAAAAAATTGAAAATTGAAAATATTGAAATAATAGCAGTTTCTAAAGGTATAAAAAGAGATGCAGGAAGAGAAATCTTTTATACCAAGCATAACGATAAAATTATATTTGAAAAAGATGACACAATTTTATTTTTTCTTCAAAAATTAAGAGATGAAGTTCACAGATACGCCATTACTGGCCATAGACTTAAAAGTAAAAAAACATTATTTCAAAACCCATTAGATGAAATAGACGGTATAGGTGCTCAAAGAAAGAAATCATTGCTTGATGAATTCGGTTCAGCAAAAGCTGTTGGAACAGCCAGCTTAAAGGATTTATTAAAAGTTGAAGGAATTAACAAGTCAACAGCACAAAAAGTATTTAACTTTTTTAATTAATAATAATTGCTTAACTATAATAGATTTTACCTTTATTGTAATAGCAAAATAGATGTTAAGTAAGGCTGTAAATGCTAAAAGAAAGTTTAATTAAAAGCACAATACCTAATGGTTTAACTTTGTTCAGATGTTTAACAGCATTATTACTTCCTTTAATTGTTATCTATGGCGGTGAAATTGGTGCAATAGTTGCTACTCCTTTGTTAATTTTAGCTGGTATGACTGACTATTTTGATGGTTTTTATGCTAGAAAATATAAAGTCATATCCAATTTTGGAAAAATTCTAGATCCAATTGCTGATAAACTTTTGGTAATTGGATTAATTTTTGCTTTAGCTTCAGAGCATATGTTCGAATATAATTACGCTTTTATACCTGCACTTATAATCGTTTTGAGAGAAATTTTAATTAGCGGTATAAGAGAAAGTATTGCTGGTTATGATATTAACCTAGAAGTAACCTTTCTTTCAAAATGGAAGACCACAATACAACTGATTGCCTGTGGCAGTTTCTTAGTTTGGCGAACAAATACTTTTTCCTATAATATAGAAGCGTTAGGCATTATTTCATATACTTTTCTATGGGTTGCGGCCATAATTACTATTGTAACTGGAATTCAATATATTATGATATTAGTTTTATTTTTTAAAAATAATAAAAATGAGAGACATTAATGGTTATAAAATACTTTTCTTGGATTAAAGAACATATTGGTAAGTCAGAAGAATTTATTGAACTACCTGATAATGTAAAAAACATAAGTGAACTTATTAATTACCTAAATAATTTGAACGATAATTACAAAAAAGTTTTTATAAAAAAAGATTTAATTAAAATTGCTGTAAACAGAACATATTGCTCTGTTGAAACAAAAATAAGTAATAATGACGAAATAGCTTTTTTCCCCCCTGTGACAGGTGGATAAATGGATAGAAAAATAACGATCCCAGTTAAAATCAAAATACAGAATAAAGATTTTGATGTTTCAGAAGAGACTAAAATTTTAAGAGAAAATCAAACAGGTGCAATTGTGAATTTTGTTGGCGTTGTGAGAGGTTTTGATGAAAGAAATAATAGTTTAATAGATGCAATGACACTTGAGCATTATCCTGGAATGACTGAATTAGAAATTGAAAAAATTGTTAAAGAAAGCTGTGAAAGATGGAATATTACTGGAGTAACTGTAATACATAGAGTTGGGAAATTATTACCCTCAGATCAAATTGTTTTTGTTGGTGTGTCTGCAAAACATAGACAAAATGCTTTCGACAGTTGTAATTTTATAATGGATTGGCTAAAAACAAAAGCTCCTTTTTGGAAAGTTGAAGAAGATAACAATCAAAAAAAATGGGTTAATTATAATTTGTCTGACGATGAAGCAACAAAAAAATGGGTTGTTTAAAATTTTTCTAACCACCATTAACCAAATCTGAATAAGCTTTTGTCAATTTTAAACAAAATTCAGCTGGTTTAAACTTGTAATCTCCAATTGATTGAACTGGAGTAACTTCTGCAGCCGTACCTGTCAAAAAACATTCTTCAGCCTCAGCCATTTCCTCCGGCATAATTTTTCGTTCAATAATCTCAATACCATTTTCTTTGGCAAGTTTCATTACTGTTCTTCTTGTAATTCCATCAAGAAAACAATCAGCTAATGGGGTATGAAGTTTTCCATCTGGCATTCTAAAAAAAACATTAGCGCCTGTTGCCTCAGCAACTTGGCCTCTATAATCTAACATTAGTGCGTCACTATAACCTTTTGCTTCTGCTTCATGTTTGGAGAGTGTACAAATCATATATAAACCAGCAGCTTTAGCGTGAACGGGACCACATTCTGGACTTGGACGTCTCCACCTAGCAATATCAAGTTTGATCCCTTGCATTTTTTGATCTGGATCGAAATAACTTGGCCATTCCCAAACAGCAATAGCTACATTTATTTTAGTTGATTGTGCAGAAACAGCCATCATTTCACTACCTCTCCAAACTACTGGTCTTACATAGGCATCTGACAATGAATTTTTTTCAAGCAAAAGATCTTTTGCTTTTTCTATTTCATTTTGTGAATAAGGTATTTCCATATCAAGTGAATGGGCGGAGTTAAACAACCGGTCAGTATGCTTCTTTGTTTCAAAAATTTTACCTTTATATGCTCTTTCACCTTCAAAGACACAACTAGCATAATGTAAACCATGATTTAATACATGAATGTTAGCTGTTTTCCATTCAACTAAATTTCCATTATGCCAAATATAGCCATCACGATTATCAAATGAAAAGTTATCCAAGAAAAATTCCTCCTAATTTACACATAATTTATAATCCACATTATAGTTAAATAATCAAATATTAAGAAATAAGTTTTGTAATTAATTAAGTATTTTAGTATTTTTATCTTTTTAAAGATTTATCACTGAGTAAATATAATAAATTCAATGTGAACTGACCTGTTTTTGTAAAATGTATAATCAAGATCTAAAAAAATTAAGTTTTCATATTTTAATAATTGATGATGATCAAAAAATTAGAAAATTACTAAAAAAATTTTTAGAAAATAATAGTTTTAGAGTTTCCGACGCTGAAAATACCCAGCAAGCTAAAAAAATTATGGAAACTTTAATTTTTGACTTGTTAGTCATCGATATAATGATGCCAGGACAAAATGGTCTGGAATTTTTAAAAGAGATAAGACAAACGAATTCAATACCAACTCTTATGTTAACTGCCATGTCAAATCCTGAGGAAAGACTTGATGGTCTCGAGTATGGGGCAGATGATTACATGACCAAACCATTTGAACCAAGAGAATTATTACTAAGAATACAAAATATACTTAAAAGACTTCCTAAAAATCTTAAGAAAACTAATATTGAAGATAATACTAGATTTGGCCCATTTTCTTTTAATCAAAAATCTTTAAACTTATATAAAAATGATTTACCTGTTCATCTAACTACATCTGAGCAGAAATTGTTAAATTGTTTTTGTAAATTTCCAAATAAAGCTTTTTCTAGAGATGATATTAATGACTCACTTGGTGGTAATATGGAAATTCGATCTATTGACGTTGCAATTGCAAGAATAAGACGTAAAATTGAAGATGATCAAAGATACCCCATCTATCTGCAAACAGTTAGAGGGATAGGCTGGATGCTACATACTCACGATGACAGAATTAATAATGATTAAAAAAAAGTATAGATAATGAGATTACGCAACATAACACCAAAAAGTTTATTTGGAAGAATGTTAGCTATTATACTTGTACCAATAATTCTTGTTCAAATTATTTCCGTGTCAATTTTCTATGAAAGACATTGGGATTGGGTATCTAGACATATGTCAAAGAATTTAGCAAAAGATTTAGGTCTATTAATTGATGAGCTTGGGAACGAGCCCTCTAAGAATCAAAGGGCTTTATCAGCAGTAAGAGCAAGACAATACTTTGATATTATTTTCTACTGGTTGGAAGGGGGTATATTAAAACCTAATCAATCATTTAATGCTAAATTTAAAAATTTTCGATCCTCTTTAGAATTTAGAATAAAGGAACCTTTCTATTTATCTACAATTGAGAATTCAAGACAATTTTATGTAGATATACAACTAGCAAATGGAATAGTAAGAATGCATATAGATAATAAAAGGTTATTTGTTCCTACGGGTATTACTTTTATTATGTGGTCAGTAGGTGCATCAGTGATACTTTTTTCTGTGGCAATTATTTTTCTAAGAAAACAAGTAAGTCCAATATTAAAGCTTGCAAAAGCAGCACGTCAAATTGGTTTTGGAAGGGAAGTAGAAAACTATAATATTGAGGGTGCAACAGAAGTAAGAATAGCTGGAAGAGCATTTCAAGCGATGAGACATCGAATAAATAAACAAATTTCCGAGAAAACGTCACTTTTAGCGGGAGTAAGTCATGACCTAAAAACTCCACTAACCAGAATGAGACTTCAATTAGCAGTTATGAATAATAATAAAGAGATTAGAGAAGATTTTGAAAAAGAACTAATAGAATTAGAAAAAATGATAGATGGCTATTTAGATTTTGCAAGGAATGAACGCGAAGAGGAAATGGTTGATGCAAGTTTATTTAAATTACTTCAACAAGCTGCTAAGACTTCTGATCCTAATGGAGAAAAAATAAATATTTCTGTACCACCAGATAATATTCCAATTTTTCCAATTCAAGTTCAATCAATAAGACGAGCTCTGATAAATTTATTTACCAATGCAATTAGATACGCAGGTAAAGCAAATGCCCAAATTCAAATTTTTGACGATCATAGTGAAGTTATAATTGATGATAATGGCCCAGGAATACCTAGAGATAAAAGAGACGAGGTAGTATTACCGTTTACAAGATTGGATAATTCTAGAAATAATAAAACTGGTGGTACTGGACTAGGTTTGTCAATTGCCAAGAATTCAGCACTTAATCATGGTGGAGAACTTATTTTGGAAGATAGTCCCTTAGGCGGGTTAAGAGTAAGGTTATTACTACCTTTGTAGTTACTTTTTAATAATACCGGTAAAAAAACCAACATCCTCGATATCTTTTAGATATTTATCTAAATATCTCAGAGTTGAATCAAGGCTGTTGTTTTCATCTCTTAAAAAAACTTCCATTCCTTTTATAAATACAATATTTAAAGCTGCCGACTTAATTGTTTTTAAACCACAATTTTGTTTGTTTTCAACTATGTCTAAAAGGTTAAACATAAAAGAATAATTTTGTTGTAAAAGTTTAAAAAAGATTTCAGCTTTACGATCTAATCCTTCACTAAAGATTTTTAAAGCTAGCCTGTACTCTAAAAGCTTTTCAAACCTTAAAGTTATGCCTTCTAAAATTTTGTCATAAGTAGTTGATATTGAATCTTCAAATACATCAGCTTTAAATTCTTCTAAAGCTTCATCATCTAGCTTAGTAACAAGTATTTTTAGAAAAAAAATTGGGTTATGAACAAAATCTTTAGGTATTATTTTTCTTGCTTCCTCATATGCGACTTTACTTTTCGAACAGATCTCCTCTAGAGTTATTGAGTTTTTGTTTCCAGCATTTAAAATTGAAAAATATGCATCGCATAATTTCCATTTTAAAGCTTGATCTTTATTTTTCATGTAACTATTTAGCCATTAGAATTTAAATCTTTAGCCCTTTTTTTTGCCGCACTAACTGTTTTATCCAATAAATTATATAATCCATAATCCTCAGATGCAAGTATTTCTAAACCTGCTTCTGTGGTCCCACCAGGACTAGTTACGTTTTCTTTTAGTATCTTGGGATTAATATTTGACATTTCTAACAATTTTGCCGAACCTATTATAGTTTCTATAGCTAATGCATTTGCATTTTTTTTCGATAAACCTTGATTTAGACCTATTGCAGATAATACCTCTGCAAAATAAAAAACATAAGCTGGACCAGACCCAGATATAGCTGTTACAACATCAATAAAAGCTTCAGTCTCTAAGTAAACTGCTTTTCCAAAAGCGCTTAATAAATCTTGTACATCAAGTAATTCTATTTTATCTACATTATTAGTTTTGCAATAACCAGTTACCCCAAAACCTACTGAAGCTGGTAAATTTGGCATTGCTCTAACAAGTTTTATATCTTTTTTAAGATTTGACTGAAACCAATCAAAAGAAAGACCCGCAGCGATTGAAATAAATAATATCTTAGAAAAATTAAGTCTAGAAAAAACCTTAATTGCTTCACTCATTTGTTGTGGCTTAACAGCAAGAAAAATTATATCAATGGTTTCTTCATCAACAAATTTTAACAATTGCTCAAAATTTTCATATGATTTTATACCAACATTAACGGCAGTACTTCTTAAAGAAGATTCTTTTTCAACAACAAAGAAATTAAAATTTAAACTTTTGAGCATCCATCCCTTTAAAATGGATGATCCCATTTTTCCAAATCCAAATAAAACTACATTCTTCATATTTTACCTAACATATTGTAACAATTATTTTTTGAGCATAATTAGATCTAGGCGTATCCTTCGACATCCATAAACATTAATTTAATATAATTCTGATCTGTTTTTTCTGCGTATATTAAATTGTGTGTTGCCAGTGTAAAATTACGAAATAAATGATTTGTTAAATTTAAATTTTCTTCAATAACATCTTCTATAGTTTTATTTTTTAATTTTACAAAATATTGTTTAATTATGTGGAACTTAACTTTGTCGACTTCCAGATCATAAATGAAAAATCCATTATTAGTTTTTTGATTAACAAAGTTTATCAACTTTTGTAATTCATTTATTTTGTCTCTAGGAACCTCTATATCTAAGGTATAATCAAACTGTATATAATTATAATTATAACTTACTACTAAATAATAATCAGCAATTTCACCTTGATAATTTAAGCAAAATTTTTTATCAGAATTTGAAGAAATATACCAATGATATTTTTGGAAAATATTGGATATTTTATGATTTAAAATTATGTTTTTCAATTCATCATTCATAATACCCATATATAGTATATTTTGATAAATATAAAGATTAATATACTACATATTGAATATACAACAAAATTTACTTTTTGTTTTTAAAGATTGTCTTTTTATTTTCTAATTTTGCTTTCAAAAGATTAAATTCAGAATTTAATTTTTCATGTCTGTCAACAAGAGCTTCAAAATCTTCTCTACTAACAATACCTTGAGAATTAATAAATTTCTCAAACCTACTTTTAATAATATTATCCACTTCATTTTTTAAATCTGAAAATGTTGAAAGAGCACCTGTAATAACAGACGCAGTATCTTTTAAAAAAAAATAATTCTTTTTCATAAATTTGCCTTAAACGAATAGATTTTATAATACTATATTTTAATTATCGTAACATATATACTTTAAATTATTAATTAATTTAATTAAATGTTGTTAAATATGTTTGATTTTCCAAATATTAACCCTGTAGCTATAGACTTAGGCATAATTAAAATCAGTTGGTACGCTATATCTTACATATGCGGGATTATTTTAAGCTGGTTTTTAATATTGAAAATAATAAAATTTAAAAATATCAAAATCAGCAATAAAAGTATAAGCGATTTAATTAGTAATTGTATTATTGGAATTATCTTAGGAGGAAGATTAGGTTATGTAATATTTTATAATCCTGAGTATTATTTTAATAACATATTAGAAATTTTAAAAATTTGGAATGGTGGGATGTCATTTCACGGTGGATTTATAGGTGTTGTAATTGCTGTAATTTATTCAAGTAAATCAAGCAGAATACCTTTAATGATTTTTTCTGATTTAATCTCAATAGTTTCACCAATTGGGATACTTTTTGGAAGAATAGCAAACTTTATCAATGGGGAACTATACGGTAAAGTAACAAATCACAAATTTGGGATGATATTTCCAAAAGGAGGGAATTTACCAAGACATCCTAGTCAACTTTATGAGGCCTTTTTTGAAGGTTTGATCTTGTTTATTATATTATGGTTGCTGATGAATATGACTAATTTTTTTAAAATCAAAGGATTAATGACAGGATGCTTTATATTTTTATATGGACTTTTTCGCTTTTTTGTAGAATTTTTTAGGGAGCCAGATATTCAAATTGGGTACTTATACCTTGATTTTTCAATGGGACAACTCTTATCATTACCAATGATTATAATTGGCTTATTCTTTATCATTATAATTTATAAAAATAACAAGAATTTAATTTAAATTAATTTTATACTGCAGTTCAAAAGTAAACTAATTCATGCCGATACAAAAAATACAGCATATAAATTTAGAAAATAAATGTTTAAGCTATGGTTTTTTTACAAGAAATGGAGGAGTTTCTGAATATCCATTTAATTCTCTTAATTGTAGTTTTAATGTTAATGACAATAAGAATAATGTAAAAGAAAATCTAAGATTAGTTAGTCATGAACTTAGATTAAAAAAAATAATAAAATTAAATCAAATACATTCATCTAACGTTTTGATTATTAACAATCAGAATAAACAAAGAAATTCTCTAAATGCTGATGGTTTGGTGACTAACTTAACAGGTATAGGTTTATCAATTCTTGGTGCTGACTGTGCACCTATTTTGTTTTATGATGATCAATCAAAAACTATAGGCGCTTGTCATGCCGGTTGGCGAGGTGCAATAGATAACATTATTGAGGCTACAATAATATGTATGGAAAAAATTGGGGCAAATAGGAAAAATATAATAGCTGTAATTGGTCCAACCATACAAAAACAGTCATATGAAATAAAAGATGATGTAGCAAAAATAGTTAAACAAACATTAAGCTTTAAAAGAAATAATTCTATTTTATCTCAAATGAATAATAATAAATACTTATTTGATTTACCTTTACTATTAAAGGAGAGTTTAAAAATATCTAAAATCAATAAAATTGGTGATATTAATATAAATACATATGATAATAATTTATTTTTCAGTCATAGATATTCTTCTCACCGAAATTCGTCAAAAGCAGGCATGACAGGTCGTCATATCTCTGTGATTGGAATTTTGAAATAGGACTAAGATGCCACACTTGATAATTTTTTTTATGTTAATCATTTTTGGATTATTTATTTTAATGTTCATATAAAATAAAGGAATAATTTATTAAATTTATCTTGCTATAACTTTGTTGAGACTGCTATTAAATTAATGGAATTATCTTGGGATAACACTAAATGAAAATACTGTCTTGCAACTCTAATATAAATTTAGCAGAGAGTATTTCTAAGGCACTTAATTCTCAACTTGTTAAAGTAGACGTAAAAAGATTTTCTGATATGGAAGTTTTTGTTGAAGTGCAAGAAAATGTTAGAGGTGAAGATATGTTTATTATACAGTCAACTTCATATCCTGCAAATGATAATTTAATGGAATTACTTGTATCATTAGATGCTCTTAGAAGAGCAAGTGCAAGAAGAATTACAGCAGTAATTCCATACTATGGGTATGCAAGACAAGATAGGAAATCCGGGCCAAGAACACCCATTTCCGCCAAATTGGTTGCAAACCTAATAACTAAAGCTGGCGCAGACAGAATTTTAACCATGGATTTACATGCAGATCAAATACAAGGTTTTTTTGACATACCTACTGATAATTTGTTTGCAGCTCCAGTATTTGTAAAAGATATTAAAAGTAGATATAAAAACAAACCTGTAGTTATTGTCTCTCCAGATGTAGGTGGTGTAGTAAGGGCTAGGGCTATCGCAAGAAGGATAAATGCTAATTTAGCAATAATTGACAAAAGAAGAGAAAAAGCAGGTTTATCAGAAGTCGTGAATATCATTGGTGATGTTTCAAATCATCACTGTATAATAGTAGATGATATTATTGATTCTGGAGGAACAATATGTAATGCGGCTCAGGCTTTAATTGACGTAGGCGCATTAAGTGTTGATGCTTATGTTACTCATGGAGTATTATCTGGATCAGCTGTAAGTAATATTAGTAACTCCCCTTTAACCTCGCTTGTTACCACTGACTCTATAAAAGCAACAGAGGCTGTACGCATATCTAGTAATATAAGACAAATTTCTATTGCACCAATTATTGGAGAAGCTATTCGTAGAGTCCACACAGAACAATCTGTGTCAAGCCTTTTTGAATAATTTTTATATTATTTACTTTATATTTTTTAATTAAAACGTTATGAATGCTTTATTCTTTTACACCCTTGGAGGTAGAAGACTTTTAGAAGGAGATAACTAATGGAAACTATTGATATTATAGCTGAAGCTCGTAGTCAGGTTGGTAAGGGGTCTGCCAGAGCTGCAAGACGTGCAGGATTAGTACCTGCAGTTATTTATGGAAACAAACAATCTGCTATACCCATCACTTTAGATGCCAATAAATGGCGTAAATTAATGCATAAACCAGGTATTTTTAGCCAACTTATGAATATTGAAGTTAATAATGAAAAACATTTTGTATTACCACGCGATATCCAACAACATCCTGTTTCAGAAGAGGCAGAACATGTTGATTTTTTAAGGGTTACTAAAAATGCAACTGTAGCTGTTGGTATTAACGTAGAATTCTTAAATCAAGATAAATGTACAGGATTAAAAATGGGTGGTGTTCTAAATATAGTAAGAGCACAAGTAGAACTTAATTGCCCTGCTATTTCAATACCTGAAAAATTAACAGTTGATTTAGAAGGTCTTAACGTTGGTCACACAATACATATAAGTTCAATAAGTCTGCCAGAAGGTTGTACCCCTACAATTACAGACAGAGATTTTACAGTAGCAACAATAGCTGCACCAAGAGGTGGTTTAGGTGATGCAGAAGAAGATGAAGATAAAGATAAAGAAGAAACTGCCGAAGATACTGAAGAAAACAAGAGTGATAGTTAGAAATAACTATCACATGTTAATGAATAGTAAACTTTAAAATGTTTCTCATAGTTGGCTTGGGGAACCCTGGAAAACAATATATTAATAATAGGCACAATATAGGTTTTAAAGTTGTAGATGCAATAAAAGAAATTTACAACTTTCCCAAATTTATTAAAAGATTTGATTCTGAATTTTCAAAATCCGAAATACATGGAAATATAATTTTCTTAATTAAACCAACAACCTTCATGAATAATTCTGGTATAGCTGTTAAAGAATTTAAAAATTTCTATAATTTCGATATAAATAAAATATATGTCATTCATGACGAAATTGATCTAGATCAAGGTCGTATAAAAACTAAAATTGGCGGGGGTCATAATGGACATAACGGTCTTAAAAGCATAGATCAGTTAGTTGGCAAGGATTACAATAGGGTCAGAGTAGGAGTTTCTAGGCCATCAAAAATATTTGAAAATAAAACAAATGAAAATATTTCAAGTTGGGTGCTTTCTGACTTTTCTTCGGACGAAAAAATTAAATGGGTTGATGACACAATTAATAAAATTTCAAAAAATATATATTTATTAATAAATAATAAAGATTGTTTTTAAAACAAAAAATTTAGGGATAGCTTAATGGGATTTAAATGTGGAATTATTGGTTTGCCAAATGTTGGAAAATCAACTTTATTTAATGCTCTTACGGAGACAGCAACAGCTGAAGCTGCAAATTATCCTTTTTGTACTATTGAACCTAATACTGGTATAGTAGCAGTTCCTGATAGTAGATTAAAATTACTATCTGAATTAGCTAAATCTCAAAAGGTAATCCCCGCACAAATGCAATTTGTAGATATAGCTGGACTTGTAAGTGGAGCTAGTAAGGGTGAAGGTTTAGGGAATAAATTTTTATCTCACATAAGAGAAGTCGATGCTTTAGTTCATGTATTAAGATGCTTTGAAGATGCTGATATTACACATGTTGCAAACAGTGTAGATCCTCTTAGAGATGCTGAGATTATTGAAACAGAATTAATGTTAGCTGACTTGGAAAGTCTTGATCGTCAAATTCAAAATTTATCTAAGAAAGCTAAATCTAATGATGTTGATGCAAAAAATGATCTGCTTCTAATGAAGGAATTGTCAGTTTTTTTATCGGATGGTAAGCCAATAAGATTAGCTGATTTAACTCTTGATAAAATAAAAAGAATTAAAAATTTTAATTTATTAACATCAAAACCAGTATTATATGCTTGCAATGTAAATGAAAATGATGCCGCCAAAGGAAATAACTTCACAAAAAATATTTTTGACAAAGCTGGCGTTGAAAATTGTGACGCAGTCATAATATCAGGATCAATAGAAGCTGAAATAGCTATGTTGGATGATGATGAGAAAAATGAATTTCTTAAAGATTTAAATTTAAAAGAATCTGGTCTGTCCAGACTTATTAAAACTGGTTTTAGATTGCTAGATCTAATAACCTTTTTTACAATAGGTCCAAAGGAGTCTAGAGCCTGGACTTTAAAGAATAATTCCACCGCGCCAGAGGCAGCCGGTATAATACATACAGATTTTCAAAAAGGATTTATTAGGGCTGAAACAATATCATGTGACGATTATTTAAATTTAAAAAGTGAGCAAGCTGCAAAGGATGCAGGACGAATGAGGGTTGAAGGGGCAGATTATGTTGTAAAAGATGGAGATGTTTTTCATTTTAGATTTAATGTTTAATAGGAGTTAAACAATGGGCGAGTTTTTAGAACTTAAAGCAGAGGATAATCATAATTTTTCAGCATATATTTCTCAACCTTCAAAAAAGCCAATAGCAGGACTAGTGATATTGCAAGAAATATTTGGAGTTAATAACCACATTAGAGAAGTAACAGATCTATACGCAAGTAAAGGTTATCTTTCAATAGCTCCTGCATTATTTGATAGAATAGAAAATAGTATTGAACTTGAATATAATGGAAATGGTGTAAATAAGGGAAGAAAATTAAAAGAATTATGTGACAAAAATGCTCTTAAGGATATTGACGCTACTATTTCGGTAGTGTCTTCTGCAGGTAAAGTTGGTATTGTAGGTTATTGTTGGGGTGGGTCTCTTTCTTGGAGAATGGCTTGCCAATCAAATAATTTGTCAGCTTCTGTGTGCTACTATGGCGGTGATATTCCTAAACTTAAAAACCTTGAACCTAAATGCAAAGTTTTGACGCATTTTGGTGAATTAGATCAAGGCATACCAATTGAAAGTGTTGAAGTTTTTACATCAGTCAAACCAGAGGTTATTACATATACATATCCAGCAGACCATGGATTTAATTGTGATCATAGGAAGCAGTATTGTCAAATTAGTACTAAAGTAGCTTTAGATAGAACATTAAAATTTTTAAGGGTTAATTTATAATAATCTATCTGTTTTTTATAGGGGCCCAAATTTGCTTCATTGCTAAATACGATAAGAGGGTAAGTACTAGTAAAAATAAAATTACTGAAATGCCTAGTCTTTTCCTGTCTTCCATTTCAGGTTCTGCTGCCCATGCTAAAAAGGCTGTTACATCTTTAGCCATTTGATTTGGTGTAGCTTTAGTTCCGTCTGAGTATTCAACGCCGTCTTCGTATAAGGGTTGTGGCATACCTATAAGTTTTCCAGGATAATATTTATTATAATACATTCCATCTGGAATTTTTTGTTCAGCAGGAGCGTCTACGTAGCCAGTTAATAAAGCGTGTAAGTAGTTAGCACCGTCAGACCTAGCCTTAACTATTAATGATAAGTCTGGTGGATAAGCTCCTCCGTTAGCTACACGTGCAGCTTGCTCATTGGGATATGGGGAAACAAATTTATCACTTGGTCTAGCTTCTCTTTCAACTACCTCTCCATCATCATTTAGAGTATTAACACTATTTTCAGAGGCAAAAGCCTTAATTTCATCATCATTATAGCCAATTGCTTTTAAATTTCTGTAAGCTAAAAGTCGCATACCATGACAACCCGCACAAACTTCTTTATAAACTTGAAGTCCTCTTTGCTGAGACGCACGATCAAAAGTTCCTGTGATACCTGAAAAAGACCAATCAAGCTTGGGGAAGGTTATTTTCTCTCCAGCAGCAAAACATATGTGAGAAGAAAAAAATAAGTATAAAATAGTACAAGATTGAATTATAAACCTTTTAATTTTAAACCAATAAGGTTTTGCGTTCATCTATTTCTTCTCCCTAAAGGCAAAAGCTGAAGCTGGAGACGAACCACTCAAAACTGGCTCGGATATTGATATCGGTAGAGGTTTTGTTTTTTCAATGTAAGGTAATAATGGGAATAAAATTAAAAAGTGAAAGAAATAATAAGCGGTAGCTATTCTAGATAATATAACATAAATACCTTCTGCTGGCATTGCCCCTAAATATCCTAGTAACACACAGTCGGCTAAAAGAATCCAAAAAAAGATCTTAAAAATTGGTCTAAACTGGGAGGACCTTACCGACGATCTGTCTAGCCAGGGAATTACAAATAATACAGCGATAGAACCAAACATAAATAGAACACCTCCTAATTTATCAGGAATTGCTCTAAGGATTGCATAAAAAGGCAGAAAATACCATTCGGGTACAATGTGGGCAGGTGTCACCATCGGGTTAGCTTCAATGTAATTATCAGGGTGCCCCATAAAATTTGGAAAAAAGAAAACAGCCGCCGCAAATATCGTTAAAAACACACCTAGTCCAAATAAATCTTTAATAGTGTAATAAGGATTAAATGGGAGTGTATCTTGAGTACCTTTTACATCAATTCCTATAGGATTATTCGACCCAAATCTATGCAAAGCAACAAGGTGGAGTATTACAACACCAACAATTACAAAAGGTAAAACGAAGTGAAGCGAAAAGAAACGGTTAAGGGTTGAATTGTCAACTGAGAATCCTCCCCACAACCATGTTACTATACTTTCTCCGACTAATGGGATAGCTGAAAATAAATTAGTTATAACTGTAGCCCCCCAAAAGCTCATTTGTCCCCATGGTAAAACGTAACCCATAAAGGCTGTAGCCATCATTAGTAAAAGAATTAGCACACCCAAAATCCATAAAAGTTCTCTAGGCGCTTTGTAAGATCCGTAATAGAGTCCACGAAAAATGTGTATATAAACAACTATAAAAAAGAAGCTTGCTCCATTCATATGTATATATCTAATAAGCCATCCATGATTAACATCTCTCATTATTCTTTCAACAGAATCAAAGGCATAATCCACGTGAGCTGTATAGTTCATAGACAAAACAATCCCAGTTATAATCATTGTTACCAATGCAATACCTGCCAAAGATCCAAAGTTCCAAAAATAATTTAAATTTTTGGGAGTAGGATAATGATTTAACTCGTGATCCATAAAAGAAAATATAGGTAACCTATGGTCAATCCATTTAACTACTGGGTTTTTAAACTTAGCCTTCGACATTTATTACTCCTGATAACAAAAATATTAACCAATCTTAATTAAAGTATCTGATAAGAATTCATATGAAGGTACAGCCAAGTTTGTTGGAGCAGGACCTTTTCTAATTCTACCAGAATGGTCATAGTGCGAACCATGACAAGGACAAAACCAACCCCCATATTGACCTTTAACATCTCCTGATTTTTGACCTAGTGGAACGCAACCTAAGTGAGTGCATACGCCAACTAGAACAATGTATTTCTCATTTGTAACTCGATCAGAGTCTTTTTCTGGATCTCTCATATCATCCATGGATGCTTCCCTAGCATCTCTAATTTCGCCTGGAGTTCTATGACGTACAAAAACTGGTTTTCCTCTCCACTTAACTGTAATAGCTTGCCCTTCTTCTAAAGAAGATAAATCTATTTCGGTTGATGCAAGAGCCAATGTGTCGGCAGCGGGGTTCATTTGATCTATTAAAGGCCATACGAATGAAGCGGCACCTATCCCAGCCATAGCATAAGTAGAAACAAGAAGAAAATCCCTTTTACTTTCATCATTTTTTTTATTTGGTTTTTTAGACATATATCTCCCTGTCATTATTGATATTTATATAAACATTCTTTTAAAAAATTTCTAGTGTTTTTCTTTATGAAAAATAATTTTTTTAACTAAATTTTCTCTAATGAAAAATTTGAACATTAATTATTTGTATATATCTAAGTCCAAGAGACTTTTGGAGGCAAACTCATTAAAACTGCTTCTGTGTTTCCCCCAGTTCTTAATCCAAAAATTGTACCTCTGTCATATAAAAGATTAAACTCTACATACCTACCTCTTTTTATTAATTGAGCATCCCTTTCTTTTTTACTAAATTTTTTTTCAAGTTTATTTTTTATTATTTTTGAATACGAAGATAGAAATGTTTTGCCAACATCTTTAACAAATGAAAAATCATTTTCCCAATTATCATTATAAAGATAATCAAAAAAAATACCCCCAACGCCCCTAGCCTCTTCTCTATGCGGTAAAAAGAAATACTCATCACACCAGTTTTTAAATTTTGGATAATATGAGTTATCATACCTGTCACAACTAATTTTTAAATCTTGATGGAATAATTTAGTAACTTCAAAATCCTCAAAGGTTGGAGTTAAATCTCCACCTCCACCAAACCAAATCTTTTTTTTATCACCTTCACCAGTAACTAATAGTCTGGTATTCATGTGTGCTGCTGGAATATGCGGGTTACACATATGTGAAACGACTGAAATGCCTGAAGCCCAAAAAGCCCCATTTTCTTCTGCACCTGGAATTTGTCCTCTAAACTCCTTAGAAAAATTTCCATAAACTGTTGAAATATTTACACCAACTTTTTCAAAAATTTTACCTTTCATAATCGAAATTATTCCACCACCTCCACCATCTCTTTGCCATTTTTTTTGAACAAAATTTATTTTTGTATTTTTATTTAATTGACTATTTTCAATTTCTTCAAAAGATTTACAAATTTCATTACGAAGTTTGGCAAACCAAATGCTTGCCTTTTCTTTTTTATCTTCAAGTAAGTCTGAATTATAAAGACATTTTTGTTCTTGTAATTTAGCTAACATATCTAGTTTAGTTGTCATATCTAATTTCTTTAACTAAGTAACTTTCTAAAAAAGTTAAAATATTTTCAGGTGAACTGTTAAAATCGTTATTAACCCAAAAATCTTCAGCTTTAAAGATTAAATCATCAATGTTCTTTAAGTAAGTATTATCTTGTAAATTTTGTATCTTTTTCCTTGTTAAAGTCAATGTTGGCCATTTCAAGTTAAATAAATCAATTAATTTAATAATTTCAATAGGAAAGACATGTAGTAGTCCAAATTTATACCAATTGAATGGTATCCTGTCTTTCATAAAAAAACCTTTATTGACCTTATTAATTTTACATCTATATTTCCAAATAAGCTTTAATACATATAATTCTATTTCATTAGAGGTAAATTTTTTCATAGTATTTTGATTTACTATGAGTTCGTTGTTTTTCAATTGTTTGATAAAATTAAGAAATTTAATTTTTCTCTTGTTTAATTCAAACCGTTTAATAATTTTGTCAAAATTTTCTAAGTTATATAAGTGCGGCATAACTATGGATATTAAATCAAGCTTTTCACTATTTATAATATTCAATCCATATGTTTTGATGTAATTTACTATCTTGAAATCTTTCGTTTTAAAACCCGTATGCTTATTTATTTTGTTACTTTTGTTAATTTTATTAAGAATGTATTTGTCTAATTCTAATGTAACTAACATAGATAAACATAGTTCAAAATTTGTAACCATAAGAATTTTATGCAACTCATTTCTAATTCTCATGTTGCTTAATATTGAAATCTTATTAGCTTTTTTTATAATTTTTTCTTTTAGATTTTGATCAATATCAAAAACCGGAAATGTTCCACAAAAACGGCAAAATCTTAAAATTCTTAAATGGTCTTCTTCTATTCTGTTAATAGGATCCCCAATGAATCTTAATTTTTTATCAATTATATCTTTATATCCACCAAATGGGTCAATTAAGTTTCCTTTTTCGTCTAAGTATAAAGCATTAATTGTAAAATCTCTTCTTTTTGCGTCTTCATACAAAGTATTAGTAAAGTCAACAAGCGCACTCCTTCCAAAACTTATCAAATCCTTTCTAAAGCTTGTAATATGATATTCTTTATTATTTAAAATAATTGAAATTGTCTTATAATATATATTTGTAGAATTAATCTTAATATTTTTTTTACTAATATTTTCTAAGAATAGACTAATATCAATATTTATTACAAAATCTATATCATAAATTTCCTGGTTGATAAGATAATCTCTTATCGCTCCTCCAACAATCCAAGCTTTAGCATTGGCACTTTTAACAATATTAAATATAATTTTAATATTTTTATCTTCATTCATAAGATTTTTTAAATCTTGATAAATAATCTAGAGCCTTTTATTTTCTATTTAGAAAAGTTACCGTCTTTAACTTTTCCATCTATGATTGATGGAGGATTATAGGAATAACTTGGATTGAAAGCATTTCCTTCCAAATATAAAAAGGAAAATAAAATAAATATACAAAATCCTGTAAGACTTACTAAAGTTGAAAAAAATATTCTGTTATTTTTTGTCAGCTTTTTTAAAACATAATTAGTTAAGAAAAAAAGAGCTATTGAAAAAAGTATAGCTAAAAAAATAATTAAATATCGTCGCATGGTGGAAACTCCCTCAAACCTAATCCTGCAGAAATGGTAACTAGAACTCTTGCTGTCAATCCCCAAATATTTTCATTATTATAATTTATTTTCCAAGTCATAGACATGCTTGAATTTACAGGAGGTTTTTCTCTAATATGAAATTTAGGTGATAATAGATAATAAGATTTAGGATAAAAAATTTTTTCAACTTCATTTGAGTTTGGACTTATTAAACTTTCCCATTCTGAATTTTGTTTCATAATAGCAAGAAATGGTGTAACTACATATCCTGTTCCAGTATAGAATTTTGGTAATTTTCCAATAATATCATAATTATCTCTAGGAATATTTACTTCTTCTTCAGTTTCTCTTTGGACAGTATCTTTTAAATCTTTGTCTTCTCTTTCTTTCCTTCCTCCAGGAAATGCTATTTGTCCAGCATGTTTTCTAAGATTATTTTTTCTTTTAGTCATTAAAATTAGACTAATATTTTCCACATAATTATTTACAAATAATATTAATATACTTGCTTCAGAGTAATTTACAATTGAACGATCTCTATCCCCTGCATTTTTCACACTAGTTATACAACTAACAAGATCATTTTTTGATATCGTCTTTATCATTAATTTTACTCTAAATAATTATTTTTAAAATATAAATAATGTACTATCATACATGAACAAATAATAATGAAAATTTTATGTATATATATTTACCTATAGCTGAACAACCAATTCACTCTTTAGCAATTTTAGGTGTGGGAAGTTTTCTTGGACTTATAATGGGTTTAGTTGGTGTGGGTGGTGGTTTCTTATTAACACCCATTATGATGTTTTTAGGAATACCTCCTCCAGTTGCGGTAGCATCTGTCGCAAATCAATTAGTTGCACCCTCAGTTTCTGGAGTATTGTCACATTGGAAAAGAGGTAATGTTGATTTCAAAATGGGCACAGTTTTACTTTTAGGTGGTGTTGTCGGCTCTTCTATAGGAGTTGTGATTTTTAATTTTTTGGGCAAAATCGGACAGCTAGATCTCGTTATTAAATCTTCTTATGTAGTTTTCCTGACTTTAATAGGAAGCTTAATGTTGTCTGAATCGTTGAATTTAATTTTGCGAAAAAGAAAAGGGAAAGTTTCTAGAGGCAAACTTCATCAACATAATTGGCTTCACGGACTTCCTTTTAAAACAAGATTTAGAAAATCAAAATTATATATTTCAGTCTTATTACCTATTTTTATTGGCATTATAGTAGGTATTCTCGCAGCATTAATGGGTATTGGTGGAGGGTTTATTATTGTACCTGCGATGATATATCTTTTAGGAATGCCCACTTCTTTAGTGGTCGGTACGTCTCTCTTTCAGATTATATTTGTTGCTGCAAACACAACAATTCTCCAAGCTTCTCAAAATCAAACAGTTGATATTGTTTTAGCGTCAATCTTGTTATTGGGGTCAGTAGTAGGAGTCCAAGTTGGTTCTAGGTTTACCAATATTCTAAAAGGGGAGTATTTGAGATTGATTTTGTCTACCCTTATAATTTTAGTAAGCCTAAAGCTTTTAACGGATTTAATCACAATTCCTTCAGACATTTTTTCTATAATTATAAGTAGGTAAATAAAAAGTGAAATTTTTAACATCTCTACACATATTAGTTATAGCTTTTATTATCTCACATGATGTAAAAGCCAAAAATCAAATTGTGGCAGACCTTTCTCAAGAAAACGTTAAAATTACCACAGATTTTTTAGGTGCTAAAATACTTTTATTTGGAGCATATGATGGTCAAAAAGGTGACGACATTATTGTAGTTGTGACTGGTCCGAAAGGACTAGTTACAGTTCAAAAGAAGGAAAAAGTTTTTGGTATTTGGGTGAATACTAAATCAGTGAATTATATAAACACTCCAAAGTATTTAAACATTTCTTCTAATAGGGATATTAATAAAATACTCAACCAAAAAACTCAAAAAATTTCAGAAATTGGGTTAAATAATTTAAAAATAAGACTTCAACCTGGTAAAAAAGTTCAAAAAGAAAAGGAATGGAGAGAAGCTCTTACAAGAAATATGTTAAAATCAAAATTGTGGAGCTTGAATGAGAATTCAATCAGTTTAAATAAAAATGCATTATTTAGGTCTTATTTAAGTCTTCCATCTAATGTCATCACAGGTCAATTTGAAGTAAAAATATTGCATTATCGAAACAGTAAACTTATATCTAAAGAATTAAGTACAATTAATGTCTCAAAGTCAGGTGTCAGTGCAGAAATATATAATATAGCCCAAAATTACTCAACATTGTATGGCATTTTTGCCGTTATACTAGCTGTTTTAGTTGGTTGGGGTACCAATCTAATTTTTAGGAAAGTTTGATGACGAAGTGATGGCAAAAAAAATAAATGTTAAAACTAAATCTAAAACTCATAAACCAAGTAATCGTTTATTTTTAGTTGTTGCTGATGATAGTAAGGAATTGCATCAAGCTTTATACTATGCAGCAAGAAGAGCGGCTACTGCTGGAGGCGAAATTGCACTTTTCCGATGCATAGAGCCCATTGAAGGGCAATTATGGGGCGGCGTTACTGAAATTATGGAATCTGAAGCTGAACAATCAAGTAAAAAATTGCTTAATGAACTTAGTGAATATTGTGAAAAATTAGGAGCACCTAAACCACGAACATTTGTTAGAAAAGGAATTGCTCACGAAGAATTATTTAATTTAATCGACAAAGAAGAAGCCATTAGAGTTTTAGTTTTAGGAGTTTCTACTGAACATGGTAATCCTGGCCCATTAATAAATTATATTATTAATAAGGGTAGTAACCAATGCAGAGTTCCTATAACTATTGTTCCGGGAAACTTAACTGATGAACAAATCGACGCGCTAGTATAAAAAGATGTTGATTTTAAATAATCTAGCCTTATACATTACAAAATAAAGTGAGTGAATTATGTTTAAAAAATTAATTATTATTTTATTAGGGGTAATGTGTGTTACAATGGTTAAGCCAACAAAAAAAGCTTCTGCAAATTCAAGTAAATTTATAACTATTGAAACATCTCAAGGTAAAGTTGTAATTGAGACACTACCGAAAATTGCTCCTATGCACGTCAAGAGGATAAAACAATTAGTTAAAAATGGTTTTTATGATGGTATCATTTTTCACAGAGTTATCAAAGGTTTTATGGCTCAAACTGGTGATCCTGATGGTGTTGGTACAGGCGGCTCAGGTAAAAATTTAAAGGCTGAATTTTCTGATTACGAATATAAATACGGAACTGTTGGAATGGCCAGATCTATGAGTCCAGACAGTGGTGACAGTCAATTTTTTATTTGTTTTGACGGTTGTAGTCATTTGACTGGTCAATATACTGTTTGGGGGCAAGTAATTTCTGGAATGGAAGCTGTTGAAAAACTTTCAATAGGAGAGCCTCCAAGTAATCCTGACAAAATGATATCAGTAAGACTTGGCAAAAAATAATTAATTAAATATCAACCACTCTAATTGAATTAGTCGAACCAGAAACACCAAAAGGCATACCTGCAACAACAACTATGGCATCACCTTGTTCGGCTAGTTTTTCAATTTTAATTATCTCTCTTGCTTCTTTTATTGCTGCCTCATATCCTTGAACTTTACTAAAAAATGAATAAGCTCCCCAGAGAAGAGATAACTTTCTCTTAACTCTTACTTCCGGAGTCATAACTACTAGAAGTAAGTTTGGTCGCTCTCTAGCCATTCTGAAGGCGGTGTTTCCAGATGCCGTAAAAGCTACTACAGCCCTAGCGTTTACTGCCTCTGCTAAACTAACTGCAGAACGAGCAACTGCATTATAAACATAATTTTCTACTTTTAAATTTTGTGGACCATCACCTGGATGCATTTTTATATGGTTTTCAGCTGAAAATATTATTCTATCCATTATCTTAACTGTCTCTATTGGAAATAAGCCTACAGCCGTTTCCGCACTAAGCATAACTGCATCTGCACTATCAAATACTGCAGTAGCAACATCTGAAGCTTCTGCTCTAGTTGGAGAAGGTGATTCAATCATAGACTCTAACATTTGCGTAGCTACGATGACAGGTTTTCCAGCCTGTCTACACTTAAGAATTATATCTTTTTGTATTCCAGGAACTTCCTCTGGAGGAAGTTCAACACCTAGATCACCCCTAGCAACCATTATACCATCACAAGCTCCAATTATTTTATTTAATTCTTTAAGTGCTGATGGCTTTTCTATTTTAGCAATAATACATGCTTTATTTTCAATATATTTTTTTACCTCCTCTATATCTCTTAATTTCTGAACGAATGAAAGAGCTATCCAATCAATTTCTTGATTTAAAATGAACTTAAGATCTTCAATATCTTTAGAAGTTAGTGGGCTTGTATTTAACACTACATCAGGTAAGTTTACTCCTTTATTACTTTTAATATATCCTCCAACAATAACTTCTGTTTTTATTACATCTTTAGATATATCTTTAACTCTAAATCGAAGTTTACCGTCATCCATTAGAATATTTGAGCCAATTGATAAACTTTCATATATTTCATTATGTTGTAAATTTACTCTACTAAAATCCCCAATCTCAGCTTTCTTATCAAAAATATAAGTACTTCCTTTTATTACTTTAATATTTTCTTTAACTTTGCCTATTCTGAATTTTGGACCTTGAAGGTCTGCCAGGATCGCAACATTACAACCAAGTTCATTTTCAGCTGAACGTATATAAGTAATTCTTTTAAGATGATCTCCATGATTACCGTGACTAAAGTTAAGACGAAAAACATTTACTCCAGCTTTGATTAATGATTTGATTTTTTGAATATCGTCAGTAGCAGTTCCGACAGTAGCTACTATTTTGGTTGATCTTAAATAATTTTTATCTCTCATAATTAACCTTTATAAGTAATTCTAATGTTATACATCAAATATTAATAAAAGATTAAAATTATTTTTTTAAATAATTAAACTCGGCAAGCTATTTGCAATCTTCATTTATAATAGGAGAAATATTCATGGCACAAATTGTTCCCTTTCCACTCGATAAAGTAAGGAAGTCTAAAAAGGAAAATATTTTTGAAGAAAAACATATTCTTCATATGATAAAAAACATTAGACAAAATTACCCTCCTTCATTGTGGAATACTGTTTACCAACTCACAAAACAAGGCCATATAACTGATGATATTCATGAAGATATTGATATAGCTCCAAAAAAATAAATTAATATAATTAATTATTAGAAAATAATTTAATCTTAAATAAAATTTAATTAAGATTAAATCATGAAAAAAAGTAAATATCCTATTTTATACTCTTTTAGACGTTGTCCATATGCAATGAGGGCAAGACTAGCGATTAAGGTTTCAGAAATTTTTGTAGAAATAAGAGAAATAGAGTTAAAAGATAAACCATTGGAGTTTTTGAATTTATCTCTAAAAGGAACTGTCCCTGTTTTAGTTACTAGTTCAGGTAAAATTTTAGAGGAAAGCCTAGATATAATTAATTGGGCATTAAATATAAATGATCCCCAAAAATGGTTGGCTAATGGCCAGCTTTCACAAAATCAAATAAATCAACTTTTAGAAAATCTTGAAAATGAATTTAAACCAAACTTAGATAAATATAAATACCCAAATAGATTTGAAAGTGTAGATAAAGATTTTCATAGAGACAAAAATTTAGGCTTTCTATGGTATTTAGACGATTTATTAAAAAAAAATAAGGCTTTAAATTGTTCTCACCTAAGTTTAATAGATTACGCTATATTTCCATTTATAAGACAATTTAGAAATGTTGATAGTAAATGGTTTGACTCATTAAATTTTAATTTTTTAAAGCGATGGTTGTTTGAATTAATTGATAGTAATGATTTTTTATCTATAATGAAAAAATATGAAAAATGGGAACCTACTAACACTCCTATTTATACAAAATTTTTATAAAATAAATTTTGGAGAAGTTTTATGTCAGAAGCGTTTATATGTGAGGGAACAAGAACCCCTATGGGAAAATTTGGTGGAAGTTTGTCTTCTATAAGAACAGACGACCTAGCTTCGTTACCATTGATCTCATTGAAAGAAAAATTAATCAAAACTGATTGGGAAAATTTAGAAGAAGTTTTTTATGGAAATGCCAATCAAGCTGGGGAAGATAACCGAAATATTGCAAGGATGGCACTTCTTCTCGCAGGTTTACCTCATTCTGTTCCAGGTATTACCTTGAACAGATTATGTGCCTCAGGAATGGAAGCAATTTCCAGCGCATCTAGAATGATAAAATCAAATGAGGCTGATATGACAATTGCAGGAGGAGCAGAAAGTATGAGTAGAGCCCCTTTTGTTATGCCTAAAGCTAATTCAGCGTTTTCACGAAACGCAGAAATTTACGATACTACAATTGGATGGAGGTTTGTAAATCCAAAGATGAAGGAAAACTTTGGAATAGATTCTATGCCTGAGACTGCTGAAAATGTTGCAGAAAAATATCAAATTAGTAGAGAGGACCAAGACAAAATGGCCTTCTCTAGTCAACAAAAAGCCGCTAATTCAATTTCCAGTGGTCGATTGGCTAAAGAAATAACTTCGGTTAAGATTCCACAAAGAAAGGGTGAACCTATAATTTTTGATAATGATGAGCACCCTAGAGTTACCTCACTTGAAAAACTATCATCACTACCGTCTCCGTTTCGCCAAAATGGAAGCGTTACAGCAGGAAATGCAAGTGGAGTAAATGACGGTGCAGCTGCAATTATAATTGCCAGTGAAGCTGGTGTAAAACGAAACCATTTATCACCTAAAGCCAGAATAATTTCAGCAGCTAGTGCCGGAGTTGAGCCAGCATATATGGGTATTGGGCCAGTTCCAGCCTCTATAAAAGCACTTAAAATTGCTGGACTAAATATAGAGGATATGGATGTAATTGAAATTAACGAAGCATTTGCTGCTCAGGGTTTGGCAAGTTTGCGATCTCTAGGTGTTCAAGACGATGATGAAAGAGTTAATCCTAATGGAGGAGCGATAGCGCTTGGTCATCCTTTAGGTATGTCAGGAACAAGATTAATTCTAACAGCAACGCAAGAGTTAGTAGAAAAAAGTAAAAAATATGCTTTATGTACTATGTGTGTCGGAGTTGGTCAGGGTAGTGCCATAATAATTGAAAGAATTTAAAAGCTTTTCATTAATATTGATATGCCTGTCTATCAATAGAGACGGAACTTATATAAATATAAACATTTTTGTTTTCAGCTAATTTCATTTTATTTAAATTATAAGTAGTAATTCTAGCTCTAAGTATTTGTGATGTTTTTTTGATTTTAATCCTCGTCAATTTAATTACTAATTCAGAAAAGGCTGTATCTTTTTCAGTATAGATCTTTGTTATTATTCCCACCAATTCATTTTCTGTAATATGTGTGTTAATTTTTACAGGAGAAACAATTATATCTCTCGACCTTATTCTAACCCTTACGATATTATCCTTTAGTCCTGGTCTTCCTGGTACAATTAATGTTTGTCCATTTACTTCTAGTGTGGTCATGTTCATTAATTGATCAGTTTTTATTAAAGTTCCTTCTAACACTGAACTTGATTCAAATTTTCCAATTAATCTTTGAAATGAATTACTATTCAAAATTTTTGATACGGTACCAGAAGTTATTTTTTTTCCATTTTTTATTAAAATGATTTCATTTGCAATTTGAGATATTTCTTCGATGGAATGTGAAACATATAAAATTGGGATTTTAAATTTTTTATTAATCATTTTCAGAAAATTTAATAATCTAGCTTTAGTTTTAATATCTAAATCAGACATAGGCTCATCTAAAAGTAAATAATCTGATTTTTTTAATATAGTCCTGGCTAGAGCTACTCTAAGCTTTTCTCCACCAGATAAATTTTGAGGATATCTATTCAACAGAGATCCTAATTCAAGATAATTAATTAATTCTTCTTTGGATAATACAGTTTGATCTGAAAACTTATTTCTTTTAATTGGATAATCAAGATTTTGATTCACACTCATATGTTCAAATAATATAGGGTTTTGGAACATCGTTCCAAAAGGTCTTTTGTGTGGCGGAAAAATTCTTATATTTTCTATACTTTTGTCATTAAAAACTATTTTGGTTTCTAAATGATTTATAAATCCCGATAAGACAGATATAATAGTGCTTTTACCTGATCCATTGGATCCATATAAAACTGTAATTCCATTAGTATTGAATTCATGTTCAAAGTCTAAGAAAAAATCTCCAACGTATCCTGTTATTTTAACAAATAAACTAGTCATCATTTAACTTTTACCATCGATCTTTTATTTGAATAAAATAAAGTTAATAAAATTATAAATGATAAGATTAACATGCCTCCTGAAAGAAAATGAGCTTTTCCAAAAGATAGTTGTTCAACATGATCATAAATGGAGATGGCTATAACTTTTGTTTTTCCATGGATTCCCCCGCCCACCATTAAAACAATTCCAAACTCTCCCATTGTATGAGCAAATGAAATAATAAAGGAAGTTAAGAAACCTTTTTTAGACAATGGTACTATAACATTAATAAACGTATCAAATTTACTTGCCCCCAAACTTTCTGAGGTTTTAAGAGTATCATTACCTATTTTTTCTAATGATGATTGAAGGGGTTGAACCCAAAAAGGAAGGGAATAAATAATTGATGCTAAAACAAGTCCATAAAATGAAAAAATAAGCTGTTCGCCTGTTAGTAAGATAAAAAATTTACCTAAGGGTGTGTCTGGACTAAAAAAAACTATAAGATAAAAACCAATTACGGTGGGTGGTAAAACTAATGGTAAAGTAACAATTGACTCTAAAAATGGTTTAGCTCTTTTTGATTTAAACGCTAAAAAATAAGCCAAAGGTGTCCCAATTAACGCTAAGAAAAAACAGGTTGTAAGAGCTAGTTTTAACGTAATTAAAACTGCATTAAAATCTGAGCTTGAAAAATTTAAAGTATCCATTTTTATAACCAATTGTATTTGGTAAAAATTTTAAATAATATGTTACTTAAGTTATAGATAGGAGCTTCAAATGTCATTTATTAAAACTGATGATAAAGTTAAATTATATTATGAAACAGTTGGCAAAGGTGAGCCTATTATATTTGTTCACGAATTTGCAGGTGATTACAGAAGTTGGGAACCACAGGTTAATTATTTTTCCAGATATAATAAATGTATTACTTATTGTGCAAGAGGCTATCATCCTTCAGAAATTCCCCAAAATGAAACACAATACAGCCAAGAAAGAGCTTGGCGCGATATAATAAGTGTGATGGATAACTTAAATATAAAAAAAGCGAATATTGTAGGTCTATCTATGGGTGGTTTTGCAACTCTTCATTTAGGTATCAACGCTCCTGATAGAGTGTCAAGTTTAGTAATAGCAGGTTGCGGATATGGAGCAATTCCAATTGAAAAAACTTCATTTAATAAAGAGGCTGATTTTTCTAATGTTTCTTTTGATACTGCCCAAAATATATTAAATAAGGGTATGGCAAAAGTAGGATCAGAATATGCTTTAGGTCCATCCAGAGTTCAATTTCAAAATAAAGATCCAAAAGGTTGGCAGTTATTTAATGATCAGTTAATAAAGCATGATGCAATCGGTTCTGCTAACACTCTTTTAGGTGTGCAAAACAAAAGACCCAACTTGTACGCATTAGAAGAAGAAATAAGTGAAATAGAAGCTCCAACGTTTATAATAAACGGTGATGAAGATGATATGTGTCTTGAAGTAGGTTTGTTTCTAAAGAGAACGATCAAAACTTCTGGTTTGTTGATTGTCCCCAAAACAGGCCATACAATCAATTTAGAAGAACCAGCTTTATTTAATAGCCAATTATTAAAGTTTTATTCTTCAATTAAAGCATCTACGTGGGGCAAAAGGGACAAAAGAGCAGAAATAATAAAATTCTAATCTCTAAAATTCTCGTATTGCAATGGATGTTTAATGTTTAACTCTTTAATTAGTTTTATTACCGCTTGAAGATCGTCTCTCTTTTTACCTGAAACTCTTACCTCATCACCTTGTATAGATGTTTGAGTTTTACTTTTTGAAGATTTAATAACTTTAACAATTTTTTGAGCAATTTCTCTGTCAACACCTTGTTTGATTAATACAACTTGCCTGATTGAATTTCCAGATGCAGCTTCTGGTTTTTCAAACTCTAATGCTCCTGCATCAACTTTTTTTCTGGTTAAGTGAGTAATGATTAGTTCTTCAACCTGTTTTCTTTTTAAATCGTCGTCTGCTTTAATTATAATCTTATCGTCTTGTTGTTCAACCTCACAGACGCTCCCTTTAAAATCATATCTAGTATTTATCTCTTTTTTAACACCTTCAAGCGCATTTTGAACTGAAGGCATATCTATTTTACTTACTATATCAAAACTAGGCATAATCTATTTCCTCTAATAAAGTTTATTACAGTATAATATTAAATTCATATTTCTCAAACAGTCTAAATAACAGTTGATAGATATTAAGTTAAATTATAAATTATATATACATTTGAACTTAAGAATTGAAAATTGAATGGATATTATATTTAAATTGTTACTTCTTGTACCTGTTATAATAAGTTCATATTTTTTATTTATAAATATAGGTATTTTGTCAATTTTTCCGATTTGGCTTTTGTGCGGCTTAATTGACGTTTCAAGACATAAAACAATGAATTTGAAATTAATTAAGGAGTATTTTTTAGGTAAAGGCTTTTTAACGTTTATCTTATCTCCCTTGAACCTTTTTGCTGATTTATTATCATTCAGAAATCTTCATACCTTTAAGATAGAAGATCTACCAATAGGACACCAAGACGAAATTAATGCTGTTGTTTCTTTATTTGATAAGAATTCTAAAGAAATAGCTGACAGATTTAAGGAAAATATTGAAGATAATAGAACAATGTTATTTTACAAATGGTATGGCTATATACTAGATGAGTCCATAGACGAGTTTAATAATGATTATAAATATATAAAAACAATTGGAGTGTCTTTATTTAGGCAAAAGACCTCTACCTCAAGACACTTTGGTCCTTTGAGAATGACCTATCGTATTTTATATAATTTTAATAAAGTAAAAAAAGAAGGCTCGTATATAGAAGCTGATGGTAGAATAAACAAATGGAAATATGAACCGTTATTTATTTTTGATGATACTCTTATTCATCAAAGTTTTAACGAAGAAGACAATTTAAGATATTGCGCATTTATTGATATTATAAGACCTTCACACTTTGATAATATTATGAAATCAATTTTGGCTGGAGTTGGTTTTTTATTAAAAAAAACAAGAAGTATTTTTTATAAAAACTGGAAAATGGTTTAAAGATATTTTGAATTAGGCATTAGGCATTAAAATTTGTCTAACCACCTCTCCCTTTGATAACTTATCAAAACCTTCATTTAAGTCATCAAATGTTATTTTCCCATCAATTAATTTATCTACTGGCAGACGTCCTTGTTGAAATAAATTCAAAAATCTAGGAACATCTCTAACTGGAACACACGAACCCATATAACTTCCTAATATTGACTTTTCTTGAGCAACTAGATCACTGTGGTTAAAACTAAATTGGGTATTAATTGGTGATAATCCTGCTGTAATGACTGATCCTCCATATCTAATAATTTGATATGCTGTGTTCATAGCCTGGATAACTCCAGCTAAGTCAATCGCATAGTCAACACCTCCATTAGTTAAGGTTCTAATTTCTTCAATAGTGTCATTATTTCTGCTATCAAAGCAGTGTGTTGCACCGAGCTCTTCTGCTCTACTAAATTTTGACGGGTCAATATCTATTGCAATAATAGTTTCTGCTCCCCCAAGTTTTGCACCTATTATACCATTAAGTCCAACACCTCCTAAACCAATTATAGCTACAGAATCTCCTGGTCTAATTCTAGCCGTGTTTATTACTGCGCCCACCCCAGTCATAACAGCACAGCCAAAAAGAGCTGCATCTTGAATATCAACAGATTTGTCTATTACAACTACAGATCCTCTATCGACAACGTTATATTGTGACATGCATGAAATACCTGTATGGTGATTAAGTTTATTTCCATCCAAGTCTGAAAGCCTGCTTCCTCCTGACATTAATTCACCTTTTCCTTTAGTAGCTGCTGCAAGCTCACAAACTTGAGGCCTACCCTCAAGGCATCTTCTGCACCTTCCACATGATGGAGAAAATTGAAAGGCCACGTGATCTCCAACCTTTACATCTTTGATTGCACTTCCTAATTCAACAACCTCTCCCGAGCCTTCATGACCAATCACTAAAGGTAAAGGCATCACTCTTGAGCCATTAATTACAGACAGATCTGAATGGCACAATCCTGCTCCCATAACTTTTACAAGTATTTCATTCTCTAAGGGAGGAGCAATTTTAATTTCCTCAATAGATAGTGGTTTTGATTCTTTATAGGGCTCTGTTAATTTATTATCTCTAATAACTGCGGCTTTGCATGTAATTGACATTTAAGTGCTCCTTTGTTTAATCTTTACCGGCTTACCATGAGGCGTTGACAAATAAGCGTTAGTCCAATCTTTTTTCAAAAGTGACAAAATATTTGAGTTTCCTAATTTCTTTGAAATAATAATTTCCTCAAGTGCGATCAGCCAACAGTTAAAATAATCATCATTACCATCTAAACTATTTAGTTCAAGCCTTGATTCATTCAGAGATTTTCCAAAAAATTGAACAAACTCCTTCCAGGAGAAGTTCCCTGTTTCTGATAATTGGACTGTAATAGCAAACAACTGACTATGCCAAGGATTTTGAAAAACTACATCATCTTCTATTTTATTTGTAAATGGTAGAATATAATCAAGTGTATTCATTTTAATCTCAAATAAATCTTTAAGCTTTAATTTTAAGATAGGGTTCCCATAGATCTAAATAAATTTTATCGTTACCATTTTCTGCTGCAAGCCCCCACAATTCAGATGCTTTAAACTCTACCGTATATAGAGGCAAAGGATTTTCTCCAATTCCATGCGCATTTTTATCAGGAAAAACGTGAGTGCCATTATAAGAAAATATTTTCCCTTCACAACCCATTGCATACGAAGGTAAACGAGTATGACCACCTATAACATTTTCATTAGGATTATATTTCAAGGTTATGACATTATCGCCAATTTTATGTATAGGAGTTATATCTGTTTTTCTAAGGGAAGGTCCACCCCACCCCAAAGTTTTTTGAACATCTTTTGCAAGCCAAGTCCTTTTATCTAATTTAACATTTTCGTTCAAATCTTCAGTTGAGTTATCTTCTTGAACTAAACTTATAAACTTTTTTAACTCTTCTATGGAAACCAATTTTTTGTCAACCAGAAGATTAGTAAGGCCGGCCAACCACTTTTCATAATATGAATAATTCATATAATCCTTTGGTGGCAGGCACTCTCTGTAGTGTCTGCTTACATCTAGGTTCCATTCACCAAGTGCTCCAGCAGCGAGTGTTATAGCCCAAGCTTTTGCATGCCATTCATGTTTGAAAGTAGGCTCACTATTTTCAACCTGATTGTTTTTATTTCTGGGAACTGGTATAGGACCGTCTCCATAGCGACCTCCCATATCATGAAGTCTACTCATTTTGAATTCTCCGGTAAACCTGTTCCAATCATAGAGTTGCGCGTTACTAACTCTGCTAACTGCTCTTCACTCATATTTTCCGTTCCATCTGGTCTTATAGGTAAAACTAAATATCTCAATTCAGCAGTTGAGTCCCAAACTTTAATTTCGATTTTTGGATCAATATTTAATCCAAATTCTGAAAGAACTTTTCTAGGTTCTCTTACTGTTCTAGATCTATATTCATCACTCTTATACCATGTTGGAGGAATACCTAATACTGGCCAGGGATAACAGCTACATAAAGTACAAACTACTACGTTATGAATGTCCGCAGTATTCTCAACCACAACCATATTTTCACCTTGCCTACCCTGATAACTCAACTCTCTAATGGCTGCTGTAGCGTCATCAAGGAGTCTTTTTTTATAATTTTCATCTACCCATGCCTTAGCTATAACTTTGGCACCATTTTGTGGGCCTATTCTATTTTCGTAAGTATCTATCAATTCATCTAAGGTTTTTGAGTCTATTAACCCTTTGCTTAAAAGTAATGTTTCAATTGCTTTTACTCTTAATTCCGGATCTGAAGGTAAGTGTGAATGTGCGTCATCTTTTTTATGACCTTGACTTTGATGCAGATTATGATCGTTATTTGAATTCATTTTATTTGCTCACGATTATTAATTTCTTACTTGGTTACATTAATTTTATTTAGGGACTAATACTATTCTACCATTGACTTTGCCAGCTCTAAGATCTGCCATAGCTTGATTTGCTGTTTCTAAATATTGTTTCTTTACTGGTATAAGTTTAATTTTTCCTGATTTTATAATTTCTACTAATTCTTTTAGTTCTCTCAATTCTCCAACATAAGAGCCCCTTAAAGTAATTGATCTCATTGGTACTAAAGGCAAAGATATTTTAAGTGAGCCACCATATAATCCAACAACAATGACCATTCCTCCTTTTTTTATAAGAGATAAGCCAAAATCAGTTGTCTGAGGCATCCCTACAAAATCAATTGCTGCTACAGCGCCTATTCCTATAATTTTTCTAATTGTTTCTTCGTCTTCAGGAGAAAAAGCCTGATCAGCTCCAGCTTCAATTGCTTTTTCTCTTTTTTCTTTATCATTATCTATAACTAATATTTTTGCATTATGAACAGCTGGGGATAATAAAATTCCGTTTATACCTACCCCACCAGCTCCAATTATTATTATCCAATCGTCCACAAAAGTTTTTGGTATTTTTTTTAATGCGCTATATGCCGTTAAACCAGAACAGGCATATGGAGCTGCTACAGCTGGATCCATGTCTCCATAAGACACAAGATATTTGCTATCTGGAACAATTATATGATCTGAATACCCTCCGTTAAGGCGTGCACCTAAATATTTGGGAGCTTCACACAAAGTTTCATTTTCTTTTTTACATGCTTCACATAATCCGCACCCAATCCAAGGAAAAACAATCCCGCTATCTCCAATATTAACATCTTCTGCCTCTTCACCTATATCAACAACTGACCCTGTAATTTCATGTCCTGGTGTGAACGGTAGTTTTGTTCCTCTGTCAGCCAAAGTAATTCGCTTTCCATCACCAAGGTCAAAATAACCGTCAGATAAGTGAATATCACTATGACATACTCCGCAAGCGGAAATTTTTACAAGTATTTCTTTTCCTTGCGGTTTAGGGTTTTCATATTCTCTGAGTTCTAAAGGTTTCCCAAAATCTATAACTTGATAACTTTTCATTTATCACTCCCTAAAATAAATTAATCTCTTTTAGAAGTTTCATAATTACTAGAAATTTCATAATAGTCGTCAAAGCCAACTTTTTGCCTTAAGTCTTTAAAGTCTAATAAAAATTCAGACCTGTCTTCATCTTTCATCAAAAGTTCTAATGAATTAGTCATAGCTTTCATAGCGGAACTCATAACTGTTAACGGATAAACTGTAAGCTTATAACCTATATCTGCGAGCTCTGTCATAGGTAAATTTGGTGTAATACCACCTTCGACTATATTCGCTATTTTAAATCCTGGAACTTCTTTACAAATGGTTTTCATTTCATCTTTATTTTTGGGAGCTTCTACAAATAATATATCTGCGCCTAGTTCATAAAATTTCTGTGCTCTTGAAATAGATTCTTTCAACCCGTGTGTATGATTGGCATCTGTTCTTGCCATTATTAAAATATCATAGCCTTCACTTCTCATATCACTTGCAGCTCTTATTCGATCAAAGGCTTCTTCTCTTTCAACAACATCTTTACCTGGAGTATGGCCACATCTTTTTGGCGCTAATTGATCCTCAATTAAAATCCCTGCGCATCCAGCTTTTGAACATTCTTTTAATGTTCTTCTTACATTCATTGCATTTCCATAACCAGTATCACAATCAACAATCATAGGTATATTAATTGCATTACATATATTATTTGCTTGATCAAAAACTTCTGAAAAAGTCATAAGCCCAAGATCCGGGGAGCCTATTCTTGAAGCTGAAGCTGCAAATCCTGACATGAAAGTAACATCGAATTTCGCTTGCTCTATTAATTTAGCAGAAAGAGCGTCAAAACATGAAGGAATGGGAATAAAATCTCTTTCATTCATAAGTGTTCTTAAAATATCTGTTTGGCTTTTTTTTAAATTCATACGTTTGAGGATTTTATTCAATTAATACTAAACCCTAGGTTAGAAATGCTTTGAGAGTCAATGGTAAACTCTTTAAAGAGATCTTCAACTTTTCCTGTTTGTCCAAAAGAAGAAACGCCTAACGGGATAGTTTTATGGCCATTAATAGAACCTATCCAGGATAAAGTCATTGGATGACCATCGATAACTGTTATTATTCTTGTATCCCTTGGAACGCATTCTAGCAGTAATTCTATATGACTTGTACTATTTTGATTTTTCCATTCATGAAATAATTTATCAGAGCTTGTAATGCTAAGTACCCCTGAATTTTTAAATTTTTCACCTAACAAAGCTGTAGATTCTATTGCTTCAATTGCAACAGCTCCTTGATAAACAATAATAACTTCTGGATTTGGACCTGGCTTCTTTAACCAATAACCTCCCTTTATAATATTATTTTTCAACTCGTTATCTATCTCTCTCATAGGCTGATCAATAGATCTAGTAGTTAATCTCAAGTAAATAGATCCACCAGCCTCGTCTTGTAGGTAATTAAAACCATAATTCATAATTAAAGCTAGTTCATCTGCAAAAGCAGGTTCAAAACTTAAAAGTCCTGGCTGACTTATACCAATTAAAGGTGTGCCAATGGACTGATGAGCTCCTCCTTCTGGAGCTAAAGAAACTCCTGATGGGGTCCCAATAATCATAAATCTAGCATCTTGATAACAAGCATAATTCATTGCATCTAGTCCCCTAGATATAAACGGGTCATATACCGTACCTATTGGAAATAACCTCTCACCAAAAAATTCATGAGAAAGTCCAGCTGCACCTAACATTAAAAAAAGGTTCATCTCAGCAATACCAAGTTCTATATGCTGTCCTTGAGAAGAAAATATCCATTTTTGAGCCGAAGGAATTTTTCTATCTTTAAAAGTATCTGAACTATCCTTTCTACCAAATAAACCTTTCCTATTAATCCAAGGACCTAAGTTAGTAGAAACTGAGACATCTGGAGAAGTTGTTAAAATTCTTTGACTAAAGTCAGTATTATTTTTTGCATATTGATCTAAAATTTTACCAAAAGCATTTTGCGTTGAAATTTTTGTTTCCTTAGTAAAAACGTTTTCATCAACTAATACTTTTTTACTTTGAAATTTTCTATGCTTTGCTTTTTGAAATGGTAGATTTTTAATATATTTATCTAATTCAACATTATTTTTTTCATCAGAAAATCGATTCCATTCATTCCCATCAGAAATACCATACTTTAATTTAAAACTATTCATTTGGGCTTTGGTCATTAATCCTGCATGATTATCTTTATGACCAGCCAAAGGTGTTCCCCAACCTTTGATTGTATAGGCAATGAAAGCCGTTGGTTTATCATCTTTTACTTTTTCAAAAACTTTTATCAATGTTTGAACACAATGACCGCCTAAATTAGCCATCAGGTCTAGAAACTCGCTATCTGATCTTTTATTTATTAATTCAGAAACAATATCCTGATCACCAATATCATCCAATATTCTTTTCTTAAAAGTAGAACCGCCTTCATAGATTAAGGCTGAATAGAGCTGATTTGGACAATCATCAATCCATTTTTTTAATAAATAACCACCTGGTTCATCAAATGCTTCTTTTTGCAATTTACCATATTTTAAAATAATGAGATTCCAGCCAAAAGCTTCAAAAACAGAACCTAAACGCTTAGATAATCCTTCATGAACTACTCCGTCTAATGATTGTCTATTATAATCTATTATCCACCAAACATTTCTTAGGTCATGTTTCCATCCTTCTTGAAGACATTCATAAACATTACCCTCGTCAAGCTCAGCATCTCCAACTAACGCAATCATCCTTCCTTGTGGTATTTTTTTACCAAACTGTTTTAATGAAACATAATCTTGTATAAGTGAAACAAAGCTAGTCATCGCTACACCAAGCCCAACCGAACCTGTTGAAATGTCAACATCATCAATATCTTTTGTTCTAGAAGGATATGACTGAGCACCTCCAAAGCCTCTAAAATTTTCAATATTTTCTCTAGTTTGCAACCCAGACAAATACTGAATCGCATGAAATACTGGACTAGCGTGTGGTTTTACAGCAACCCTATCTTCCGGTCTTAAAATATTAAAATATAATGCTGTCATTATTGAAACAATTGAGGCAGAACTAGCCTGATGACCTCCTACTTTTAAACCATCTTCATTATTCCTAAGATGGTTAGCATTATGAATCATCCAACAAGAAAGCCATAAAACTTTCTTCTCAATAATTTTCAATAATTTATTTTTATTTAACATAAAAAAAAGTTTAACACTTTATTAATGAAATAAATGACTAAAGATAACAATTTTACTTTCAATTTTAGCATAATATGCTTATAATTATCTTTTTATAAAATATTTTACTTTAAAGTGGGTCTTTTGAGCAATATTGATAGAATAGACCAAAAAATAATATTTTTTCTTCAAAAGGACGGTCGATTAACAAATTTTGATTTGGCTGAAAAGGTAGGACTATCTCCATCACCTTGTTTAAGAAGAGTAAAAAGTTTAGAACAAAAAGGTTTAATTGCTGGCTATACTGCAATTATAGATGAAGTATCTTATGGGTATCCAGTAACAGCATTTGTTTCTGTAAGACTAGAAAATCAAACTGATCAAACCCTTAAGTCATTCGAAAAGGAAATCACATCTTTGGACGCTGTTATGGATTGTTGGTTGGTAACAGGAAATAGAGATTATTTACTTAGAGTAGTAGCATCAGACTTAAAAAATTATGAGATTTTTATGAGAGAAGAATTGACCAAAGTAAAAGGGATTGCTTCTATCGAAACAAACTTCGCTCTAGGTAGAGTTAAAACTAAGAACAACTTACCTTTAAACTCATAATTTAATTAGAAAGTAATAAAATTGATTGCAGATTTAAAACAAATAAAAGCTGGAGATCTAAATGTAAGCTATTTTGAATCAGGTCCAATAGATGGTGTTCCCGTTATCCTACTGCATGGCTTTCCTTATGATATTCATTCATACCATGAAGTAGTCCCTGTTTTATCAAATGCTAGATGTAGAGTAATTGTCCCTTATCTAAGGGGTTATGGAAAAACTTCATTCTTAGCAAAAAAAACATTAAGATCTGGTCAACAAGCTGCACTGGGATACGATTTATTAAATTTAATGAATTCAATTAAAATAGATAAAGCTATCTTAGCTGGCTATGATTGGGGAGGTAGGGCGGCGTGTGTAGTTGCTGCTCTTTATCCAGAAAGATGTCTAGGATTAATCTCCTGTAATGGCTATAATATTCAAGATATAAAAAATTCTTCAAAACCATCAAATCCAAATACTGAGCAAAAATTATGGTATCAGTACTTTTTTCATAGTGAAAGAGGTCGTTTGGGCTTAATAAACAAGCGTCATGAATTTATAAAATATCTCTGGCAAACATGGTCACCTTCTTGGGATTTTAATGATGAAATATATGGTTTAAGCAAAAACTCATTTGATAATTCTGATTTTGTAGATGTGGTTGTGCATAGTTACAAACATAGATTTGGTATAGTTGCTGGAGATCCAAAATTTAATTTAATTGAAAAAGACTTATCTAAACAACCAACAATTTTAGTTCCAAGTATAACTATTGACGGTGAAACTGATGGCGTTTCAGGATTGTCTAATACTTCTAAAATTAAACAAAAATTCTCAGCTCACGTTAGACATCAAATTCTACCAAACACAGGACATAATGTACCTCAAGAGGATCCTAAAAATTTTGCTAGAGCTGTTTTAGAATTAGCATTTATTAATTAAAATTTATGAATTAGCTATTTGAAGAGGTATACCAAACTCCTTCTGACATATTTCGGCTAAAATTTTTACCCCCTCATCAATTTCTTCTATTGACGGATTACCAAAACAAAGTCGAATTTTATGATCTCCACTAGAGTTAATCGACCATTCATTTCCAGGATTAATCGCGACACCGTCTTTTAATGCAAGCTCGTATAAACGTGACGTATCTATATTATTAGGTAAATTAATCCACACAAAAATTCCACCAACAGGTTTATTATAATCTGCTGTAGAACCGAAGTATTTATCTAACGCATTGCATATGGCGTCTGACTTTTTTTTGAGCTCATTTCTAAGTATTTTTATATGGGAATTAAAATTAATTTTACAAAACTCTGCAAGTGCCATTTGCTCTAATGATCCACTTCCAGCATCAGTTTTATAAGGGAGTATTCTTGATAAAATACTCCAGTCAGCTGTTAAGTACCCCACCCTTAACGCCGGTGCAATAGATTTTGAAAAAGAGCCACAATATATTACATAACCGTCATTATCAAAGGATTTTATTGCTGGAGGCCTTTCTTTATCGAAAATAAGATCCGCATAACAATCATCTTCAAAAATTGGTATTTCAAATTTTTTAGATAGTTTTATTAGAGCTTTTCTTTTATTCACAGACATAATAGTGCCTGTTGGATTCTGGATTGTTGGAATAGTGTAAATAAATCTTGGTCTGATTTTCTTTTTCTTAAGACTTTCTAAGGTTTGTTCTAAAACCTCAATATTCATTCCATCTTTTTCCAATGGAATACCTATCATATTAATGCCGATCCTTCTAAGCCTTGAAATAGTGCCACCATAATTTTCTTCTTCGATTATAACTGTGTCGCCTTTTCTTAAAAATGTTTGATTTACTAGATCTAATGCCTGCAATGATCCAGAAACTACTAACACCTCTTTTTCAGAACAGTTAATGCTCGCACTTTTTTTTAATTGTTTTGAAATGAATTGCCTGAGTGGGAGATATCCTTGAGGACCACTTTCCAATCCATATTTAGCTAATGTTTTTCCCTCTTTTAAAATTATTTTATCTATAGATTCTTTTAAGGATATAATCGGTATGCTTTCATTATCATTATGCCCACCAATAAAGTTAAACTTTGGATAACCCTTCCATTCAATCGCTGGTCCTAAAGCATCTGAGTGTAAAAAACTATTAATATTAAACATATTCACTCCCCATTTCTTTTAATATTATAATAAAGAAATTTTTTGTAAAATATTTATAAAAATTTATAATTAACTCATTTAAAAAAGTGTTGTTATGCAATCGATTGAAACATGGATAGTTAAAATTAATTCTAATAAACGATTAATTGAAAAAGGTCGTTGGGTAAATTTAACTTTTACCTTTGGTATTGGACAAAATGATTATTTACTTGAAATTATTGAAGGTAAAGTTATCTCCACAACTAAAAGAACAATTTTAACTAGGAGTGGAACTTTTAAAATTCATGGGGAAAAAATTGTTTGGGAAAAGCATTGGCTTAATATTCCTCCAAGAGATTATCACGATATTTTTGCTATGCTTGCCAAAAAATTAATTATTATAGACGGCGATTTGACCCCATTTATGCAAAACCTTCAATATTTTAAAGATCTTATTGCATCAAATAGACAGTCTATAAAGTAGGTTAACTATGAAAAGTATTAATATAGAATTTGAAGATATAATTGGCAGATACTTAAATATAAATGTGGATAACACAAATTACAGAATTTATGTTGAAGAAGCAGGTCAAGGTATTCCTTTACTATGTCTTCATACAGCAGGATCAGACGGGCGTCAGTTTCGTCATATTTTAAATGATCAAAAAATAACTAAAAATTTTAGAGTTATTGCTTTTGATCTTCCTTGGCATGGAAAATCTAATCCTCCAGAAGATTACGAATTAAAGGATTATAAATTAACTACAAGTCTATATAAAAAAATTATAATGTCTTTTTGTGAAAATTATAAATTAAATGAACCTGTTATTATGGGCTGTTCCATGGGAGGAAGAGTTGTTTTACATCTTGCCTTAGAACAAAGTAATTATTTTAAAGCTGTCATTGCCCTTGAAGGTTCAGATAAACTAGAACCCTACTACGATTTGGACTGGTTATATAGACCTGATATTCATGGTGGATTAATTCAATCTGCATTTGTTTCATCTCAAATAGCTCCTCAAAGTCCTGATAAATTTAGACACGAGACATTATGGCATTATATGCAAGGAGGCCCTGGGATTTTTAAAGGAGATCTTTACTTTTATTGGCATGACGGCGATTTTGATGATCGCTCAGGTTTGATAGATACCTCAAAATGTCCTGTATATTTATTATCTGGTGAATACGATTGTTCTTGTACTCCTGAAAGAACTTTAGCAACAGCAAGCAGAATTAAAGGAGCTAAAGCGACCATAATTCCTGGCATAGGACATTTTCCAATGTCAGAAAACCCAGAATTATTTAAATCTTATATTTATCCAATTTTAGATGAAATTTTAAAATAATTCTAACCGGCCTTTTCAATATTTCCACAAACACTTACAGCCTGACCAGATATATTCTTCCCTAACGGACTACACAAAAAATGCGCTTGTTCAGCTAAATCATGATGTGTAACAAACCTGTTAAGAGACGCACCCGACAAAATTTCATCTTTCATATCATCAAAAGAAATATTTTTAACTTTGGCTTTTGCTTCTATTACTCGATTTTGTCTTTCACCCTCCACAATCCCAGGCAAAAGAGCATTAGCCCTAATACCCCTAGGGCCCAATTCAATAGCTAAGCTTTTAACCATCCCTATCACAGCCCACTTTGTTGCTGCATAAGGCAACCGGTATGCAAAACCAACTCTTCCTGCAACTGATGAAACTGAAAGGATAGATCCTTCATCATTCATACGAGGAACAATTAATCTCATAGTTTCAAAATGACTAGTTATATTTACTTGAAGACACTCTTGCCATCCACCCAAAGTTTGATCGCCTACCCCAGCAGTCTCACCAGCTATTCCTGCATTGTTAACTATTATGTCAACTTCTTTTAAATAATCAAAACCTGCCTCAACCATAGATGCAATTAATTGTGTTTGCCTTAAGTCACATAGCATTGCTTTAATATTATCATCAACATCGTTGACTTTATTGACTGCATCTTCATTGATATCGCAGACAAATACTTTCGCACCAGCCTTATCAAATCTTTTAGCTATTGCATATCCTATCCCGTCAGCACCAGCAGTTATTAATGCCTTCTTGCCTTCAAGCAGTCTTTCATAGTTCATATTTTTACTTTCTAATTAATGTTAGTTTTATCCTTACCTTTAAGTCCTAACATTTCTCTTGCTTCATCTGAGGTAGCAACTTCTAACGAGAGACCTTCAAGTATATCTCTAACTCTCTTAACTTGATCTGCATTTGTTTTTGCAAGGTTACCTGGCCCGTCCCATAAAGAATCTTCAAGACCAACACGAACGTGCGAGCCCAGTGAAGCACCTGTTGCATTCATCTTCATTTGAGTTGCACCAGCGCCTACAACAGACCACTCATAACCTACATCGCCAAAGAGCTTATCTGCAGTTTTCTTCATATGTAATAAATTATCTACATCTGAGCCTATTCCACCCATTATACCCATTACAAATTGAATAAAGTAAGGCCCTTTCAGCATCCCTTCTCTATGGAAATGATGTAAATTATACAAATGACCAACATCATAACATTCAAACTCAAACCTAGTGCCATTTTCATAACCAAGTGTCATAATATTTTCTATATCTTCAAACGTATTTTTAAAAAGTGAATGCTTACTTCTTTCAAGCATTTCTGTTTCCCATTTATGTTTAAATTGATTATGTCTTTTAAGCATTGGAAAAAGACCAAAATTCATTGATCCCATATTTAATGAAGCAAGCTCTGGTTTAAAGTGCATAGCCGGTTTCATTCTTTCCTCCACAGTCATCTGTGGACCTCCACCAGTTGTTATGTTTATAACAGCATCACACGAGCTTTGTATAGTTGGAAGAAACTTTTGAAACTCATCAGGGTCTTGGGTTGGATGTCCGTCAACCTCATCCCTTGCGTGAAGATGAAGAACAGCTGCGCCCGCTTCATGAGCTGCCAAAGAA
>QBZG01000008.1 GCA_003282435.1 SAR116 cluster bacterium AG-335-B03
ATGTATCATTGCTATTCAACTCTTTTGACGCATAAATCTTATCAGCGATTTTTTTTAAACTCTCAGGTTTATAGAAATTTTCTAATAATAGAAGTTTATAAATAGATCCTTCTTGGTGACCTTTATATACCTTTGAATCAATTTTATTTTGTGACTCTAAAATCCATAATTTTATTAATGGAGTTAAACTATTTAGGCTTATATTAATATCACTATTTTTTAAAAATTGTAAATCTTGGTTAAAATTATTCCTTTTTATATTCAATATATATCTTGGTAAATGATATAGATTATGCTGTTTCGAATACGATGCTAATAAAATTGATGCCTTATTTGCTTCTTCAAAATTTCCACTAATCAAATTAGAAAAAAATTTAAGTCGCAAAAGTTCTATATTTTCGACTTTTTTATTTAGAATTTTACTTGCTGTGTAGGCATCACCCCTAGAAAAAAAGAAGTTAGCAGTCAGAAAAGTAGCGCTATTGGAAGTACTTTTTTTTTCATAATTATCTTTATATATTTCTAAATTTTCTCTAACTACATTACAACTAGAAATACTAAAAATTAAAAGAAAAATGGCTGTGATCTTCATGATACAATTTACCAAAAAATAATTTAAAACTTTTACATTAAATCAATACACTTTAATCTATTAAATAAATAGATTTAAATAATTTATAGAAAGCTAATATTTGAAACAACTAAAAATAATGGATCAAAAAACTATCCTCAACATATTGAATTTTTATAGGGATATCGGTATCGATATAATAATTAATCAATTTCAAAATGAGGACAAAACAAAATTAATAAATCAAATAAAAAGTGAAACTGAAAAAAAATTAGATAACATTTTTATAAATGAAAAAAAAATAAATAGTATTATGGAGTTAGAAAAATTATTTAAAAACTTTAAAGGCTGCAATTTAAAAAAAACTGCCACAAATTTTGTTAAATTCCAAGGAAATGAGAATGCAGATTTATTATTTATTGATGGAACTCCTAATGCAGAAGAAGATCAAATTGGTAAGTCCTTTGTTTCAGCCAAAGGAGATCTTTTTGAAAAAATGCTTAATGCTATAGATATAAAACTTGATGATATATTTATTATTAATGCAATACCTTGGAGACCTCCAGGTAATAGATACCCAACTGAAGAAGAAATAAAAGTTTGTAGACCCTTTATTTTTAATTTGATAAATTTATTAAGACCTAAGGTAATTGTTTGTTTGGGAGAAGTCCCAACAAATCAGATACTAGAATTAAATCAGAGTATTATCAAAACAAGAGGTAAATGGCACTACTTTAAATCTGATCTAATTAATCAATTTGATTCAGAATATAAACCTCATATACTTCCAACACTTAGTATATCATATTTGTTAAACAGACCTGACATGAAAAGAAAAGCATGGGAAGACATGAAAATGTTAAGGGATAAAATTAGGGAAATGTGAAGATTTTATGATAATAACAAAAAAACTAATATGTGCTATTATTGCTATTCCATTTAATTTAATTTTATGTAGTAGTTATTCGTTTGCAGAAACTCCACAAAATAAAAAAATCTTGTCATTAGAAGACGTTAAAATTTATAAACAAATTTTTGCTGTACAAAAAAAATCTATAAAAAATAAGAAGTCTAAGGAATGGATAAAAGTTGATAGTTTAATAAAAAAATTAAAAAACAAAGTTTTATTGGGTAATGTATACGCGGAGAGATACTTACATCCTACTGGATGGAGAAGCTCATATAGAGATCTTAGGATTTGGCTAGAAAAATATAATGATCATCCTGACGCGACTAGAATTACAAGAATAGCACTTAAAAGAAAGCCTAAAAACTATAAGAATCCCAAAAAACCAACAGCAGGTTTTTTAAATGGGTATGGTACATATTCAGCAAATTCTCTTAAGCCAAGATTTCCATTAGATAATAGCAAATATAAAAGATACTCCTATCAAACATCAATTAAATTAAGACGAGCTATAAATAAAAAAAACACAAAATATGCAGAAAACTTAATAAATAGTCAAAACGTAAAAAAATATCTAACTAATAAAGAAATATCTCAACTTAGAGCTGAGTTAGCTCATGCTTTTTTTATATTTGATAAAGATCATAAATCACTTAGACAAGCTAGACTTTCAATGAGCTTGTCTGATACGCCTAACCCTCTGGCTTTATGGGCTGGTGGTTTAGCATCCTGGAGAATTGAAAACATTGATGCCTCAAAATACTTTTTTAACAAATTAGCTGAAATTAATGGGCCTGACGGATTAGCGGCTGCAGGTGGTTATTGGTCTGCACGTATTTCTTACTTTCTAGGAACTCCCCAAAAGGCTAATTATTATTTAACTAAAGCAGCAACACGTGAACGTACATTTTATGGCTCACTAGCGATGGCTTCTTTAGGATATAAATATACTCCAAAATTTGACTTACCGAAATACGATATAAGTTTATTAAAAAAAATTACTAAGCATAGAGGTGGTATAAGAGCACTAGCTCTTATAGAGGTAAACGAATATCATAAAGCAGCAAGAGAGTTTAGAAAAATTATTCCTAAATTTGATGTTAAAGATTATCCCCAGCTATTATCATTTATATCTAAAAATAATATGCCAGGATTAACATTTAGATTAGCTGCTATTTTAAGAAATGATTATGATCAAATTCACTTAGGTGGTTTATACCCAATTCCTTCCTGGAAAATGGACACTTCTGATTTAAAGGATAAAGCACTAGTTTATGCAATAGCTCGACAAGAATCAGGTTTTAACCCTAGAGCAAAAAGCTCATCAAAAGCTATGGGTGTATTGCAAATAATACCTTCAACTGCAGCATTTATAATGAAAAATAGAGAATATAAGCTTAGAAGAAGTAAAAATCATCTACTCTATAATCCTTCTCACAATATACATATTGGATCTAAATACATGAAGTTTCTATTTAATTTACCAATAGTTAACCAAGACTTGATGTGGATGCTAGCGAGTTATAATGCTGGTCCTGGAAATTTTAAAAAATGGACAAAAGATAAAAAATATAAATATAAAGACACATTGTTAATGTTAGAAAGCTTACCAGCTAGAGAAACAAGAAATTATATTAAGTTAGTATTAACAAATCTATGGATTTACAAAATAAGATTTAATCAAGATAATGACATTCTTAATACTTTAGCATCAGGTAAACCCATAGATTTTAGAGTTTTTTTTAGAGAGAAAACAGGAAGTTAAGCTTATGTCAACTCACAGTAATTTTATCCCTATAAATATAGCTATTGTAACTATATCTGACACTAGAATCTTAGATAATGATAAATCTGGGGATGTTTTAGAGGACAGAGTGCTTAAATCTAATCACAAAATTATTTCAAGGGACATAGTAAAAGATAATTTTGAAGAAATTTATGAATTATTCTCAAATTTAATAAATAATGAAAAGATAGATGTAATAATTTCGACAGGAGGAACAGGTCTTACAGGTAGAGATATAACACCAGAAGTAATGAAAAAACTATTTGAAAAAACAATAGATGGTTTTGGAGAGATGTTTCGATGGTTATCCTATAGCAAAATTGGGACATCGTCCTTGCAATCACGAGCACTAGCCGGTGTTTCAAATGGAACGTACATTTTTTGTTTACCCGGTTCCCCATCTGCCTGTCGTGATGGATGGGACCAGATTTTAATTCATCAATTAGATATAAGACATAAGCCATGCAATTTTGTAGAAATAATGCCAAGGCTTCAAGAACATAAATTGTCTCGTAAAAAGAATTAATGGCAAATTTTGATTTAGAAAGAAAATCATTAAGTAATAATATTATAATGATTGGAGTAGATGAAGCCGGCAGAGGTTCTTGGGCAGGACCATTAGTAGCAACAGCATCTTGGATTGATTTTAAAGATTATAAATCCTTACATAAAGAGATAAATGATAGTAAAATGTTAACAACAAATAAGCGTAAAGAAATTATATTATCATTAAATAATTCAGTAAAATTTTGCAGTTCAATTTCGTCAGAAAGAGAAATTGATTTTTACGGACTCACATTTGCAAATACATTGGCTATGAAAAGATCAATATTTAGTATTCTTGAAATATTAAATAATTATATACCTAACAAAAATTATAAATTCAAAATATTCATTGATGGGAAATACAAACCAAATTTTTTAGATTTTGACAGATTGTTAAAAATTAAAAAGTTGGAATTAATTTCTAATGATATAATCCCACTTGTTAAAGGTGACAGTAAGTCTAAAACTATAGCTCTGGCTAGTATCATCGCGAAAGAGACCAGGGATAATATAATGAGACAATACTCAATAAAATATCCTAATTACTATTTTGAAAAACACTTTGGTTATGGGACAGCAAAGCATAAGGAAGCTATTTTAAAAAACGGAATTTTAGGATTTCACAGAAAGTCGTTTAAACCAATTTATACTATATATAGTTAACAAATATTGTAAATATACACATATTGTGTAAAACAATATTTTTTAACTAAGTCATTGACTTTAATACATATATATCATTTTATCCACAATATATTAATAACTTATTAAGGTAAGATTTAAATAATGTCTATCGAGAAATTTGTAAGTAGAGTTTTGGTTGGTGATTGTATTGAGCAAATGAATAAATTGCCTGAAGTAAGTGTTGATTTAATTTTTGCCGATCCACCTTATAATCTTCAATTAAATGGAGATTTATCTAGACCAGACCAAACTAAGGTAGATGGTGTTAATGAAAGTTGGGACAAATTTTCATCTATATCTGAGTACGATCTTTACACAAAACAATGGTTGATAGCTGCAAGAAGAATTTTAAAACCAAATGGTACAATATGGGTAATTGGTTCTTATCACAATATTTTTAGGTTAGGTTATATTCTGCAAGATTTAAATTTTTGGATGCTAAATGACATTATCTGGAGAAAAGTTAATCCAATGCCAAATTTTCGGGGTAGAAGATTTACCAATGCTCATGAAACTCTAATCTGGGCTTCAAAGACTTCATCATCTAAATATACTTTTAACTACGAAGCAATGAAATCCTTAAATGGTGATCTTCAGATGCGATCTGATTGGTTAATACCAATATGTACTGGTGATGAAAGATTAAAAGATAGAGATGGGAAAAAATTCCATCCGACCCAAAAACCAGAAAACCTTTTAACTAGAGTTATTATGTCTAGCAGTAATATTGGAGACATTGTCTTAGACCCCTTTTTTGGAACTGGTACCACAGGTGCTGTTGCAAAAAAACTTGGTAGGAATTTCATAGGAATTGAACAGAATGCCAATTATGCAATAGAAGCTCAAAAAAGAATTAATTCTATTAATGAAATTGTTTCAAAAGAACTTATTCAAACACCTAGAAAAACTGCTGAACCTAGAATTCCATTTGGTCATTTATTAGAACAAGGCTTAATAAGTCCAGGAGAATTATTACAAGATTCTAGAAACAGATGGTCTGCAAAAATTAGGGCTGATGGGAGTTTAATTTCAAAAGACGCAAAAGGATCAATTCATTCCGTTGGCGCTCATTTACAAGGTCTTCAAGCTTGTAATGGTTGGACTTTCTGGCATATAAAGAGATCTGGTAAATTAATTCCTATAGATAGTTTAAGACATGCCGCCAGAGCAGTTAATCAAGCATAGACTTTAATTCTAATCTTCTTTTATGAAGTATCGGTTCTGTATAGCCAGAAGGACTAACTGTGCCTTCTATAATTAAATCAAGAGACGCTTTAAAGGCTAAAGAATTTTCAAAATCTTTGGACATAGGTACATAGTTTATGTCATTTTTATTTTGATCATCAACAATTTTTGCCATTTTCTTCAATGTTTCTACTAGTTGATCTTTAGTAAATATTCCGTGTCTCATCCAATTTGTTAGATGTTGACTAGATATACGGCAAGTTGCCCTATCCTCCATCAAGCCAATATTATTTATGTCTGGAACTTTTGAACAACCTACTCCTTGATCAATCCACCTAACAACATATCCAAGGATTCCTTGGGCATTATTGTCCATTTCTTTTTGTATTTCTTCTTGAGACCAATTATGACCCTTTGAAACAGGTACATCAAGAATATCAATTAGATAATCATTCTTATCATTGGATTTTTGCTTTTGAACATTAAAAACATCAACTTCATGATAATGAAGCGCATGAAGAGTTGCCGCTGTAGGGCTTGGTACCCATGCAGTGTTAGCCCCACTTTTAGGATGATTAATTTTCTGTTTTAACATTTCGTTCATTAAGTCTGGCATCGCCCACATTCCCTTTCCAATTTGAGCTTTTCCAGATAATCCACAATCAAGTCCAATTTTAACATTATTATTTTCATACGCTGAAATCCATTTTGCGTTCTTGATATCCCCTTTAGGAATTATTGGGCCTGCCTCCATTGCTGTATGTATTTCGTCACCAGTTCTATCTAAAAACCCAGTATTTATAAAAACGGTTCTTTCTTTCGCTGCTCTAATACACTCCTTTAAATTAACTGTTGTTCTCCTTTCTTCGTCCATAATACCAATTTTTAGAGTATATTTCTCTAAATGTAGAGCTTCTTCTACAGCAGAAAAAATATCACATGCAAATTGGACTTCTTCTGGTCCATGCATCTTTGGTTTAACTATATAAACAGAGCCCGTTCTAGAATTCATTTGATTATTCTTAATATCATGAATAGCTATCATTGAAGTAATCATGGCATCCATTATGCCTTCAGGTATTTCTTCTCCATTGCTCATTAGAATCGCAGGGTTAGTCATTAAATGACCAACATTTCTAATTAACATAACTGAACGACCAGGTAATTTATATTCGCCATTACTAGTCAAATAAATTTTGTCTTGATTAAGCTTTCTTGTAAGTGTTTTACCATTTTTTTCAAATGTGTCTTCAAGATTACCTTTCATTAATCCCAGCCAATTTTTATAAGCCAATACTTTGTCTTCTGCGTCAACAGTTGCAACAGAATCTTCACAATCTTGAATTGTTGTTAGTGCAGACTCTATTATAATGTCGTCAATACCAGCATTATCTGTGGAACCTATATTACCTTTTTTATTTATTAAAATTTCAACATGTAAATTATTATTTTTTAGAAGAATACAAGAAGGTTTGTCTTTACTGCCCTGATATCCAACATACTGATTTGTATCACTTAATTGGGTATTGGTATTATTGTTCGACTTAATTATAAGGTTACTGTTTTCAATTTTATACGTTTTAACGTCTTTATGAGAACCATTCTCTAATTTAAAATTTTTATCTAAGAAATCTCTACCATAATCTACTACTTTTTTTCCTCTTGAAGGATTATAAGAGCTTGTTTTTTGTGCATTTCCTTCTTCTGAAATGGCATCAGTTCCGTAAAGTGCGTCGTATAAACTCCCCCATCTAGCATTTGCAGCATTCAGGGCATATCTCGCGTTTGTAACAGGAACAACTAATTGGGGCCCCGCCTTAAAAGCCAACTCAGGATCAACATTTTGAGTTTCAATTGTAAAATTATTTCCAACAGGAACTATGTAGTTAATTTTCCTCAAAAAATTAATATACTGATTTTGATTAATCGTTTTACCAGTATTTTCAAGATAAAATGAATCGATTTTATTCTTCATTATACTTCTAGTTTCAAGTAATTTTTGGTTCACGGGAACAAATTGGTTTAAAATTAATTCAAGCCTATTCCAAAATCGTTCAGCACTCACATTAGTGTTTGGCAGAGCCTCATTTTCAATAAAATTAACAAGAGTTTCTGAAATTTGTAAGTTACTTCTATTCAATCTTTTAGTCATAATTATCCTTAATTTTTAAATTGATTCATTTATATGATAACATTTTCTAATTATATTCTAAAGTCAATCCTTCTATCTTTAGACGCTTTTGAACTTCTAAAAATAATTCTTTTTTATCTTCAACAGATTTTCCTTCAAACCTTATTATTAATGCCTCTTCAGTATTGCTAGCTCTAATTAGCCACCAACCAAAATTATTTTTAGCTCTTACACCGTCAATGGTAGTTATATTTTCTGGGCTATAATCTTCCAAAGCATTTTTAGAAATACTATCTATTATTGTAAATTTTATTTTATCTGAACAATGTAATTTCATCTCTGGGGAAACAAATGTTTTTGGCAAAGAAGATATAAATTTTTCTAAATTTACATCTTTAGCCAATAAACTTAGTAATCTAATTGAAGTATAAAGTGCATCATCAAAACCATAATATTTATCTGCAAAAAAAATGTGACCAGACATTTCACCAGCTAGTGGCGAATTAATTTCTTTAATTCTTTTTTTAATATTAGAATGTCCAGTCTTACCTATCTCTACATTTAAACCTAATGACATAATTTTATCGTAAGCAACTGAGCTAGACTTTATATCTAAAATAACAGTATGGTCTGCTTTATTTTCAATATCTATCGAATGTGCTAAAAATGACGTTAATAAGTCCCCCGCTACGGGACGACTTTGTTTATCAATTACGCCTATTCTGTCACCATCGCCGTCAAATCCTATACCAATATCCGCGTTAACTACTTTCATTTGGTCAGACATAATTTTTAAAGTTGATATGTCAGTTGGATCAGGATGGTGGTTTGGAAAATTACCATCAACCTTAGAATATAAAACAATATGATTTCCTGAAATTTTTTTAGTAATCATTTCTACTGAAGGGCCAGATGCGCCATTTCCACAATCCCAGACTATCGTTTTATTACTAAGTTTATCATTTAAATTTTTTAATGGCTCAATGATTTTTTCTATGTATTTATCGAGTATAAAAACATTTTTAGAAAAACCATTGTTATTACTCGAATGACCTTCTTTAGCAAGTTCTCCCAATTTGATTATATCTTTACCAAAAAATGAATTTTGATTTAAAACGATTTTAAACCCGTTATAATTTTTGGGATTATGGCTTCCAGTTACTTGGATTGCTCCATCGGCATTATAGTAATGGCTGGCAAAATAAAGCATTGGGGTAGGTCCTAAGCCAATCCTATAAATTTCACATCCTGATTTTATTAAGCCAGAATTAAGATTTTCTTCAAGTGTAGGGCTCGAAAGTCTCCCGTCCATTCCAATTATTATTAACGGGCTCTTTTTTTCAGGAAAATTCTTCTTTACAATTATTCCAAAAAAATACCCTAGCATAAAGGCATCTTTATTATTTAGAGTCTTTCCATAAATACCTCTGATATCGTAAGATCTTAGAATAGTTTTGTCAAAATTGTGCTTATACGTCATTTATTGTATTCCAGCATTTCATTATGTAGCCAACTTTTTAATTTTGAACCTATTTCTTTTCTTTCTATTGAAAGTTTTATATTAGCTTGTATAAAACCAATCTTTGATCCGCAGTCAAATCTTTCTTCTGAAAACTTATAACCAAAACAATCAGATTTCCCTATTCTGCTGGCTATTGCGTCTGTAAGTTGGATTTCATTTCCAGCACCCTTGTTCTGTTTTTCTAAAATATTAAATATTGCAGGTTCAATTATGTATCTTCCAACTACTGCCATATTACTTGGCGCCTTTTCTATAGAAGGTTTTTCAACAAGGCCATGAACCTCAGTTATATTATTTTCAAAAGATTTGCCTGGATTGATAATACCATAGGATGAAACGTCTTTCTTATTTACATCCATGATTGCTAGCATATTGCCGGATGTATAATTATTAATCATTTCCTTTGTTGTGTTTAATCCATTAATTAAATCATCTGCTAAGAGAATAGCTACAGGTTCATTTCCAATCAAGTGTCGAGCACACCAGACAGCATGACCAAGTCCTGCTGGTTCTTGTTGTCTGACATAGGCAAATGATCCAGGAATTTTCAACATTTCTTGAGCGGTTTTTAGGGTATTCCGTTTACCTTTAGAAAGTAAATTATTCTCAAGTTCAAACGAATGATCAAAATGATTCTCTATGGCTGACTTTCCTCTACTTGTAACAAAAATGAATTGTTCAATACCAGCATTTGCAGCCTCCTCGACAGCGTATTGTACCAGAGGTTTATCAACTACAGGAAGCATCTCTTTTGGCATTGATTTTGTTGCAGGAAGAAATCTTGTGCCCAAGCCCCCAACAGGGAAAATAGCTTTTTTTATTTTCATTCACAAATCCTTAAAATTAGTTTAGTAGTGAACTTATTTTGATTATTGTAATATTTGAAATTCGTCAAGAATAGCAAATTATATTATATCATAAAGGAAAGTTTTATGAAAATAACAATCTTAGGATCTGGATATGTTGGCCTGGTTTCTGGAACTTGTTTTTCCGAATTTGGTTTTGATGTTTGTTGTGTAGATAAAGATAGTAATAAAATAAATAACCTTAAAAATAATATCATACCAATTTATGAGCCTGGACTAGAAAATTTAGTTAAAAAAAATAGTGCTGCTAATAGATTATCATTCAGTAATAATATAAATAAAAATATTAAAGAAGCTGACGTAGTTTTTGTAGCAGTTGGCACACCCGCTCGTCGTGGAGATGGTCATGCAGATCTTTCATATGTTTATGAAGCTGCTGAACAAATTGCTAAAAATCTGAGTGGTTATACTTTAGTCGTTACTAAATCTACAGTTCCTGTAGGAACTGGAGATGAGGTTAAAAAAATAATAAAACAAACAAATCCAGAAGCAAATTTTGATATTGTATCCAATCCTGAATTTTTAAGAGAAGGAAATGCAATTGAAGATTTCATGAGACCTGATAGAGTGATTGTTGGTTGTGAAACAAAGAAAGCAAAAGCTATAATTTCAACAATTTATAAGCCTCTATATTTAATCGAGACCCCTATTATTTTTACGGATTTAAAGACTGCTGAATTAATTAAATACTCTGCCAATGCATTTCTGGCAGTAAAAATTTCTTATATTAATCAGATGGCTGATTTATGCGAAAAAGTAGGCGCAGATATTCGTGATGTTGCTCGTGGGATTGGTTTAGATAAGAGGATTGGAAGTAAATTTTTGCACCCTGGACCAGGTTATGGAGGATCTTGTTTTCCAAAAGATACATTAGCGCTTATAGAAACTTCAAAACGAAATAAAACTAATATTTCCATAGTTGAAACAGTAGTAAAATACAATCAACAAAGAAAATATAATATGGCAGAAAAAATTATAACTATTTTGAAGAGTGATTATGAAAATAAAAAAGTTTCTATTCTTGGTCTGGCATTCAAGCCAGAAACTGACGATATGAGAGATAGTCCATGTCTAGATATTATTCCAAGACTTCAAGAAAAAGGGATTCAAATTTCAGCATTCGATCCTGTTGCTATGGACGAAGCAAAAAAAATACTTAAAGATATTGAATTCGCGAAAAATATGTATAGCTGTCTTAAAGATAGTGATGCGTTAGTAATTTTGACTGAGTGGAATGAATTTAGAAGTTTATCGCCAAGCCAATTAGATGGTATGAAAGGAAATTTATTAATAGATATGAGAAACGCTTTAAATCCAAATAGTTTTAAGAGAAGTAAATTCGACTTGATACAAATAGGTAGATCTAGAGAGCCTAGCCAGTAATGTTTGTTCCTTGTGATTTAGGTCTTTTCATACCTTCAATTAGATTGTCCATTTCAATTTTACCAGTAACTTTTCCTTTAGTATCTTCTATAGTAACTGGTTTTGAAGGCTCATCTGACATTATTTGAAGAATATCTTCTAATACCATGTCCTCTTTGACAGTAGCCCCAGAACTCTTAACTTTAGTGGGGGTCATAATTGATTTAGCTTGGATTACTCTTGCTCGGTTAATGTCCTTAATAAAATCAGAAACATAGTCATCTGCAGGCTGCATAATAATTTCCTGAGGATTACTGTCTTGAACCATGCTGCCATCTCTTAGAATAGCAATTCTATCTCCAATTTTAAGAGCTTCATCTAGATCATGTGTAATAAATATTATTGTTTTATGTAATTCATTTTGGAGATCTAAAAGAATATTTTGCATTTCAGATCGTATAAGAGGATCTAAGGCTGAGAAAGCTTCGTCCATCAATAAGATTTCTGCATCTGTTGCTAGTGCTCTTGCCAAGCCAACTCTCTGTTGCATTCCTCCCGACAACTGACCAGGGAAGTATGTTTCATACCCGTCTAAACCGACACGATTAATCCATTTTTTTGCTTTTTCATTCCACTCCTTTTCCGGAATATTTTGAACTGCAAGCCCGTAACCAACATTTTGCAACACTGTTTTATGAGGGAAAAGAGCAAATTTTTGAAATACCATGGACATATTGTTTTGTCTAAATTGAATAAGTTCTTTTTGTGATAAACTTAATATATCTTGATTATTAACTAGGATCTCTCCACTTGTTGGCTCTATTAGTCTGTTTAGGTGCCTTATGAGGGTTGACTTGCCCGATCCAGATAGACCCATGACAACCTGTATTTTCGCCTTGTTAATATCTAAGTTAATTTTATTTAAACCAAGCACACAATTGCATTTTTCAAGAAGTTCATCTTTACCCATACCATTCTTAACCAATTCCAGAGCTTCATTTGTATTGTCACCAAAGATTTTGTAAAGTTGATTAACTTGGATCAAAATGTCGTTTTTACTCATCAAATTAATCCTTACCGTCATTTCTATACTTCTGCATTCTTAAGCCAAACTTTTGAGTTACTCTATCAAAGATAATAGCCAATACTACAATTGCTAATCCATTCATAAGTCCTAAAGCAAGATATTGATTTGAAATAGCTCTTAGAACTGGTAGGCCAAGTCCTTTGACACCTATCATTGAAGCAATAACTACCATCGCTAACGCCATCATTATTGTTTGATTAACCCCAGCAAATATTGTTGGCAAAGCAAGTGGCATTTGCACCCCAAAAAGTTTTTGCCAGTAATTAGCTCCAAATGAATCTGCGGCTTCTAAAACATCTTTGTCAACTAACCGAATTCCTAAGTTAGTTAAACGAACTATTGGTGGAATAGCATAAATACAGACCGCTATTAAACCAGGAACCTTTCCTATTCCAAGTAACATAACTACTGGTATTAGATAAACAAAACTAGGAATAGTTTGCATCACATCCAAAACAGGAACTATTACTGCTTGAACTTTGTTACTCCTTGCCATAGCTATTCCCATTGGAATACCTATCGATATACATAAAAAAGTAGCTACAAGAATAATAGCTAAAGTTGACATAGTGTCTTCCCACATACCAAAATAGCCTATAAGCATAAAGCTTAAAAATGTCCCAATTACAACTGGAATTGAACGTGAACCTATCCATGCAAGTACAAGAATTCCAAAAATAATTAGGGGCCATGGAGTGTTAATAAAAAGTTTCTCAAACCAGACTAAAAACATTAAAAGAGGTTCAAAAAAACCCTCAATTTCAGCGCCATATGAACGAGAAAAGTCAGTGAAGGCAAAATCAACTGTCTTTTTAAATTCTCTTAAATCAGATCGGCTCATATCAGGAAAATTGAAAAACCACTCCATCTACTGACCTTCCTTTAAAAAAATAATCACTACTTCATATGAAGTAGTGATTATTTATGTTTAAATAACTAATTATAAACTAGCTTTAATTTTTTTAGCAACGTCTGGACTTACCCATTTTTCCCAAACATCACCGTGTTTCTCAAGAAATTCAAATGCAGCGTCTTTACCAGAAGCTTTTTGTTCTGTCATAAAAACTAACATACCATTCATTATTGCACCTGGATAAACTCTATTTGCAATATAATCCATAGCGACACCAGCATTTTTCTTAAAATTAGCTGATACAACACTATTTACTTCTGATTTCACCCAAGATGATTTTTTAGGATCAGCACAATCTTTTTCAGGTTTTACAATACAATTATCCCAATTTTCTTTTCCACCAAATGGAACACCAAAATCTAGTTTATGCATCTTGTATTTTCCGATCATAGAAGTAGGAGACCAGTAGTATCCAAACCAGTTTTCTCCTCTTTCAACAGCTTTCGCCATGGAACCATCTAGACCAGCAGCACTTCCTGGATCAACTAATACCCAACCCTTTTTTTCCATTTCAAAAGCTCGAAAAAGGTTTGCATTAGCTAATTGACAACCCCATCCTGCAGGACAGCCAACAAAAGCACCCTTTGATTTATCTTCAGAGTATGGAAATAAGTCAGGTCTGTTTATAACATCAAGAGCAGTTTTTAATTCAGGATGTTTCTTTACAGTTGCTGGTGGCAACCACCAACCTTCACCTAAGCCGGTTATTGGAGACTTATTTGCAACCATTAATCTATTTTCTCCAACAGCCTTTTTAAGTGGTACTGCTACTGCATTTGCCCATAGTTCTGGAGCAACATCTGGAGCACCCTTTTCATTCATGGAAGTAAAAGTTGGCATAGTAGCACCTGCAACTAACTCAACTTCACAGCCATAGCCTTTTTCTAGAATTATTTTATCAACATTTGCCATTAATTCAGCAGATGCCCAGTTCATTTCAGCTATACTTACTTTACCACATGCGGCATTACCTATTGTAGCCCAACTAAGGCCTACGGCTACGGTTGCCGCCATTGTAAATGCAGCTCCGAATACCCGTTTCATTTTATCCTCCTGTTTCCGCTTGTAAATAAATTACAAACCTTTTTTTGTTAATTTAAAAAACATTGAATAATGTTTTCAAGAATCATTCTAACAATAATTTAGTATACATTGCAAATCTCAGTTCGGGAATATCATTAATATTATTAAATAAGTATATGATATATATATAGAATATTTTTTTAATTTTTAATTATTTATTAATTTATTATTGATTTAGAATTTAATGACTTATAATTATATCAAATAAAATAGTTGTGTGAAAACATGTTTGAAGATTCCACCCCTTTTATCATAGCCTTAGTGGTAACTTTTTGCTTCATGATATCTGTTGCAATTTGGAATAGCATAAATGCTCCACCACCTCCACAAAAGGCTCCTCCAATTGAATCAGGACCATCAAGAACAAGAGAAATTCTAGCTCGTTTTAGTGAGTTTTATATGAATTTAAATCCTCAAGGAGAAACAATTTTTGATATAGGTATTTTGCCTGATCCAAAACAACATGTAATCCATGCTCTTTACGTAGGTTTTGATGAAAGTGAAGACGACGACGAAAGGTCTGCTATTGAAAGAGGGTTAAGGGCTATAGTCACATTCCAAGAGAGAGTAGGAGAAGAACCAATCAAGAGGAACATTTCCGAAACAGAAAAGGTTTTAAGTGCTAATTTAAATGAAGAAAATCAAGATGAAAAATTCACAGCAAAAATAGTTGATGACGAAGAATTTGAAAAATTCGCTATTTTAAGAGATCAAGAGTTAGAATTACATTTTCAACATTTAAAAATTCAAATTATTGATGAATAGGAACTATACTAATGTCCATTTTTAAAATTGATGACGAAAATGAAATTTATTATGAATATTTACCACCAAAAGATGGAGGCTGTACTTGTGTTTTTGTTAATGCATTGACAGGTGATGTATCTGCCTGGAATGGATCTATAGGCGAAAGTTTAAAAAAGAATAATGATGGTTACTTAGTTTTTAATTTTAGAGGACAGACAAATAGTAAATTTGAAGCTGATTTAAATTTAAGTGCAGAGTTAATAGTAAAAGATCTTGTAGATCTAATTAATTTTCTTAAGCCAGAGAATATAGTTTTGGTAGGCTTGTCAATAGGTGGGCTATATGCCGCCATGTCTTTATTCAATGGCATACAAGCAAAAGGGTTAGTATTAATAAATACTCTTAGAAAGCCAAGTGAGAGACTAAATTGGATAAATAATGCAATGGCAAACGCAGTAAAATTTGGTGGAACGTCTCTAATTTTAGATATGACATTACCAGTAGTAGCTTCACCAAAATTTCTATCTAAAATGAGACAAAATGCGTTAAATTATGAAAATTATCTTGGATTGGATGATTATAATGGTATATCAAAACTCATGCATGGGGGATTTACAACAAATTGGAATTTTGATTGGAGTAAACTTGATTTACCCGTTTTAGTTTTGACAGGTCATTTTGATAAAGTTTTCAGAATTGAAGAAGACATAAATGATTTGATAAAAAATATAAAAAATGTCAAGAGAATTGAAGTTCCAGAATGTGGGCATTTAATACCTTTAGAGGACCCAGAATTGTTTTCATATCACTTAAATGCCTTTATAATATCTCTTAAACAATAAAATCATTTTTTAAGAATAACAGTTATATCATTCTTTAGTAAATTATGCTTTATAATCTCAGGATTACAAAAATTTTTCTCACATATTTTTTTTATCCAAGTTAATTCTGTGTAATAAAGTGATTTATTTATTGTTTTTTTATCTTTAAGCAAACAGTTAAATATCATAGCCTTTCCAACAAACTTCCAATTGTTTGTAAGGTTTTTTATGATATAATCTTCCCATAAAGATATATTATTAGTTGGTGTAAGATTATACGTTCCTGACATAACAACAAAGTCCGTGTCTTTTAAAGGGTATGCGCCTATTTCAAATTTAACGTTTTCAAAATCTTTATTATTTTTACAAAATTGAATAAATTTTTTATTTACATCAAAACCATAATATTGAGCTTTTCTATCTAAATTTCTATCTTTAATTATCTCGTACAATCTTCCATATCCACAACCAATATCTGCAATTGAGAATTTGTCATTATTTGAAATATTTAATATTTTATCTAAAATTATATTCAATCTAAGATCTTGTGATAATTTACTATTCCAAAATACTCCTTTAGGGGTATTATTATAATTAGAAAAACGTTTATTATAAATATTAGAAATTTGTTTGTTAAGTAATTTATAAATAAGTGATTTTATAAAAGTCATTCAATTATATTAAGATAGAACAAAATCAATTTAAACTTTAAAAGGTTATCACATGAAGAAAATATTACTGTTGGGTAGCGGTGAATTAGGTAAAGAATTAACAATAAGCCTCAAAAGAATTGGATGTAATGTAATAGCGTGTGATTCATACGAAAATGCACCTGCTATGCAAGTAAGCGACCAATATGAAGTGTTCAACATGCTTGATAGTGATAAATTTAATAAAGTAATAAAAGCACATAAACCGGATTTCATAGTCCCTGAAGTGGAAGCTATTGAAACACAAGTTTTGATAGAAGCAGAGAAAAGTGGCAAAAATGTAATACCTTCAGCTAAGGCTGTGAATTTAACTATGAATAGAGATAGAATTAGAGATAGAGCAAAAATTTTAGGCTTGCCAACAGCTAAATTTGCCTACGCTGAAACTGAAGAGCAATTAATTTCAGAGGCAAAAAAAATTGGAACAAAAGTGGCGGTAAAGCCAGTGATGAGTTCTTCTGGTAAAGGTCAAAGTTATGCCACCACCGAGGATGAATTAAAAAGTTCGTGGAAATTTGCCATTGAAGGTATGAGGGGAAATAGAAAACGCGTAATAGTTGAAGAATTTATTGATTTTGATTATGAGATAACTCTTTTAACTATACTTGAAAAATCAGGTAATGTTTCCTTTTGTGAACCAATTGGACATTTTCAAGAACGAGGTGATTATCAGTATAGTTGGCAGCCTGCCAATTGTTCAAAAAATGTAATTCTCAATGCACAAGATGCCGCACGTAAAATGGTATTAGACCTAGGAGGATCTGGAATTTTTGGAGTTGAGTTCTTTATTGATAAAAAAAGTAGAGTTATTTTTAGTGAATTAAGCCCTCGCCCACATGATACTGGGATGGTGACAATGTATACCCAAAATTATAGTCAATTTGACATTCACGCTAGAGTTTTATTGGGGTTACCTTTGCCAGAAGTTAAGTTGAATAGATCTGGCGCTAGTCATGTAATCTTAGCTGATGAAAATGCAACAGGGAATTATTTAATAGAGGGTGTAGAAAAAGCTCTAGAAGATAAAAGTATAGATTTTAGAATTTTTGGAAAACCATATTTAAAGTCTTACAGAAGAATGGGAGTTATACTTGCTGAAAATCTAGAAAATGCCAAAGCTGCAGCAAAAAAAATATCAATTAAATCCAAGCTCTAGATTTATTGCATAATTGGTATTTCAGCATCCTCTTCAATATCAGTAATAAGCATATAACCAGGTGTATGAGATATACAAAACGGAACCGAAGAATTTAATATTGCATTTTGGGGAGTTACACCACAAGCCCAAAAGACATTTACTTCATCTTCTAACAAGGGTCTTGGAACATCTCCCCAATCAGGTTCAAAAACATTTAAAATGCCAATTTCATCTGGGTTCCCAAAATGTACAGGCCTTCCATGTGCCCAATGAAAAGATTTACAAATATTAATAATGTTATTTACGTGAATTTTTTTAAAGATTCTCATTGAGACAACCATTGTATTCCCAAAAGGTCCACTTTTTACATTTTTAATATTTGTTTTATACATAGGAACAACTTTATTTTCATTAATATGATCTATTGTAAAGCCATGCCTAATTAGAGAATGTTCAAATGTAAATGAACAACCTATTGCAAATGCAACATGATTTTCATTCCATAAATTACTAATTTCGTGAACTGTACTATGCAGTTTTCCAGCTTTATAAATATTATAAGATGGGACGTCCGTTCTAACGTCTATATTTTTACCTAATGTTTTTAGAAAAGGAATACCGACATCCGATACACCAACAAGTGGACAGGCTTTAGGATTTCTCTGACAAAATATCATGAAATCTAAAGCATTTTTTTTTTCTAAAATAATGAGATTTGTTTGAAGCATATTTTTAGATAAACCAGCAGTTTGCCCTTTATACTCTCCTGATCTAATTACTGCTCTTAATTGAGAATTACTATATTTTTTTGCTTTATTATAGATATTTGTAAGATCTTGCATTTTCAATTCCAATTTACATTATTATTTAAAATTTGAAATTACAGAGGCTATATCCTGTTCTTGTTTATAACCCATTAAGTGAATTCCGCTTACACCACTTATTAACTTATATCTTTCAATTAGTTCAACACAAATTCTTATACCTTCTAATTTTTCGTTATTAGAATTTTCAATTCTGTTTATTATTTGCTCAGGAATATTAATGCCAAATAAATTTTTATTCATCCATCTAGCACTTTTTGCTGATTTAATAACTCCTAATCCAATAATAAAATACGCCTTATCTGTCACACCAAGTTTATTTAACTTGAGCATATAATTTTTCAATATCATTTCATCAAAAGCATATTGAGTTTGAAAGAATTCAACTCCTGAATTTATTTTTTTTACTAGATTTGCTGCGTCAAAATCGTCTTTGACTTCAAAGGGTGTGTCAGCTCCACCAATAAAAAAATTAGGTGCATCTTCAATTTTTCTCCCAGAAGGATAACTCTGGTTAATTTTAATATCGCGTGCGGTTTTTAATAGACTAATTGTATCTAAATCTCGAACTTCTTTTGCTTCTGGCTGATCTCCACCTTTGACTTCATCACCATACAAACAAAGTATATTGGGAACATTTAATGCCCACCCACCAAGTAAATCACCTTGAATTGCAATTCTATTTCTGTCTCTTGTAGTGAATTGTAATACAGGCTCAATTTCATTTTGAGCCAGAATAACAGCTGTTGCCAAAGCAGACATGTGAGACTTAGCACCGGCGCCATCAGTAACATTTACTGCATCAGCTAAATTTTTTAAACATTTTACTTGATTAATAACTGCGTACTTATTACCTGAATCTGGTGGAGATGTTTCGGCAGTAAAAACAAATTTATTATCTTGCAGTGAATTTCTTAATTTACTAATCATAAAAAAGTCCAAATTAAATCTAGTATGTTTGTTTAAAGGGGTGATTTTAAAATGTCTAATGATTTTTTTACTACATCAAACAGAATTAAAAACACCCCTTTTACTTCAAGAAACCAGAAGGCGGGGGTAAAAAAATATAGTGTATATAATAACACATTATTACCAACAATATTTAAATCTTTAAAAGATGACTATTTGCACCTAATAAAACATGTTCAGTTATGGGATGTATGTGCGCAAAAAGTAATAGCAATTAGAGGAAAAAAGGCTTTAGGTATTATTAAGTATTTATTTTGCAGAGATTTCACAAACGTTATTCCAGGCAGAGCTTATTATGCACCAATAGTAAATTTTGAAGGGGGTCTATTAAATGATCCAGTTGTTTTTTGCGTAAATGAAGAACACTTTTTAATTTCATTATCAGATGCTGATTTATTTAATTGGACTTCAGCAATTAACCATACAAAGGAATATTATGCTGATGTCAGCGAGACAGACATAATAACCATGGCTGTTCAAGGTCCAAAATCAGAACAAACAATGGTAAAAATATTTGGTGAAGAGATAAAGTCTTTAAAGTCTTTTAATTTTAAAAACTTTGTTTTCAACAATGAAGATATCATTATATCAAAAACGGGTTTTAGCAAAAAGTCTGGGTACGAGATTTTATTATCAAATCCTAATAATGGAACTCTTTTATGGGATTCAATTATGGAAAAAGGAGAAGAATACAAAATAAAAGTGGGATGTCCCAACTTGATAGAAAGAGTTGAAAGTAATCTTCTTAGTTATGGTAATGAAATCACTAATAAGGATTTACCTCAAGATTGTGGATTAGGAAAATATTGTAATCTTGAATCTGATTATGATTTTATTGGTAAAACTGCATTATTAAAAAAAGAAGAAATTGGATTTAATAAAACTATATATCAAATTCAATTTGATTTTGAAGAAAAAATAAAACCTATATTTTACAGTAATTTACCAATTTTTAAAAAAGAACAAGTAATTGGAAAAGCGACTTCAATAGTCTGGTCACCAAAATTTTCAAAGTATATTGGTTTTTTCATTGCTAATAAAGATGTTAAACATGATTTAGAATCTCATCACATTCTAAATAAAGTGAAATTTGAGATGTATGAAATTAATTAGATTTGATTCATTGATAATATGATTGGCCATATATATTAATTAAATAGATCCGTCGACTTATTTGTATAGACCTATACCATGCTTCAATCTCACATAATGTTCAGCAATTTCAATGATATAATTTTATGAAAACATCTGTCAATGTGCTCATTTTGTCTACCGGAAAATAACTGTTCTTAGTATAGGTAGATGTAAACATAAAAATTGTTATTAATACTATTTCTAAAATGATACTTATATGAATATCACTTAAATGTACCTACCCATGCATGTGCCACAAGGGGTACGTAGGTTATATGTTCATAGGGTCTGCAGCATATGGGTTAATAGATTATTCCCATTACTTCAAAAGTCTTTTGAACATAGTCAACTAACTCAGCCTTCTTTTCAATTATTCCAATGTCATAATTAGTATTTTCTGCAAATTCAAAGAATTGTTTTTCGTCATCTTTATCGAATTTGAACCTAATTTTTTTAGCAATTTCTTTAATTCTTTTATTAACTAAACCATCTATTTTTTTTAGATCACTCTTACTTAAACTTTCTTCATTTTTAAAGTTTTTAATAGCATCAAATAATCTTTCTTGTTTAGCAATTTCATATTTTTTGCTGGATTTGTAACCATCTACCTTATTTCCAAAATTATTATTTTTAACATAATTATTGTCTGACGAGCTTTTGTTATCGTCATATGAGTATGATTGTTCATTAGATGTGTCTTTAACAGATGGTGTTTCTGCAGTTTTACTGACAGGCGTATTATCTTTGCTTGAGCTAGTAATACTCTCTACGCTTTTACTTACTGAAGCATTTGTTTTAGCATCTGCACTTTTATTATCTGATTTATCTGTTTTATTTACTGAAACACTAACACTAACTTTTCCAGAATTCTTACTGTAAGAAAACGCTTTGTTTTGAATAAGTAATGTAGAAAGTATGAGTAAAAAAATTTTAAAAAAAGTTTTCATTATTTTTAATTTTGTAAATGATAAATTGAGTATTAAAAATATATATAATAAATCCGGTTGAATTTAAAAGAAATAAAATCGTTCATTTGCATTCTATCTAATGTTTTTGCATATTAAATTTGCATATTAACAGGTGACATACATGGTAAAACCTATAACTAAAGAAACTTTGTTCATGAATTGCATGGAACTAGACTTTGCAACAAAAGTAGAATTAGAACATTGGATGGCAACTTTTGAAGAGAAAGTATGGACAGAAGATGTAATGAAAGAATTATCTAAAGCAGGATTAGTAAGAAGAACTGTTGCACAAGTCTGGAACAAACAAAATCACAGATTAACTAGCACATTTGAATATGAACATGAGAATGCTTATAAAGCTTGTCAAAAGATCATTGAAGAAAAAGTAATGCCTAAAGCGCAAACAAGCTACACTATAAAAGCCAGAAACAATAGAGGTGTAATTTTTTATGATTATAGAAGTTAATATAAATTATTAAATTCTATTTTAGAAAAAAAACTGTTACTAGCCTATTAAATTTTATTAATATTACATAGTGATATTGAATATTAATTTAAAAAGATTAAATAATTATTGTGTCAATAATACAAAAAATCATAGTTATACCAATATTAAGATCACAAGTTAGACTTTATGTTTTCTTTGGTATTCTTTTTGGTTTTTATCAATTTATTTCATGGATTGAAAATTAGGAGATTAAAATGTTTGGAATAGGAATAATTAAAGGAACTATTATAGGAATGGGTATAGGAGTAGTGGCAGGCTTGGTTTTAAAAGAAGTTTGCAAGATAAAAAAGAAAAAAGATCAAGTTAGTAAAACTGAAAATGATATTGTTGATACAGAAAATAGTTAATACAAATTAATAAACAATGGATTTAGCAAAATACAAATGGAAATGTAGAGTCCTTTTGTTAAGTACCACTTGTTATAGAGATAGTAACTATAAAATATCAAAAGAACTTTATCAAAAACATATAAAAGAATTTCATAAGAGACATGTCAAATTAATGTCTTTTAGAAAAAAGGGTCTTAAATTTTCTATAAAACTAATTGGTTACGATGGTACTTTAAAAAAAGAATATTTAACTTTAGAACCTCATAACATTTTTGATCTTATAGATTCTATGCCAATGAGTAAGGAAAACTATAGGAGAAAGTTAAAACCTCTTAATCTATCTCTATATTCAGACTATAAGCCTGAGACAACTCTAAAAGGGCTTGGATTTAAGAATAAAGAAAAAGCAACTTATACTATAGATGCAATAAAAGACAGAGACAAAAAATATCAGGTAAATGTTGTATCCACCATGTTAGGTAGAGCAAAAAAACATCCAAACAAAACTGCTGATATGGACGAAGCGATATTAGTTTTTGAGAAATGGATGCTAGATTATAAAAAGAGCAAGTTTTTAGTATAATTTAATTATTCTACTTTGGTATATTTTTGCAATATGGAAGGATCAGAGTATATAACTTCTGCATCTCCACCTACAATAACTACATTAACTTCCATTTCTTTAACTTGTTTTACAAAATCAGTGTATTGTGAATGAGCTTTATCTGAGGTTTTTTCATCTTTCCATGTATTGATTACATAAAGGTTTGTGTCATTAACATCAACAAAAGTTGAACTATATAGTCCCCTTTTCAATAATTTATCATTTATTAGCCTACAAGTATTTTTTAGGCTGTCTTTTGCAACTTTGTTTTGAAATTTCAAAACATGAATTCTAGTAAACATGATAAATTTAAACCTATAAAATTAAAATTTATAAAACTTTAACATAAATTAAAGCTTACTCAAAAAATAACCATAAATTGCTAAATTTATGATTATGATTTTTGTGTCATGGAACTGGAGCGGGCGAAGAGTAGTTAAGTTCATCTTATGTGCGCCACTCGTAGTTGTATATAAGCTCTGTCCCCAGATAATGTAATACTGAATCCCTGTCAAGAGGCATATAATGGTCTACCGTTTGGTCTACCCTAAATTATTCGTTACTAGTTTAATACCACTTATATGTATCACTTAACTGCCCCTACCCCGGGCATGGGACATGGGGGTATGGCTAGATATATATAGTTAGGGTGTGCAGCGGATGGGGGTTTTAATTTAAACTAAGTAATCGTTTAACTAACTTTATTGTTACGCTAGCTAAACGATAATAGTATTTTATAAAATTTGTATAGTTTTAGCTTTGCTGATTTGCAAGTATTGCTTTCATAGTTTTCCGAGCCTTCATATCATCCATAACAGGAGTGATAGTTGGAAAAGTGGCTTGCCCTGACCAACCCATCATCCATGTTGTTAAGGCTTCTACATTATCTGTTTCAACAACTACCCATCCTCTGCCATTAGGTGCATCATGCCAACGACCGATTTGTTTAACCTCTTAAGGATATTCTCTCTTAATTTGCTCTTCAGTCATGTTAGCAAAAAAAGCCTGTGTGTCATTTTGCTTGTCTCTATCAACTTGATAAGTACACATAAAAATCATTATTTATTCTCTTTTATTTATTTAAAATCGTATGATAGTTATTTGATTTATAGCTATATTAAAATAGATTAAATTCCAGACAATTAAGTTTGATGAAATTCTAATCACTTAAAACTATGCATACTATTAAATACATCATGGTTAATGTAATCAGAGTCAACGATGCATGAGATGTGGTTATAGTGGTTGTATGAGTTTGTATGAGCATATAGAGATTTTGTATGGCTTAAAATTAATCAACAAACTTAAAACACTAGTCTTTATCAAAATTTATTATCTTAGGGTTTGATTTGTAAATATTTATATATCAAGATGATATATAAATAAATATAGGAGTGAAGAATGTCAGGAATTGTTAAAAAATCTTTTAATAACCCAGATGAAGTACGTAGTCCAGATAAAGCTAATGTTCATGTTTGTGACTTAGGTGGTGTTGCTGCAGCGAAAATGGTACTTCAACCAGGTTGGAGTTGGTCAACTTGTATTAAACCTGTAGTTGGTGGAGAAAGTTGCCAAGCACGTCATGTTGGCACTGTGCTGTCAGGTTCTATGTCAGCAAAACATAATGATGGTACTATTGATACTTTTGTTGCAGGTGATGTATATGTAATTGAACCTGGACACGATGGTTGGGTTGAAGGTGATACTGAATGTGTCGCTTTAGAATTCAACGCAACTGCTGCTAAGACATATGCCGCGAAAAACTAACATTTAGGTTATTCATTTAAGTCATTAAAATGGTTAAAATTTTGTTGCGGAAGTTTACTTGATTTGTGGAACGTTTCTTCCATCACATCTATGTATTACAGCATAACTTATTAAATCTTCTCTAATTTTTAAGTTTTCAGTTCTATGAGAGCTATTAACTAGATTTAAGAATGATTTATGCGATGGATACCAATAAGCTAATATTTCATCTAATCTTTCTAAATGTCCATAAACCACAATTGGACCTTTTATTGGAATGGTCCAAATAATTTTACCATTAACATCATCTATCATTTTTTTGTTAACAGACCTCCACTTTAAATAAAGGTCTCCATTTGGAAATTCACCTTCCTTATATCTGTTTTGGTTAATCATTAGTACTGGATAATCATTATCTGATGAAGCTATTTGCTCCATTTCCTTTCTCTCATCTTCTAAAAACTCTCTATCTTTATTTAAAATAGTACCCATTCTATTACTCTAATTCTAAATTATTCCCTTATATATTTTTTGGGTCATTGTGTTTAATTTCTTTTTTCACCTTTGATCCATAAATAAGTAGAAAGTATCTCTGATAAAGAGAATTAAAATTGCTTTCCACTAATTGAACACTCATAATCGTATCATTCTTCTTGACTTGTTACTAGATGATGACTTTTGACTTTTAGAATACCTGATAGCCTATTATATGATTTTTTAAATGTGTATTCATAAACTGAATATTCACTTGCAGAGTGCCAGAAACTATAATTATTTTTAAACCAATATTTTTTAGGATTACTATTGCCAGTAATTATTGTTTTCTTTTTTGTATCAAAAGAAATGAAGAATTGATTTACTTCTCCAGTACAGAAATACTTCCATGTTTCAGCATTTGCTGAAGGAATGATTGATAATATTAATACACTTATTGTAAATAAATATCTCATATGAGCTTCATTGTATAATAATGGTTAATATATTAAGCTTACCACATGTCACATAAACAAAAAAGAGTGCTAATTTGGTGTGCTATATTGTGCTGGGGATTATTTATTCTTAAGGACTACATTTAAGTTGAAATAAATTATGAAAAGAAGAGTTGGAAGATATACAAAACATGAAACTGCTGAACTTCGTAGAATGTTTGAAGAAGGTTATTCTGTTTATAAAATTTGTAGAAATCTTAATCGCAGCCAAAAGTCTATTCGTAACAATCTAATCAGACTTGGTGAGATAGAAGGTGAAATAACACCACAAAGATATGTTGTAGAAGGTAAAGATGTAATCGTTGAAGATGAAAATTATTTCTTTGAATACATCAAATATTTTTCAATATTATCTGTGATTGTATTAGCAATGATTGTTAATCCGTTGTTGAACCCAGTAGAGATATTAATGGATTACATTTACTTATTAATCTTATCTTAAATTTATTATTATAGTTGATTAATAGTTATGTATGGCATTGTTAAAGTCTGCAGCAGATGGGGTTGTTTAGTTTAATATGTTAGTTAGAAAGCCAAGTTACCTAAACATGCGACAAGTCTACAGAATCTATTTTCCTACCTAAATGTAGGCTTTTATCTTTATCTTCAGATATGTTTTTATCAACTTTAGTTTCTTTTTCAGTGTCTTTTGACATTGATTTAATGGTATCAATCTCTTTAATGATATATTTACAAATATCTTCAATAACCTGTATTTCCGACACACAATGAAATGAAACATTTTTTCTTACTTCACCTGTTTTAACTTGATGTGTGTCTGTCAGAGAAAATGAAAGATTTTTTCCATCATATGAAAAATCATGAACGCCATTTATATAAACTCTACTCATTTGGATTTCCTTACTAATAATTTTTTTGGTCTTCTTTTTTCAGCTGTTTCAAATAATGAAAAGATATTTGACATATATTTTGGTGTTGCAGAGATACCTTTTCTATATTCAACTAATTCTTCTGTTTCCTCTATTTCAAATATTTTAATTTTACTTCTTAAATTCTGTGATTCAAAATAGAGATAACATAGAGCATCGCCCCTCCTCAAAATAAGGTCTTTTGATAAATCACACCATTCAAAAGCCCAATTCATTATCCTTGGCCAAATATTTATAGGAAACCTACCACCTATCAAAATACCTGGCCATTTGAGAACAGATTCGTTCATGTATGGACTTAATTGAGACATATATACAGGCTCATCTGATAAGAAAAAATAGGGCATTTTAATTTGTATGACTGGCTTATTAGGTGACCTCCAAATATGAGGTTGCATTAAAAAAACAAATCTAGGAATTAAATCATCGTCAATTCTTGTTCCCTGCTCAACTATATGTAAATCATAAGTGTCGCCGTTTTTAATGCATCTTAGTCTAATATCAAAAGGATTATTAATTACAAATAAATCTCTTTCATATTCATTAACAGCAGGACAAGCTTGAACTGCTCTATTAGACAAAGCTTTATTTCTTGATTTGAAAAGTGACTGAGGTTCAGTAAAAACAAACTTAGCTTGATTTTCTTCTATAAACCAACCTACTTCAACTTCTTTAGGATTGTAAATATTATGTTTTTTCAATTTTTTAAGAGATTTAAACACATCATCAAATTCTTAAATTTTACTTTACCAGGAAGAAATATTTGAACAGTACGTTGCGTCACCAATAGAGTAGCAACCTCGACCATCACTACCGTAAGTTGAATTGCCAGATGAATAAGTGCTGTAACCATCACTACCATATGTACTGTTTCCTGTGGAATATGAGCTATAAGCATCATTGCCATATGTACTGTTTCCTATGGAGTATGAGCTATAACCATCATCGCCATATGTGCTGTTCCCTATGGAATAAGAACTAAAGCCGTCACTTCCGTATAAACTATTACCAAATGAATAATATGATTGTGAAATAGCAGCTGATGAAATAAAAACTGTTAAAGCTGTTGCTGAAACACTTATTAATAGCTTTGTTCGTGTTGTCATACAAATCTCTTATTAATAATAATATATATGTTAATTAAGTAGAAATTATTTTCAAGTTATAAATATTGTGTCTTTATTATATATTTTCTTATTGCTTAAATATTAATATCTTCTTTATATAATATTATTATAGTATATTAGTTTCAAAAAGATGTATTACCAATTGTAATACAATTTGTACCGTCACTACCATAAGTAATATTTCCATATTGGTGTGCACTATATCCATATCTGACTCACACAGACTCATACAGCCACTGTATTCACATTGGATGTACAATTGACACTGATAACAGTAATGACTCTGAATGACTCTCTATGACTCATTAAAATGGTTAACAGCTATATGACCCCATCTGTGTAAGAGCATATGTATATATACGTACATACCCCGGGTGGTTCATGCATGGAGTAGATTACACTTATAGTGTTACAGTTAAGTGCTACATATAAATGTTATTGTAGTTAAATTATAATAACACAGAGGTGACACAGAACCCCTGTACTCAGTAGCGACTTTTTAAGTGATGCACAAACTGATGCACATATCGTGCGTATTGACATTAAGAATGTAATACATAATCTAAGGTTAGAGCTTATGTAACAGTGTGTGTGGTGCATTAGATAGGCATAGAACTTTCCCTCAGAGCGCACCATTTCACTTCAATATGACGTGTTAACACATTGATTTAGTATAAAGTTTTAATAATGAATAATAATAAATATATTTACAAAATTAGAATAAATGGCTGTGGTGGAGAATTTTATCATGGTAGTATTAATGATGATTTTATAAAGAGAGATACAGCTATACTATCTGTACATGACAGCTTTGTTGTACAATTAGGAAAAGAGAACAGATTACACGAATTGATGAAAGAAGCATTTGAGAGAGTAATGAAGGTTAATAAAGTAAAAGTAAAATATAATAAGAATATGACTAAACAAGACCTCTATAGTTCAAGGTCATTAGATTATGATTATTTCATAGATATGTTCTATCATCTTACTAAAGGTTCACCAACTAATGGATATAAAAGAAGAATGGAAAGACATAATCTATATTATAATAGTAGTAATATTTAGGCTCTTTCCATTACGGGAACATTTTTAACTACACACTCTAACTACTTCACAAACAAGACCTAACTTGCTAGTCTAATCAAATGACCTATGAAGTAAAATGATAAAATTTCATCCATAGTAGGTAAATAATGTTTAGTTTTAATTTAGAATTTATTGTTTTTATAATCATAGCTCTAGTATCAACGATGAGCATAGCCAAAGAAAACAGGTCTATAGCACCCAATCTTCAAAAAACCATCTACAGTACCAATAGTCCAAAATTCTTCTAAAGCCCTTATGGTTAGAAAAAATAGTGATAACTGGGATGATTTTGTAAAGGTAGGAACAATTGCTACAACATCACAAATCTGTGAGGTATTTAGTCATCCTTTTTTTAAGAGTCCTTTGAAGAATCATGAGTTGTTGGATACAATGAATGGTCATTTTCGTTGGGATGGAATTGAAGCGTCAACTTTATGGATAAACAAAAAATTTAAAGATGCAAATGCTAAAAAGTCTAGAGGTCTCAGCATAAATAAAAATACTTTGACAGTTGCAGACCAAAACTTTTCTGCTTGCCTAAAACAAATCAAAATAAAAAAACCAAAGTTATATAATTTTATTAAATATAGTTTTTTACATTATTTAAAAAATGATACTTGTCTTGAACAAAGGTTTAAAATTAAAAAGAAAGTTGATGATAATGGTAATATTACTCAAGAACGTATTCCATTAGAAAAGAAATCTTGTATTCACTTCAATTACAACAGTGGAGATTACTCTTACTGGAATAGTACTACATTTGTACTTATGCTTGTTTGGAAAGAGGCGCATCCAGTACTTTCCACAATTTTTGAGAATGGTAATAAGGTTATGAATGTTCGTCTTATAAAACGTAACAAACTAATTGAGCAAAAACGACTTGCTGAAGAAAAAAATAAAGGTGAACTTAAAAAACAAAAAGAACTTGGTAATACAAGAAAACAACTTTGGCTTGCTTACAAATCCCGCAACAAAACTTTAATGGAACAGGTTTACAATTTTTCTACAACTGGAGACTTAGAGGGAACACAATATAATTACTGGGTTGAATTTAAAAAATGTGCACTTTCAAATCGTAGACAGAGTATTGATAACAGGAAAATCAATATGACTGCTTTTAGAATATATTCAGAAATTAAAAAAAATCAAAAAATAAAAATGATATCTTCGGATGGAAAATTTTATTTCTCAACTTATGCAAATATTCCAATAGACAGATTACAAAAAGCATGGAAATTGGCATTTAATAAGTGTCCTGGAAAATCAACGAGATTTTAGTAATCTTATGTACAAATATCCAGAAATTTTGATTTTTATATTTTCATTTATCTTTTTAAATTTAAATATCAAGCTAGTTAATTCATCAATCATCAGTGATGAAGGCCCAAATGATATAACTGTTTATAAGGCTTTTGGATTTATATTATTTGGAAATGAAGGCTTCTTAAATAATGATTTAGAAAACATTACGAGTGATGGATGCATAATTACATTTGAAACCACCTATCCAATGTGTAGTCATGCATTTAAACGAATTTATGTTAAGTATGATTTGAACAAAGCTATCTGGAAATCTACAGTGTATAAAATGAATCAATTAAAAAAACCTACAGAACTTCACATCTATGGAATAAAAGGATTAAAGGGATAAAATATTCTCATAATTTTAAAACTAAAGAGGAATTAAATATTGCTGCTTCTTTGTTAAGTTTACCAGTAGGACCACAAAAAAGTATCAAAATAAAATTACCAGATTATGCTACTAAAGAAAGATACGATAGGGCATATTCTGACTTGATAAAAGAATGCCCTGGAATAACCTCAAAATACTAGGGTAGTTAATTAAAAATTATTTTAGTCAAATTATTTAATTTTGATACTTCATCAAGCTAACAAATACCTGAACTGCAAAGTGATAAAGACAAAGTCCTTGTAAAGTTTAACTAGGTCCATCATTATACAATTATCTAGCCTTAATCATCCAGCCTTAATCATCCTTTTAAATCTAGCTTTATATTTATTTAAGTATTGGTTAATCATATTAATGTTCATTTTAATAATAATTGATTTTTCGAGAACCTTCAATCCTAGAATCCTATAGCAACGAATTACCTCTTGATATACCTCTGCAGTCCATTCGGGTTGCATATAAATTTTGTCTACATTTGATGCTATAATATTTTCAGCTATTACAATATCTTCATTAGAACGATTACCCGATAATCCTTCACCATAAAAAGCTTTTATTGCAAGCTCAAAAGCATCATCAAAATTTTTCTCATTTTCAAGGTCTCTTAACTCTGAGGCTCCGTCACCGATTACTACACCAGCACAAGCAGAGATGTTATCCAACTCATTTGAATATGATTGTTTTATAAAAGTTAAAAATACAAAAATTATTGTTAGTATTAACCTTAATTTAGAAAAATAATTAACCATTATAATAATTTATTTGAATTTAAATTTAGCGAAAGTTTTACAGCTTTTTTATTAATTCTTCCCCTATTTAATCATAAATATAGAGTGCAAATAACGTGTAACCATAACCACATAGGAAAATATCTTTAAATTGTCAAACTTTAACCTTGAGATTTTAAACCGTTCATTAATTGCATTTCAAATTGCTTTATAAGTTTTTTATCGACTGCATTGTTACAGTCAAATTGCTTTTTATTATATGATTGCGTAGTACCATTCCATACAACTTTTTTTTCCATAGCCACTGACTTCGCATCAAAGTAAGAATATAAAAGTCCAAACATCATTTGTCCCATCTCAGGTTGAGTATAAAACAACTGACCAATTTGCTTAAATAAGGCTAATTCTAGATTTTTGGTTTTAAAACACACTTCTGTTAGACCAGCTATACCACCCATTTGTTTATATTGGTCGGCAGCAGCACCTTGAGCATAAACGGTCTTTGATAAAAATAAAAATAAGAATATTGTTGCAATAATTTTTAAAAAATAAAATTTAAACATGATAACACCTTTTATTTATTAGACTTAAATCTTAATGTTAATTAACGAATTATTTTTTTCTTCTTTTATCAATCTCTGCTTCTAGTTCTGCCATAGCTTTGTCAGCATCTTTTTGAGTGCTGAGGACTTCATCTTGTTTAATTGTATTCAAGAGAGCTTGATTAGCTTTACCAATAGGGTATTCAATTAGTACATAAAATTGATATTTTCCATCCATACTAATAGCGTCAGTCTTTGTTTGTTTATAACCGATTAATTTTGCTTGTATGGTTGTATTTTTAGTAACTATCTCACTTGCTTGTTTGACTTGCTCATTTGAACCCATCCCAGTTGATTTTAAAAAATCCTCCATACGCGAAGAAATTTCACTATCAATACTGTCAGCTAATTGACGTTTTGCATCAAGTATTGCTCTGTTTCTGGCCATATTCATACTAGCTGATTCACCAGTTCCACATGCAGCTAATGCAAAGTCACTGACAGGAGGGTTTAAACACCATTTAGGAATATTATCTACAGTTTCTTCAACCTTTTTTTCTACTTTTTCTATTTGGTCTTTTCTTATTTTCAGAGCAGCTTCTGGAGTTCCTGGCTTAGGACCACAAGAACTTACAGCAAGTATTATTAAACCTGATAAAATAAAAATTACTTTTTTCATTAATTTTTCCTCAAAACTGAATAACCAATCTTTTGCATATACCAATTATGTTTATTCTCATCATCTAATCTAGATAAAAGTTCTGAAATTTTTATCTTATTGAGTATCGCAAATTTTCTTTTAGTTGCAAGAACAATTATAAACTCCTGCGTTTCATCCTTTTTTAAATTTTCTGGGAAATTCAATTTTAGCTCATATCTGTTTGAATTATCCCTTGTTGGTATAGTAAACTTCTTTTTTAAAAAATTATCCTTCTCAAACTCGTTTGGGTAAAGTTTATAATAATTCTCTTTATCAATGTCAGGATACCATCCTAGTACATTTATATATGCCTTTTCAGACAAATCTGCATAAATAACTAATGGACTTCCTTCAAAAAAACGAACTTTATCTCCAACGTCAGCATATAGAATAAATTCAGGGTCATGTTCACCTTTATATTTATATGCTTCAGCTTTAATTACTACACGACAAAACTTAAAATTATTGATGAAATGTTCAGAATTTTTCTTTATGACCTCATAATTTTTAATGTAACCACCAGTTACAAAATTGAATGTGCTTTGATAAAATTGACAATTAGCTTTCTCTCCTGAATCAGTACAAGCCTCAACTTGATTAGACTTTAATCTCTCCAATCCAAGCTTCCTTAAAACATCGTACTGAGCACTAAGCTCAGCATTATCACAAGCGTCTTTTACAGAAATATTGTTAGGTAATTCATAAATTCCTTCACCATTTACAATCTCAGCAGTTGATTTAAAAGAGATAAAAATTAGAAAGATTAAAGTACTACTGACTGACAATAAATACGACAGATGGTCGCATATACTCATAAATCTGAGATGCATCATATTTTTCGCTTTCATTTAAATTAGCTTTGATAGGCATATTAAGAAAATTTGATAAAACTTCACCTGATATTCCAACATTTACATCTTCGGGTATAAAACCATCTTGGTTTAAAAGCTCAGTTTTATTCAATTTACCAACAGAAATACCAATAATTTCTCCCTTATCATTGAAAATAGGACCACCACTATTTCCTTTATTGATTTTAGCTGTTATCTGAAATTCGCCAGTCATTTCACCAAATCCAGATGTTTTACTTACTATACCCTGTGATATGGAAGGATTATATCTTCCTAAAATAGTAGACATAGGATAGCCCATTACATAAATTTGTTCGCCAGCTTTTGGACTTTTAATATCACTGAATAATAAACTATAGTTACGTGGAAATGGTTTCTTTAATTTCAGCAAGGCTAAGTCTATGTTTTCATCTGTAGGAACTTCAACAGATTCTACTTCCCTTACTTTACCCAAACCATTACGAACAACGATATATTGGGAATCTTCAATCACATGTCTATTTGTTACAACCCATTCCCCGTCATTTAATATAACACCGCTGCCCGTGTAAGTTGGTTTGTCTTTATCAACAAATATTTCCTCTGGTCTAGTGTCTGGTTTTAAAGTTGCTCTTTTAGGTGACGCTAATTTAGGTTTGGATGAGCCAGGTTTTTTTTCAATTTTCTTATTCTCAACCTTCTTTTTTTCTATCTTTTCTTTTTCAACACGCTCGCTTTTCCTAATTTCATTTACCTTTGGCATAGCTGCAGTATTTAACCATGATACAATTTGTTCTGCTCTTTCAATATTTCCTGATTTTCGAAACATTTCAGACGCATCACTTCTAAGTCTTACTGCCTCTTTTATATCACCTTCAATCCAAAATATCTTTCCTAACAAGTCTGTTGTTGCAGCATTAGACTTTTGTTCAAGCAAAGCATTGGTAATAATATTTCTTGCTTCTTTATATCTTCCTTGTCTCATTTTAGAACTTGCGTAGGTTCGCACAGACATAAGTGAATTACGACTAGCAAGAATAGCCTTTTTAAAATAGGTCTCTGCTTTTTCCATTTGACCATAATCTGAAAACACTAAACCAAGCGCCAATTTAGCTTCAACTAAGTCTAGGTTTTCATTAAGAGCCTTTTCAGCATAAGTTTTAGCTTCAGATAAATTACCTAACTTTATAGCTGACATTGACATCCCAGCGTATGCTAGGTCGTCGGTTGACACAGAGGTGAAGGTTGCTTGTTCAAAAAAGCTAAATGCTTTTGCGGGCTGTTCTAGAGCTAAATAAATTTTACCAATTAAAATCTGACTCCGAGCAGATAATTTAGTTTCATTTTTCTGAAGAACTTTTAAATCAGAAAACGCTTTATCTATATTTTCTTCATTTATTAGTTTGTTGATAACAAAATATTGATTTTCTGTAATTGCATATGCTTTGATATTGAAGCATGCTAGTGTAAAGGAATAGATAATTAGGATTAAAAATTTATAATTAGGCATATAATGACCTTTAAACAAATTGGTTACAATCTTATTAAAACTATACTGTTATGTTTTTTGCTGAGTTCATGCCAGACTCCCAAATATTCTAAGGTGGACAATTTTAGCCAAAATAAAAACATATTACCAGAAGTTCAGTATTCTCTCTCAGAAAATTTTAACCCAAATGATATTAATTGTATAGCTATTGGGAAAATCAAAGATAATTCTAATGTAAATGAATACAAATCTTTAGATAAAGTTAGTTTAATTAGACATGCCATCTATGGACATTTATCTCCTAAAAACTATCAGGATATTGAGCTTCATAAAGTAGCTTTTGTTATGAAATCTTCAAATACCAATCAATTAATATTAAAAAATTTAGATTGTGATGCCTTATTAGAGGGAACTATAACTGAATTTAAAAATGATTTTTATGTTGCTTATTCGTCTACAAATGTAGGCCTTAGCTTGTTTTTAAAAGATAAGAACAATAAAGTTCTTTGGAAAGCAAGCCATACAGCAACATCTAGAGCAGGTTCTATACCTTTTTCTCCAATAGGCCTGGCTACAGGTTTATTTTCAGCGTCAAGTAATACTGAGGAGGAAGTCGCATATCAAATGATTGATACAGTAGTAAGACGTGTTTTAAAAACACTTCCAGAAACAACTAATGTTCAAAATAAAAATCAATTAAAACATGCTGCGATACCTAAAACTAACGGAAACACAATACCACCGAAACAAGTTAACAAAAAACAAAAGTCTCCAAGTGTTTTATTTGCCTCTGGTCAATACGGTCAAGTAATAGATTTAATCAATACAAGTTTAAAATCAAATTCGGATAATCATAAACTTATATTTCTAAAAGGTCGTTCGCAATTAATGCTCAATCAATACGAAAAAGCAGCATCAACTTTTTTAGATGCGCTTGCCATCAAAATATACAGTGATTACTTAAATGGTCTTGGATATGCCTATTCAAAATTAAAACAATCAGATAAAGCACTTGCAGCATATAACAAAGCTATCTCAATAAATAATAAAAATAGCTATGCTTATTTTAATTCTGGTTTGTTATTAGAGAACAAAGGAAATAAAAAAAGAGCAGCTGATTATTTTTATTCTGCAGGCACAAGTTCTCTACTTAATAAAGATTTTTTAAAAGCTAATAATTCTCATGACGCTCTTCAAAGATTATCAAAAGGTGAAAGTGTTATTTTAGAAAAAAGTGATAAGTTAGGAAGTCTAATAAAAGAGTTAACTGATGATAAAGATAATGATTTTAAAATTATAAAAGTTAATACAAAAGGAGATAAAAATGGATAAAACAATAATAAAAGCAGTAATATTTGTAATACTTTTATTGACTGTTCAAGGTTGTGTTTCAATCTTTTGATTTACAGCTACGGACCTTCACAAATGCCAGATTAATTAACATAATTTTATAATGATTATTTTTAAAAATATTATAGTTATTTCGTTATTATTTATATTTTTGACGAGCTGTAAGTCAGCCAAAGATGTTGCTTCATCTCTAAAATATCAAAAAGGCGATATAGAATGTTTATTTGCAATTTCTGATAACGCAAATTGTAAAGTTAAACGATTAAGTTCATCTCAGCTGTGTAACAATCTAAAAAACTGGAAAAATAAGAAAAATATTAATAAAGAAGCTTATAACGCTACCCTGCAAGAATTGAATTTACGGAATGTTAAATGTAGAAGTGAAAAAGTCATAACAGCTTCTTCAGAAATAAAACCTCAAAATAATAAAAAAATTAATAAATTACGAAACTGTCCAGTATCTGGAAGAAAGCACAACTGTTTTGGAACTGTTATTTCTTCAAAAAGAAAATATGTAGGAGATTTTAAAAATAATAAATTTCATGGGTATGGTAAATATTATCATTTAGAAAATGATAAATACAAAGGTTATTTTTATGAGGGTGAGTGGCAAAATGGAAAAAGACATGGTTTAGGAAGAGTTATTTTTCCAAGTGGTAATAAGTATGTCGGAGAACAAAAAAATAATAAAATTGATGGAGAGGGAACATTTTTTTACCTCGCCGATGATAAGTTTAAAGGTGATAAATATACTGGAGAATATAAGAACGGAAAAAGACATGGGAAAGGAAAATATTTTCACAATAATGGAAACAAATATGAAGGTGAGTATAAAAATGGCTCTCTTAATGGTTACGGGACATACTATTATTTAGCTAATGATAAGTTCAAAGGTTTCGTGCATTCAGGTCAATATCTGAACGGTAAAAGACATGGTTATGGTACTTTCAAATATCCAAACGGCAGCAAGTACGAAGGACAGTTTAAAAATGATTTAAAAGAAGGTCAGGGAACCATGAGTTGGGGTAATGGAAACAAACATACTGGCAGCTATATAAATGGAAAAAGAAATGGTTATGGTTCCTTTATTTTTAAAAGTGGTAAAAGGTATATAGGTCATTTTAAGAATGATAAATATAGTGGTGAAGGTACTCTTTATGAAGTTAACGGCCAAATCTTAGAGGGTATTTGGAAAGAAAATGTTTTTCAATATTCAAAAAAATTAAAAAAACAAAAAAGTAAAATTGCTAGCATATTGGTAAAAAAAGAAACTAGTAAATCGTCGAAAAAATCATTACCAAAATGTTCTAACAGAAATTACAAACATTTATGCATTGGAATACATAAATTTTCAAATGGTGCAAAATATAATGGTGAATTTAAAAACAACAAATTTAATGGCTTTGGAACTCTTGTTTGGAAGGATGGAGCAAAATATGTCGGACAATTTAAATTAGATTTTGCAAATGGTCAGGGCACTATGACCTGGGCAAATGGAAACAAATATGTTGGTGAACATAAGAATGGTAAAGCAAATGGTAAAGGTGTCTTTAATTATGCTAATGGCAACCAATACATTGGAGAACATAAAGATGACCTGGCGCATGGTTATGGAACAATGAAGTGGAAAAATGGCAATAAATATTTTGGTGAACATATTAAAGGTAAAGCTAATGGTAAAGGCACTTTTATATATTCAAATGGAAGTAAGTATACTGGTCTGCACAAAAATGATGTTGCTTATGGTCAAGGCACTATGAAGTGGGCTAATGGTGATAAATATATTGGTGAACACAAAAATGATAAAGGCAATGGTGATGGGATTTATCAATGGGCGAATGGAGATAAATATATTGGAGAACATAAAGATGATAAACCTCATGGTAAGGGTGTATTTACATTTGCTAATGGTTCTGTACTTGAAGGTGTTTTTAAAAATGGTGAATATATAAAAAAAATGAATAAAAACGATACTAACATAGCTTCAAACTCAAAGGAATTAGACAAAGTTAAGCGTGAAGCGAACGAATTAAAAAGAAAGTTAGCAGCACTTAAGGCAAAAAAAAAGAAAGAGAAATTAAAAATAAAAAATGACACACAAAAACCCACAATAATATCTTCTTACAGAATTTCTGGCGCAAACGCTATAATTTCAGGAAGAGTAACTGACAATACAGAAGTAGTTGAAATATTGGTAGATGGTGAACAGATGCCTTTAACGAAAAAAGGTACTTATAATATTGAGTTATATATTCCACGTGATGGTCTAAATGTTGAGATTGTTGCTTTTGATAAAAAAGGGAATAAGTCTTCAAAAAATTTAACAATTGAACGTCAGAACCTTGAACAAGCTTCGGGCCCAAGTTTTGACAGACTTAACCCAGCAGACAAAAAAGTTTATACCAATCCCAATTCACTTGCTCTTATAATTGGTGTTGCAGACTATTCTAGAACAAACGCTGAAGCTATTTACGCTGACAAAGATGCTCGCCAATTTTACGATTATGCTAAGATGAAATTAGGAGTGCCTGCATCTAACATCAAAGAACTTATTAATCAAAAAGCTGATAGAGTTGAAATTGGTTTGGCAATAAAAGATTGGATTACTCGTTCTACTAAAACTAATAAAACAGATATTTATCTTTTTTTCGCTGGGCATGGCTTAGCCTCTGATAATGGCAAGGATATGTTCTTACTTCCTTACGATGGTTCTCCAAGATTGTTAGAGTCTGCTATAAAGCGAAAACAACTTTTTATAGATATTCAACAAGCTAATCCAAGAAGTGTGATAGTCTTCTTAGACACATGCTACAGTGGAACCACTCGTGGCACAGACATGCTAATAGCTTCTAGACCCATAGCAATACGTGCACTTGAACAATCCATACCAAATAACTTCACAGTCTTTAGTGCAGCTGCAGGTGACCAAACGAGTAAGCCACTAGAAGAAGCTAAACATGGTATGTTCTCATACTTCCTCATGAAGGGCATGGAAGGTGATGCAGATACTAACAATGATGATAAAATCACAGCACGTGAACTTCACGCCTATGTAAAACAGAACGTAGTACAACAATCATCAGGTTCACAAACACCTGAACTACAAGGTGATAAAGACAGAGTTCTTGTCCAGTTTAACTAGGACCATCATTCCTGACTCATACAGACTCATACAGCCACTGTGAGTTCATTGGATGTTCCAATAGTTGACATTGATAAGAGTAATGACTCTGTATGTCTCTCTATGAGTCATTAAAATGGTTAACAGCTATATAACCCCATCTGCTGCACACCCTAACTATATATATCTAGCCATACCCCCATGTCCCATGCCCGGGGTAGGGGCAGTTAAGTGATACACATAAGTGGTATTAAAGAGGGGTATATTAATACACCTACATAACCACTTACCCTATACTAGTAACGGATAATTTAGGGTAGACCAAACGGTAGACCATTATGTGCCTCTTGACAGGGATTCAGTATTACATTATCTGAGGACAGAGCTTATATACAACTACAAGTGGCGCACATAAGATGAGATTAACTACTCTTCGCCCGCTCCAATTAATGTGTTCCATCTTCCGTAAGTAGTTGATATGTAAGCATATTTTGTTATGTGTGCTTGGATAATAATATAATGAAATCCATATTCAAATTTTTAAAAATATCTTTGTTTTTAATTATTATTTTAGTTGTAGGTATTGGTTCTTTTATGTATTACGCTGAACAAGAATTAGATAACACAGCTCTTTATTGTTTGTCCATTGGTGAAAACAAATATGTTTCATTTATGCTTAGAAAAAAACCATTTAAAGACAATTATAGAGGCATATATATTTCGCCAACCAACAATGAAAATTTTAATAAAAATACAGATTTAGACGATTTATATATGTGGGGTAACCACAAAAAATCATCCAAAAAAACTATCGAATTTGCGTATAGGTACAGCCAAACTATTAGTATTTATCTAAATAGAAACAATTTGGATATGAACGTTAAAGACGCCTTTAAAGGTGTTCTAGGTGAATATAAATGTGAGATAATTGACCACAAAACATTTTACAACAACATAAGAGAAAATTTTAATAAAGAAAAAAACAAACTTAAAGTTTAACCTTTTCTAACCATTTAGCTAATAAACCTAAGGTGTAACCTTTTCCATATCCTTGTCCTATGCTTTTAAAACTCCATCCACCTAATTGGTCTATAATATCTGATGGGCACTCAACAGCTCTTAACCTGTCTCTGAAACTATGCCTAAACCCATGAATTACATACTCATCTGACAGTTTCTCTTTAAGCCATTTATTTAGAGCTGCACTTGCAGAATTAGTATTGCATTCTTGTAGGGAGGTATACCTCGGGAAAGCAAAAAAACTATCTTTATTATGCTCTAGGATTCTCTTAGAAGCCCAGAGAGATTCTCCTATAAGTGGTATATATCTCTTACTACCTTTAGTCTTCAATCGTCTCCAAGGATGAGCAATAAGGTTGATATGAGGTATCTCACAATTAAGATTAATGTCTGATTTAAGTAATCCAACACCTTCACCTAGTCTCATTCCACTGTCACTTAATAATGCAATCACCCATCTTAAATCATCATCATATTCTCTACATAATGATTGGATATGTTTGATATCTTTAGTTGGGATTGGTTTTCTTATCTCAACATTTTCTTTGTCAGGCATATAAGTTTTACTGAAAGCATTTATACAACTTATACCTTCTTCACTAATTGATAAGTTGATGATTGAACGGATAGACGAGAATATTCTTTTTATAGATGATATCAATAAGCCCCTATCTAACAAGTAGTCACGGAACTTGGATGCGTCTTTACTGCTATATGCATCAATACGTAAATCACCCAATAGCTCAATTACATATTTGATTCTTCTGTTAGACGTACGGACAAATATCTTATTTTTACCTTCACCTTTCAACCTTACATAAGTGGAGAGAGCTTTAGATAATAAAGGAGCATTTGAATTACTATTTACAAGTGGTTTGTTCACAAGCATATGCTCGGCAGGAACTTGCGTCTTAGTAAGTCTTATAGACGTCCAATAATCATCAAGCCTTTGATAGAGTGATTTGCTAGCACGAACAGCTGATGCATTAGATTTAGTTCTCAAACAAATTACTATACGGTCACTTTTATAATATGACCTCACATCACACGGAACACGCTTACTGAAATAAAACACACCACGCTTTTTATATAAGTAGGAAACATTTAAATGGTCTACCATTTGGTCTACCTCCAAGCACACATAACAAAATATGCTTACATATCAACTACTTACGGAAGATGGAACACATTAATTGGAGCGGGCGAAGAGATTCGAACTCTCGACATTCTCGTTGGCAACGAGATGCTCTACCACTGAGCTACGCCCGCTTAATTTAGATGGAATATAACATTCTGATTGATAGTATCAAGAAAAATTAATAATTAATTATTCTTAGTTATTTTTAAAAGCTTCATGAATATTTTTTGAAATGCTGATAATGTCATCCTCGGTTAAATATGGATGCATAGGCAATGATAAAACGTTTCGTGCCAGGTAATTTGTATTTGCTAGGCCACTTTTAGATATTGGAAAGTTCTTGTAAGGTTCGTGTTCATTGAGTGGAATGGGATAATATATTGCAGTCGGAATATCTTTAGATTTCAACTCTTCTTGCAACTTAGATCTATCAATGTTTTCAGGTAATATTATAGTATATTGAGCCCAACTACTAACACATTTATTTTTAATTAAAGGTAATTTTATATTAAGTTTCAAATCATTAAGATGTTTATTATAATTATTGGCAACGTCCTGTCTTTTTCTTAACTCTGACGGAAAAATCTCAAGTTTTTCTAATAATATTGCAGCTTGAATAGTTGATATGCGAGCATTCATCCCAATTCTGTCATATTCATATCTATTTTTACCCATTCCATGAACGTGAGAAGAGTTGGCTATTTGATATATTTCAGGATCATTTGTAAAAATTGCTCCTCCATCACCATAACATCCCAGCGGTTTTGCAGGGAAAAATGAAGTTCCAGTGTTTTTATCAACTGAACCTAAACTTGCAGATGGGAGCATGCCAAGTGAACCAGTTAACATAGCTGCGCAATCAGACAAAATATCTCCAAATAAGTTATCAGTTACTATTACGTCAAATTGATTAGGGTCTCTAACTAATTGCATTGCACAATTATCTGCATACATATGATTTATATCAATACCGGCACCTTCTTTTTTATGAAGGTTTATCATTACTTCTCGCCACAAAACACCTGACATCATAACATTAGCCTTTTCAACGGAGGTAACTTTTCCATTTCTTGCCCTTGCCATATCAAAAGCTACCCTTCCGATTCTTTCAATTTCAGGGGTGGTATATAAGTTAGTATCATATCCTTTTTTTAGCTCTGCATTAATTTCATCAATTCCACGTGGCTCAGCAAAATAAATACCACCTGTCAATTCTCTCAATATTAATATATCTAAACCAGAAATTATCTCTGGCTTAAGTGATGAGGCATCGACTAAAGCTGGAAAAACCATTGCCGGTCTAAGATTGGCAAACAAGTCCATCTCTTTTCTTAATCTTAAGAGACCGTTCTCTGGTCTTTTTTCAAATTCTACACTATCATATTTTGGTCCTCCAACAGCTCCGAATAAAACAGCGTCTGCATCCATAGTATCTGCCAAAGTTTCATCCGAAAGTGGTGTTCCAAATTTATCAAAAGAAGCTCCACCAACTAAACCTTCTCTGATATTAAAACTAATATTTTTGTTTTTAGCCAACCAATCGACCACTCTTAATGTTTCATTTACTACCTCTGGACCAACTCCGTCTCCAGGTAGCACCATTAATGTTCTATTTGACGACATTACATTTCCTAGCTTTTATTTTTTATTATAACCATGGTCTTACAGAAGACATTTTTGTTTCAAAATTTTGAATTTCACTCGATTTTTGCATAGTTAAGCCAATATCGTCTAAACCTTCGAGAAGACATTTTTTTCTAAATGGATCTATATCAAATTTTATCACTGATCCATTTGGCCTCCTAATTTCTTGTGATGGTAAATCTATTTCTAGTTCAGGGTTTTCTTTATCTTTAGCATCAGCCATTAAAGCTTCTCTTTGTTCGGGGGTTACTTTAATAGGTAGAAGACCATTTTTGAAGGAATTATTATAAAAAATATCTGCAAATGAAGTTGATATAATACATTTTATACCAAAATCAGATAACGCCCAAGGCGCATGCTCTCTGCTTGAGCCACATCCAAAGTTATCGCCCGCAACAATAATATTGCTAGATCTATAAGGTTCTTCGTTTAATACAAAGTCTTTCTTTTCGGTGCCATCGTCATTAAATCTCATCTCATCGAATAAATGTTTACCCAAACCTGTTCTCTTAATAGTTTTTAAGAATTGTTTAGGTATTATTTTGTCAGTATCAACATTTATAAAGTTAAAAGGAGCAGCTATACCTTTAAGATTAGTAAATTTTTCCATGATATATCCTCTTAAATAATTAGCTTAATGAATCACAGTCTGTTAATTTTCCAGTTATTGCAGAAGCAGCGGCTATCTGTGGACTTACCAAATGAGTTCTTCCACCTTTCCCTTGCCTACCTTCAAAATTTCTGTTTGAAGTACTAGCGCATCTTTCTCCAGGCTGTAATTTATCTTCATTCATAGCCAAACACATTGAACAACCAGGCTCTCTCCATTCAAATCCTGCTTCTGTAAACATTAAGTTAAGACCTTCTTCTTCAGCTTGAGCTTTAACTAATCCTGAACCAGGAACAACCATAGCTCTTAAACCTTGTTTTACTTTTTTACCTTCAATAATTCTAGCTGCTGATCTCAAGTCCTCTATCCTAGAATTAGTACAAGAACCAATAAATACTGTGTTTATTTCAACATCCGAAATCTTTTGGCCACCTTTCAAACCCATATACTCAAGCGATCTTTCAACTTTTAGTCGAGCATCGTCGTCTTGAATTTTACTTGGATCTGGAATGAAACCATCAATAGATACGACATCTTCAGGGCTTGTGCCCCAAGTTACAGTAGGTTTAATTTTAGTAGCATCAATAGTTATTCTTTTATCATAAAAAGCATCCTCGTCTGAAGGCAATGACTTCCACCATTCAATTGCAAGGTCCCAATCATTGCCTTTAGGTGACATCGGCTTATCTTTTAAATAATCAAAAGTAACTTGGTCAGGTGCTATCATACCAGCTCTAGCACCTGCCTCTATTGACATATTGCATACTGTCATTCTACCCTCCATAGAGAGTTTTTTTATAGCCTCTCCTGAATATTCTATGACATGACCTGTTCCGCCAGCTGTACCAATTTTACCAATAATAGCAAGAACTAAGTCTTTAGGAGAAACACCAGTTTGAAGCTCACCTTCTAAATTAATAAGCATATTCTTAGCTGGCTTTTGTATTAAGGTTTGTGTAGCTAAAACGTGTTCAACCTCTGATGTTCCAATTCCAAAAGCCAGAGCACCAAAGGCTCCATGCGTAGCAGTATGGCTATCTCCACAAACTATTGTCATTCCTGGCTGAGTAAAACCTTGCTCAGGACCTATAACGTGAACAATACCCTGTCTTTTGTCCATCATATTAAAATAAGGAATACCAAAATCTTCAACATTTTTGTCTAATGCTTCAACTTGAATTCGTGATTCTTCTTCATCTATTCCACCAGCTCTGTCAGTAGTAGGGACATTATGATCAGCGACTGCAAGGGTTCTTTTTGGTGAGTTAACAGTCCTCCCAGATAATCTTAATCCCTCGAAGGCTTGAGGGCTAGTTACTTCGTGAACTAAATGCCTATCTATATATATTAATGACGCACCATCTTCCTGAGTATCAATAAGATGGTGATCCCAAATCTTGTCAAAAAGTGTTTTAGGTTTCATTTTTTATCTCCATAAAGTTGGAAATCAATTTAAAGTCGTTGAGTAATTGAAAAAAGTTTCTGGCTAGCGATTTATGAAGTTTTTTCGTCTGAAGTTTCTTTGATTTCGGACTTTTCAAACTTTGGACTATTATCCTTTTTATTAACTTGAATTTTCTCAACAATACGTGCTGATTTACCCCTTCTATCTCTTAGATAGTATAGTTTAGCTCTCCTAACTTTTCCTCTTTTAAGGACTGTGATTGCCGCAATCTTTGGTGAGAAAATTGGAAATATTCTTTCAACACCCTCGCCATATGAGATTTTCCTAACAGTAAAGCTTTCGTTCAATCCTCCACCACTTCGAGCAATGCATAGTCCCTCAAAGGCTTGTATTCTTTCCTTATCACCCTCTATAATTTTGACATCAACTTTTATAGTATCACCTGCACCAAATTCTGGAATAGATCTTTCTGAAGCAATTTTGTCCATCTGATCTTTTTCAATTTTATCAATAACATTCATTTTATTACCCTTTCGTGAAACATCTTCATAGCAAATTAATAAATTTTTTTCTAGTTAAGATTTTATATATTTAGACCAAAGGTCTGGCCTATTAGATTTAGTTAATTTTTCTGACATTTCAGTTTTCCACTTTTTTATTCTTTTGTGGTCCCCCGAGAGCAACACCTCTGGAACTTCAAGCTCATTCCAAACTCTAGGGTAGGTATATAATGGATACTCTAACAAATTATTTTCAAAACTTTCTTCAACTAACCCTATGGAATTTCCAATCACATTTGGAAGAAGTCTAACTGTGGCATCAATCATCAATTGAGCACCTATTTCGCCACCAGACAAAATGAAGTCACCTACACTTACTTCAATGACATTATTATATATTAAAAATCTTTCATCTACTCCTTCGTACCTACCACAAATAAATATGGCACCTTGTTCTTTAGACAAATCTTTTGCAAATGCCTGGTCGAATTTTATTCCTCTTGGTGACAGATATATTCTTGGTCCTTCTTCTGCGGAGGCTGATGACAAAGCTTTGTCAAGAACTTCAGCATTTATAACCATTCCTGGCCCACCACCAAATGGAACGTCATCAACTTTACCATTTTTATTGTTTGCAAAGTCCCTGATATTGATTTTATTAAGGTTCCATAAACCATTTTCTAGAGCCTTACCTGCCAATGAACAACCTAAGGTTCCAGGAAACATTTCTGGAAACAATGTTAGAACAGTTGCATTCCACACAAAAAACTCCTCTTGTTAATCTTTTATAAAATTAAGATCTAAGTTTAATACAACCTCTCGTTCCACATAATTAATATCTTCCAAAAAATCTGAACTCATAGGCAAATAAAATTTTTTATCATTTTTTTTTACCTCTATTAACAAACCACCACCAAAGTCGTTGAACGTAATAATTTCACCTAAACTCTCTCGATTTAAGTTATAGACTTGAAAACCTAATAAATCTACTTGATAGAACTCATCATCTGCAAGCGTTGATAATTGATCTCTCTTAATAAGTAATTTTGAACCTGTTAATTTTTCTGCATCATTTCGTGTGGTAATATTTTCAATTTTACAAATAAGATTTTGTTTAACTTTTCTAATAAATGTTAAATATATTGGTTTACTAGAATTGTCTAAATAAAACTCTTTATAAGAAAAAAGATTTTCAGGGACTTCGGTGTAACTTTTTAGCTTCACTTCTCCTTTAATACCTTTAACTCCAACAAAGAGCCCTATTTCTAAAAAATTTTTATTAGACAAAATATATTTATTCTTTTTTATCCTCTTCAGCGGGTGCTTCTGCTGCTGGTGCATCTTCAGCTGTTGCCTCTTCAGCTGGTGCTTCTGCTGCTGGTGCTTCTACAGCTGGTGCTTCTTCAGCTGGTGCCTCTTCAACTGGTGCTTCTTCTGCTGGTGCCTCTTCAGCTGGTGCTTCTGCTGCTGGTGCTTCTGCTGCTGGTGCTTCTGCTGCTGAAGCTAATTTTTCAGCTGCCTCTGCCTCTCTTTCTTTTCTTTTCTTTCCTGGAGCACTTTTGATAGGCTGGTCTCTAATTACTGGTGCTTTTACCAAACCATCTGAGGACAACATTTTAGCAACCCTTAGAGTAGGCTGAGCTCCTTTTGATATCCAGTATTTTACTCTTTCTACATCCAATACCAGTCTTTCTGCATGATCTTTAGCCACCATTGGATTGTAAGAACCTAATCTTTCAATAAACTTTCCATCTCGTGGAGATAAAGCCTCTGCAACTACAATTTTGTAAAAAGGTCTTTTTTTAGCTCCACCTCTAGACAATCTAATTTTTAACGCCATTTTTTTTCCTTATATAAAATTAATTAAGTTTATCGTCTTTTCTTTGATGGTTTTCCGCCTAAACCAGGTAAACCAGTACCACCAAATCTATTTGCCATGTTTCCTAAATTAGGCATATTTCCACCCATCATTTTTTGCAATTCAGCCATCTTATTTGCATCCATAACTGGTGATTGACTCTCTGAAACTTGTTCTGAACTCGAGCTTCCACCCCCTAACGAAGACATCATATTTTTTAAACCACCTAGGCCACCCATTTTACCCATTTTTTTCATCATACGGGCCATATCTTGTTGCTGTTTTACAAGTCTATTTACATCAGAAACAGCCGTCCCTGATCCAAAGGCAATTCTCTTTCTACGTGAAGCATTTAAAAGAGCGACATTAATTCTTTCCTTCTTAGTCATTGAGTAAATAATAGCTTCTTGTTTTGAAATAGCTTTATCGTTGAAATTATTTGCTGCCATTTGTTTTTGCAGTTTACCTATGCCAGGTAGCATTGACATAACACCGCCTAAACCACCCATTTTTTTAAGTTGTCCAATTTGCTTTAACATATCGTTCATATCAAAACTACCTTGAGACATTCTTTTCATCATGTGGGCAGCATCTTCTTCGGCAATAGTTTCGGCTGCTTTCTCAACTAATGAAACGACATCGCCCATGTCTAAAATCCTACCAGCTGCTCTGTCTGGATAAAATGGCTCTAATCCATCTAATTTTTCAGAAACACCAACAAATTTTATGGGACAACCCGTAACCGACCTCATAGATAACGCTGCACCACCTCTTGCATCACCATCAGAACGAGTTAACACAACACCTGATATTTTAATCAATTCTGAAAATGCTTTTGCAGTTTGAACAGCATCCTGACCCGTCATTGCATCAGCAACCAATAAAGTTTCCGATGGATTTGATAGTTTAAAAACTTCTTGAGCCTCTGACATCATTGCTGTATCCAAAGTCGTCCTTCCAGCAGTGTCAAGAATCAAAACATCTATTGCTTGAATTTTTGAAGCCGCCATTGCCCTTTTAGCTATTTTTTCTGGACTTTCTCCGTCTATCTCAGGTAACACTAAAACCTCAGCTTGCTCACCTAGAATTCTAAGTTGTTCTCTTGCTGCTGGTCTATAAATGTCAAGAGAAGCAAGCATTACTTTCTTTCTTTTTTTAGATTTCAAATGTAATGCTAACTTACCTGCTGTTGTTGTTTTACCTGAACCTTGAAGGCCAACTAATAAAATAATTGCTGGTGGAGCATGATCAATTAAAAGTTCTGATTCATTTGATCCAAGAACTTCGATTAATACGTCATTTACTATCTTTATAACTTGTTGACCAGGAGTGACAGATCTTAATACCTCTTCACCTACTGCTCTAATTCTGACCCTTTCAACGAAATCTCTAACCACTGATAAAGCAACATCAGCCTCTAATAGAGCTGAACGAACTTCTTTTAAGGCTGTGTCAACATCACCTTCAGAGAGAGCACCCCTTTTGGTAAGCCCTTTAAAAACATTTCCAAGTTTATCTGTTAGGTTTTCAAACATATTAATACCAGATCTTATATTTAAACCACAATTGCGCCCGTGCTTGAAACTCAAGGACGCGCGCTGATTATCTTAATAAATAATATTAGGACCACTTACAGAAATTTAGTATTTAAGTCAAGTTAAAGTAATCTCTATATTTCATCTAGGCCAGCTAATGCTCTAGAAAAAGAAGTGGCTTTAAACGTTTGAAGATCATCTAACCCTTCTCCAACGCCAACAGCATGTATTGGAATTTTATAACTTTCAGCTAATGAAACAACAACTCCGCCTTTGGCACTACCATCTAGTTTAGTTATTATCATTCCTGTTAAGCCTATTGCTTCATCAAAGCTTTTCAGTTGGGAATGTGCGTTTTGCCCAACAGTTCCATCTAAAACAACAACTTTTTGATGAGGAGCATTTTCATCTAATTTACTAAGAACTCTGCATGTTTTAGTAAGTTCTTCCATTAGGTCTTTTTTATTTTGTAACCTTCCAGCTGTATCTATTATGACAATATCTAAACCTTCATTTTTTGCTAATTGCAGGGCTTTAAAAGCAACTGCAGCTGCGTCTCCTCCATCTACACCAGAAACAACTTGTGCACCTACTCTTTTGCCCCATGTTTTTAATTGCTCAACAGCTGCAGCTCTAAATGTGTCTGATGCTGCCAATACTACTGTTTTATTTTGAACTCTAAATTGTTCGGCTATTTTACCAGCAGTAGTTGTCTTCCCAGAGCCATTTACACCAGCTAAAAATATTACGTGTGGTTTAGAAGACACATTTTCAAAAAGATTTTTTTCAGATGGCAATAAAATTTGTTCAATTTCAGACGCTAATATTTTTGCAATATCTAATTTTTCTATTTCTTTATTTTTATTTAATTCAAATTTTTGATTTTTAATTTTTTTGGTTATTCTAGCTGCAACTTCAATTCCTAGATCAGCTAAAATCAATTCATCTTCTATGTTATCAATTGTTTCCTGATCGATAGTTTTTTTTCCAGTTATTGAAGCTATAGCACCTTCTACCTTTGATGCAGATTTACTTAATCCTGTTTTTAATTTTTTAAACCAATTTAATGCCATAAAACTTCACTCATGATTCAATTGAAAACATTACCAACCAAACCTTCAGAATTTATATCTACTATTTTTGTTGATATAATTGAACTAGCCTTTACATCATCGTTCAACTTAACCTTAGAAAAATTTGAAGAATAACCAACCGAATTTTTTTCAATTAGAACGTTTTGTACAGTGCCGATTTGATTTTGCAGAAAGGTTTCACGTTGTTTTTCTGCTAATTTTCTCAAATCTTTTGCTCTTTTCTTGATGTCAGTACTTAACACTTCAGGCATTTTTGAGGCTGCAGTTTTATCTCTTTTTGAATAAGGAAAAACATGAACATAAGTAATGTTTGCTTCTTTTATAAGCTCTATACTTTTATTATGAGCGTGTATGTCTTCGGTTGGAAAACCGGCTATAAAATCTCCACCAAACACAATATCACTGCGCCTTCTTCTAGCTTCATTTATAAAATTGATAACGTCTCTATATAAATGTCTTCTTTTCATTCTTTTAAGAATTAAGTCATCACCATGTTGAATAGATAAATGTATGTGAGGCATTAATCTTTTTTCTTTCTCAAGAGCATCCATTAATTCAAAATCAACTTCAGCAGGATCAAGAGAAGAAAGTCTAAGTCTAGGAAGATCAGGTATGTTTTTCAGTATTTTTTTTACCAATAAACCTAAACTGGGCTTACCAAAGATATCGTTGCCCCATGAAGTTAGATCTACTCCTGTAAGAACGACTTCTTTTATGCCATTATCTATAAGCGAATTTATAGAATTTATCACATTTTGCGTTGAAACTGATCTGCTTGGACCTCTTCCAAATGGAATAACACAAAACGTACACCTATGGTCACAACCGTTCTGAACTTGGACGAAGCCTCGAGTGTGTTTATTAAATGATTCTACAAGATGTTCTGATGTTTTCTTTACTTGCATAATGTTTTGAACAAAAACTTTATTATTATTTTCAAGATTTACATCTGTGTTAAAACTAGCCCAAAATTTATCGTCAAGTTTTTCTTTATTACCAATAACAAAGTTAACTTCAGACATGGAACTCCATTTTTCTGGATTAATTTGAGCCGCACAACCAGTTACTAATATTTTTGCATCAGGTCTTTTATTTTTTGCCGACCTTATTGCCTGTCTTGCTTGACGCTCCGCTTCACTGGTAACCGCACAGGTATTAAAGATTATTAAATCACTATGCCCATGCTTACTAACATGATCACTGATAACCTGACTTTCCCAGATATTTAATCTACAACCAAATGTTTTAATCTCAGGTAATGAATTCTTATTTCTAAATGTTATTGCCAATTAAGCACCTATTATTCCTTCGTAGACTTTTTCTGTTTCACCAGAGAGTGTTACGGTTCCATTATTTAACCACTCAACAGACAAGCTTCCACCATCTAGGATAATTTTATTTGATTTAGAACTTTTATTTTTTTTAAAAGCTGCAACTAGTGTAGCACATGCTCCTGAGCCACAAGCTTTAGTGACACCTACGCCTCTTTCCCATACACGCATTCTTATTGTATTATCCTCTAAAATGCATACAAACTCTATATTTGCAAATTCAGGAAAATTTACATTTTTTTCAAGACGAGGACCAACTACATTTAGATTTAAACTTTCAAGTTCATCTAAGTTTTGCATAAAAATAACAGCATGCGGATTACCCATAGATAAACAGAAAGCTTCAAACTCATCCAACAAAACCTTTTGAGTATTTTGTTTGTTAGCTAATGGGATATCCTTCCAATCAAATTTAGGTTTACCCATATTTACAGTTACAACATTATCATCCCTAGTACATAGCAAATTACCATTAACACTTTCAATAGTAAGAGAGTTCAAATTATCTCTTTTCATTAAATAATCTGCAACACACCTTGTACCATTTCCACATGCTCCAGTTTCTGAACCGTCAGAATTGTACATAGTAACTTTATAAGTGTTTGACTTCACAGTATCTCTAATCATTAAAACTTGATCACAGCCAATACCAATTCGTCTGTTACTAATTTTTTTTATAAATTTACTTTCATGAATATTTAAGTTTTTGATGTTATCAAAAATAATAAAGTCATTGCCTAACCCATGCATTTTAATAAATGGTATTTTCAAATAAATTTTCCTTCAAATATCAATATCTACAATAATTGGAACGTGATCAGAGGGTCTTTCCCATGCTCTGGTATCTTTATAAATAACACCTGATTTAACTTGTGAAAATAATTTTTTAGAAACCCAAAAATGATCTAATCTTCTTCCTCTATTTGAAACCTCCCAGTTCCTGTTTCTGTAAGACCACCAAGAATATAATTTTTCACTAGATGGTACAATCTCTCTCATTACATCCGCCCATTCACCACTTTGAATAATAGCTAATAAAGTCTCTGTTTCAATTGGTGTGTGGGAAACGACATTTAACAACTGTTTATGTGACCAAACATCATGTTCTAAAGGTGCTATGTTTAAGTCTCCGACTAAAATTTTATTTGTTGTTTTGTCTTTTAGAAAATATTGTTTCATTTCATTTAAAAAAGAAATTTTATGATCAAATTTTGGATTTTTTAAAATATCAGGTTCATCACCTCCTGCTGGAATATAAAAATTGTGAAGTTCAATATTTTTATTTAATTTTACTGAAATATGTCTAGTATCATTTTTCCCGCACCAATTTATAAAGTTTTCATCTTCAAGTTTGAAATTGGATAAAATTGCTACACCATTGTATGATTTTTCACCTCTATAATATTGGTAATTCATACCAATTTTTTTAAACGAATCATAAGGAAAGTATTCGTCTTGAGTTTTTGTTTCTTGCAGACATATTATATTGATATTTTGATCCTTTATTAATCTTAGGACCTGTTCCAATCTTAGTCTTACAGAATTTATATTCCAAGTTCCAATTCTCATTTATATAAAAAACCCTAATTAATATGATAATAAATTTTAAATAAACTCATAGTTCCAATTCAATAGACTCAATGAAAATTTATTTCAATTAATCAATAAACTAATTTTTCTATCATTATTATTATATTCTTTATATTTAAGCTCAATCATGCTTTTATTTTTATATTTGTCTTAATCAGAATTATTTGGTTCTGGAAAATCATCTGGAAAAAATAATAAGTGTGATAAACTTTCATTATATATTGCTTTTTGAATTAAGACTGTGGTGGTTTCCCCAAAAGTATCTTCTATAATCCATTTTTTCAAATTAAATGGGTTTTCTGAAAATTCTAATGTTAATCCCTCGGCATTATTATTTTCACTTCTTGTAATTTTTAAAGAAATTATTCCTGATTTATTCTTCAAATCAATAGTTAAATATTCACTATCAAAATCTAACTTTTTTTTAATTAAAATGGAAAATGGTGAGCTATCGATGGGTATGTTATTTGTAGTTTTTGAATTTCTATTTTGAATTGTTAACCAAAACCCCTTACTTGTTATAAGGATATCATTAGGTTTTTGATAGTCAATTCGCAATTTTCCTGGTAAGTCTAAATATATTTTTCCATTGCTTACTTCACCAGATGGTCCTACTTGTATGAAGTTTGCTTGCATACTGTTTAATGACTTAAAAAATTTTTCTACCTTTATTTGCGATTCATCAACTTGGTCGGAAGCTTTTAATATTTTGACATTAGAAAATAATAAAATAAAAACCCACAAAGATACCAAAAAAAAATTGAAATAATTTTCATTGTTTTCGTTAATTATCCTCAATTAAAACTTCTCTTTTCCCTGCTCTACTCGGTTTTGACACAACATTATTTTCTTCCATTTTTTCAATTATAGTAGCAGCTCTATTATAACCTATTTTAAAGTGTCTTTGAATAAAAGATGTGCTTGCTCTTCTTTCTCTTGAAATAAGAGCTACTGCTTGATCATATAATTCATCTTCATATTTATTATTGGATGTTAGATTATTAAAGTTTTCATCATTTAAATTTTCTGGCTCTTCTGTAATACTTTCATCATAATCTGGAACTGATTGATTAGAAAGAAATTTAGTAACTTTTTCAACTTCACTATCTTCAACAAATGGACCATGCACTCTAGTAACTTTACCACCACCTGCCATATATAGCATATCTCCTCGTCCAAGAAGTTGTTCGGCACCTTGTTCACCTAGTATGGTTCTACTATCAATTTTACTTGTTACTTGAAAAGATATTCTTGTTGGAAAATTAGCTTTAATTGTTCCGGTGATAACATCTACAGATGGTCTTTGGGTAGCCATTACAACGTGAATACCAGCTGCTCTTGCCATTTGAGCCAACCTTTGAACAGCTGCTTCAATATCTTTTCCAGCTACTAACATTAAATCTGCCACTTCGTCTATGACAACTACGATAAAAGGTAACGGTGTTAAACTTATTTGTTGATCTTCAAAAATTGGCTGACCAGTGTCAGGATCAAAGCCAACCTGAATATTTTTTGAGAGTATCTCTCCTTTTTTTCTTGCTTCAATCAGTCTTTCATTATAACTGTCAATATTTCTTACACCTAGTTTACTCATGGACATATATCTAGTTTCCATTTCTCTGACAGCCCATTTCAATGCAACAATTGCTTTTTTTGGTTCAGTTACTACTGGTGTTAGTAAATGAGGGATTCCATCGTAAACAGATAGTTCCAACATTTTAGGATCAATCATTATTAATCTACACGTTTCTGGTGTATGTTTGAATAAAAGTGATAAAATCATTGCGTTTATACCAACGGATTTACCAGATCCAGTAGTTCCTGCAACTAATAGGTGTGGCATTTTAGCTAAGTCAACTACCACGGGATACCCTGCAATATTTTTTCCTAAGCACACTGGTAAATTGAAACTTGAACTTTGAAATTCTTGATGTTCCAAAATATTTCTTAATATTACTGTCTCTCGCACTTTATTAGGCAATTCTATTCCAATAACGTTTTGACCCAGTACCATAGCTACCCTTACAGCTTCTACTGACATTGACCTCGCAATATCATCTGCTAAAGATATAACTCTTTGACTTCTTAAGCCAGGTGCGGGTTGTAAATCATACCTTGTAACCACAGGACCATATCTTACTGAATCAATATTTCCATTTATTGAAAAATCTGACAAAACACCTTCAAGAACTTTTGCATTTAAATCC
>QBZG01000009.1 GCA_003282435.1 SAR116 cluster bacterium AG-335-B03
ATTTCAAGCTGTGGCTATTTTAATATTTGTGTGTCTTTTAATGTATAAGAGATATTCTAATGGTTAAACTAAATAAAATTTACACTCGAACTGGTGACGATGGATCAACAGGCTTGACTGATGGGAGTCGAGTTCCTAAACATTCATCAAGGCCGCAGGCATATGGATCTGTAGATGAATTAAATTCGTCGTTGGGTCTGGTTTATTTTTGTCTAAATAAAGATAATTCAAATCCCTTATCAGTTGAAATTAAGGATTTAATTAAAGAAATTCAAAATGACCTGTTTGATTTAGGTGCAGATCTTTCAACTCCTAAACTAAAAGGTAAACAAAAATATCCACCACTTAGAATTAAAAAAAGTCAAATTGATAAACTTGAAAAAAGAATAGACCACTATAATGCCGATTTGACAGCATTAAATTCATTTATTCTACCTGGTGGTTCAGAAGCTTCTTCTTTATTACATGTATCAAGAACAATTGCTAGAAGAGCTGAAAGAGATACAAGTTTACTTTCAAGTGAAGAAGAAATCAACATGAAATCATTAACATATTTAAACAGGTTATCTGATTTATTGTTTGTTTTGTGTAGAGTTTTGAATGAAAATGGATTAAGAGATATATTGTGGATACCAGGTTTAAATCAAAAATAATTTATAACAGATAGATGTGAAAAAGGAGTTTAACTTGAAAGTCTTAGTACCTGTAAAAAGAGTTGTTGACTATAACGTCAAGGTTAGAGTTAAAAGCGATAAATCCGGCGTGGAATTAGATAATGTAAAAATGTCAATGAACCCTTTCGATGAAATTGCTGTTGAAGAAGCTTTAAGACTCAAAGAAAAGGGAATAGCTACTGAGGTAATTGCTATCTCAATTGGACCAACTCAAGTTCAAGAAACTATTAGGAATGCTCTTGCCATGGGTGCTGACTCCGGAATTTTTATAGAAGCTACAAATACTCTTGAGCCTCTTAACATAGCTAAAATTATTTCATCTGTAGCTAAGAAGGAAAGTATAGATCTAATGATTTTAGGGAAACAGGCTATAGATGATGATATGAATGCTACTGGACAAATGATTGCTGCTTTACTTGGTTGGCCACAGGCTACTTTTGCAAGTAAAGTTGAGATTTCAGACAAAAAAGCAGTTGTAAGTCGTGAAGTTGACGGAGGTATAGAAAATATAGAAGTTGCACTACCTGCTGTGATCAGTACAGATTTAAGATTAAATGAACCAAGGTATGCAAGCCTTCCAAATATTATGAAAGCAAAGAAGAAACCAATAAATCAAATTCAAGTTGATGAGCTGAATTTAAAAATTGAACAAAGGCTAGATATTTTGAAAGTTGAAGAACCTACAAAACGTCAATCTGGGATTATGTTAAAAACAGTTGAAGAGCTAGTTGACAAATTAAAAAACGAAGCAAAAGTAATATAAATAGTATGAGGTTAAAAAATGAATATTCTTGTTATAGCAGAACACAATAATACTGACTTATTGCCCGCGACTTTACATACCGTAAATGCTGCTAAACAACTTGGCAGTACAGATTTATTAGTAATTGGTTATAATTGCAAAGATGTAGTTGACGCTGGAAGTAAAATCGAAAGTGTTAATCAAGTTATATTTTCTAATGACGCTATTTATGAAAAACCCCTAGCTGAAAATACAAGTCTTTTAATTAAGTCTATTGCGAATGATTATACGCATATTTTGTTTGCAAGCACAGCAAATGGAAAAAACACAGCACCACGCTTAGCAGCATTGTTAGACGTAATGATTATTCCAGATATAATTGAAATTATTGATCATGAAACTTTTAAAAGACCAATATATGCAGGTAACGCTATTGCGACATGTAAAAGTAGTGATGCCTGTAAAATTATAACTGTAAGAACTACAGCTTTTGAGAAAGCTACATTAACTAACAAACAAGCTAAAATAGTGTCTGCCGACCCTTCTAAAAACACTAACTTAGCAAAATATATAAGCTCTGAACTTTCAAAAAATGAACGTCCTGAATTAACTGCAGCTGATATCGTTGTCTCAGGCGGAAGAGGACTAGGATCCAGTGAAAATTTTAAAGTTCTTGAAAAATTAGCAGATAAACTAGGCGCGGCCATGGGGGCCAGTAGAGCCGCTGTAGACGCAGGCTATGTTCCAAATGATTGGCAGGTAGGTCAAACTGGTAAAGTTGTAGCACCTAATTTATATATTGCAGCTGGAATATCTGGTGCAATACAACATTTAGCAGGGATGAAAGATAGTAAAGTTATAGTAGCTATAAATAAAGATGAAGAAGCTCCCATCTTTACAGTGTCTGATTATGGACTTTCTAATGATTTATTTAAGGCGGTACCAGAAATGGAAAAGCTAATTAAGTAAATTTACTATTTCTTTTACTACTTTGTCTTTTGACCATTTTAAAATGCCCTCATGCTTTGATATAACTAAGCCTGTTTTATCAACTAATATAGTTGTAGGGACTCCTCTTAACTTCATCGCTTTAAAAATACTCATTTCTTCATCAAAAAAATGAGTTAAATTGGATGCACCATTTGTTAATAGAAATTTGACTTGATCTTTAACATTTTTTTTATCTATTGAAATCGTTAACACATCAATTTTGTAATTTTCCAGTTTTTGGTCTAATAAACTAAGATCAGGAAGTTCTTTTTTGCAAGGAACACACCAAGTAGCCCAAAAATTTACTACATATCCATTTTTATCTAAATCTTTATTTAACTTTAAAATTATTGGTTTTTCTTTACTATTTAAAATAGTGAATGTAGGAAATTGTATAGGATTTCTAAGTTTTTCTATATAATCAGCAGCAGAAGTATTATTACTTAAAATTAAAAAGTATAATATTAATAATATTTTTTTACTAAATTTTGATGTATTCATATTAATAGTCGTTTGAGTGATAGTTTGCAGTAGTCCAATATAGATTAAAAATGAAAAAAAGTAATAGTAAAATATGGGGTGGAAGATTTTTAGCTCCTACCGATGAAATAATGGAAGAGTTTAATTCTTCTATTCAATTTGATAGAATTTTATATATTGAAGATATCGAAGGATCCATAGCCCATTCTGAAATGCTTTCAAAACAAAATATTATTTCAAAAGATGAATTGGAATTAATTAAATCAGGCTTGAAACAAATAGAAATAGAAATATCCAATAATGAATTTAATTTTTCAGTTAAACTGGAAGATATTCATATGAACATTGAAAATAGATTAATTGAAATAATTGGTGAGGCAGGTAAAAAATTACACACCGCTCGATCACGAAATGATCAAGTTGCCACTGATATTAAATTATGGCTAAGAAAAAGAATAGACCAAATTGAACTTAGTCTTAAAAGTTTACAAAGAACACTAATTGAAAAATCAGAAATTTATTATGATCTCCTCATGCCAGGATATACTCATCTACAAGTTGGGCAGCCAGTTACATTTGGACATTATTTGCTCGCCTATGTGGAAATGCTTGGAAGAGACAGGGGCAGATTAAGTGACTGTAGGAAAAGATTGAATGAATTGCCTTTAGGCTCTGCGGCATTAGCAGGTACAAGTTATCCGATAGATAGACATTTTGTTGCTCAAAAACTTGATTTTAGCAAACCGACAGAAAATTCCATGGATTCTGTATCAGATAGAGATTTTGCAATTGAATTTATGTCGTCTTCATCCTTGATAGCTATTCACTTATCAAGATTAGCCGAAGAGTTAGTAATCTGGTCCTCAGATAGGTTTAATTTTGTTAAACTGCCTGAAAGCTACACTACTGGATCAAGTATAATGCCACAAAAAAGAAACCCTGATGCGGCTGAATTAATAAGAGCAAAGCCTGGAAGAATATTTGGTAATTTACTTAGCTTAATGACAGTCCTTAAAGGCCTTCCAATGACCTATGGTAAAGATATGCAAGAAGATAAAGAACCAATTTTCGATTCTGCAAAAACTATTGAATTATGCATTATAAATATGGAAGGAATGATTAAAAATCTTGAACCTGTCCCTGACAAAATGATGGAAGCTCTTCAAAAAGGTTTCCCAACTGCAACAGATTTTGCAGACTATTTAGTAAGAAATCTTGAAATACCTTTTAGGGACGCACATCATTTAACTGGTAAAATTGTTTTATTAGCTGAAAAAAAAGAAGTTACTTTAGAGAATTTAACAATAGAAGAAATTCAAACTATAGTTCCAAATGTTGATATTTCGATATTAGATATTCTTAAAATAGAAAGTTCTGTTTCTAAAAGAACCTCATACGGCGGAACTGCACCAGACAATGTTTTACGAGCAATTAAAAAAGCTAAACAAAGGTTCTTAAAGGATTAAAATATGAAGTTTAGAGCTATAATTTTATTAATTTTATTTTTTTTAGTATTTTCATTTAATGGATGTGGAAGGAAAGACGATCCGTTAAAACCATCACAAATAATTTCAAAACAATAGATTCCATTATGCATAAAATTGGATTTTATAGAGATGGAAATGGTGAATTAAATATTCAAGGTATTAAAATTACTTCCTTGGCAGAGAAGTATGGGACACCATTTTTTATATATGATGCAGGTCTAATGAAAGAACGTTATAATACTTTTTTTGATACCATAAAGGAAGTTCAGGGAAATATTCATTATGCTGTAAAAGCAAATGACGCTTTAAGTGTTATAAGCTACTTTGCAAAATTAGGCTGTGGAGCAGATATAGTTTCAATAGGGGAATTTGAAAAATGTATTGCAGCGGGAATGCCACCACAAAAAATTATATTTTCTGGTGTAGGTAAGGATAACCACGAAATTGAGTTAGCTTTAAAAAATGATATTTTACAATTCAACATAGAGTCAGAGGAGGAATTAAACGACATTTCTGCAATTGCCTCTAGGCTTAAGCTGACTGCTAACATATGTTTGAGAGTCAATCCTGACATAGCTCCTAAAACTCATAAGAAAATATCAACTGGTGAAAAAGAAACTAAATTTGGTATAGATTTCCAAAATGTAAAATCAATTTACAAAAAGCTTCATCAATTGGACTATATAAATCCAGTTGGTTTAGGGGTGCATATAGGATCACAAATATTTGATTTTAATTTTTTTCATAGAGCATATTTAAATCTTAAAAATTTAGCTGATGAACTCAGATTAAGTGGATACACAGTGCCCACTTTGGATTTAGGCGGTGGAATTGGAATAAATTATAATAATAGTTCAGAACCTGATTTTAATAATTATAAGAAGATCATCTTAGATTTGTTTAAAGGATCTGACTACGGTCTAAGTTTCGAACCTGGAAGAAGCCTAATTGCTGAAGCAGGGATCCTAATTACCAAAGTGATAAGAAATAAAAAAACCAAAGAAAAAAATTTTATTATTGTTGATGCTGCAATGAATAATTTAATTAGACCTACTTTATATGACGCATATCATAAAATTGAAACCGTCAAGAAAACCAGTAATACTGAAATTATCGCTGACATAGTTGGACCAATTTGTGAGACTGGAGATTTTTTTGCCTTGGACAGGAAAATAGGTAAAGTTGATACAGAAGATCTGTTAGCTATTAGGACAACTGGTGCTTATTCATCAGTGATGAGATCAAACTATAATGCAAGGAAAGATGCAATAGAAGTTATGATTTATAAAGAAAAGGATTTTCAGATAAGAAAAGATGAGACTATAAGAGATATTATCACCAAAGAAGAAATAATTATCTTTGATTAGAGATCATAAATCTTTTTTAATAATGTCGCTTTTACGCTTATATTTTCTTTTTTAGTCTGTATTTCTAAAATTTCGCTGAATTTTATCTCAGCAAGAGGAACTATTATCTTATCATTTAGAGTTAAAACCTTTTCTAAAATAATTTTTCTATCTTCCCTTATAGCTAAAATTTTAACTTTAGGGACTAATATTGGTCTGTTAGAAGTATTTTTTATTGTTCCCACAAACCTAACTTGTTCATTTTGAACGGTTGCTACAAAGTTAATCATTTTTAAATGATTAAGATCAGCAAATATTGGTAATTTAATATAGTTTAATAATTCATTCAATTTGTATTCATAATTTTTGGTATATTTTGGAAAATATAAAAAACTGTAACTTAACAAAACAGACCTAAAAAATAATAGAGCAGAAAACAATCCTATTATTAACAATAAAATGAACGGAATAAAATTTTCTTTTGTAGAAGGATTGATGTTTTTAACTTTATTTTTCTGTTTAACTTCAATTGAGCTGTCTTTTTTAGCCTTTAAAGCTGATAATTCTGAAGCTATTTCAGAAACACTTTTATTTTTTTGTTCTAATACAGGATTATTTTTGGAAGACATGTTTTTTGTTTTATCTTCTACAACTGATTTTATTGAGGCTAGTTCATGCTTAACTTGTTCAGACTTATTTTTAAACATAACATTTTTTAATACGAGGTTTTTTTTGTCTTTAGTGATACTCTTGTCAGATTTTTTATTAACAATTGATGAAACACTCCATTTTTCATTACAAACACTACATCTGAGCCATCGAATCTTTTTTGATAAGATATTCTCATCAATGTCAAATACTGTTCCACATGAATTACATGTTTCAAGCATAGATAAATTCCTCATATTTGATTAGAAATTTTCAATTATTGTATACTAACATAGCTTTTTTTGCCAACATGTTTAAAAAATTAAATAGTAATGATTCAATAAATGTTACGCTCTATATTTAAGACCATTTGTATTGTTTTGATATCTTCGATTTTAACATATTTTTTAATCGGATTAATTGAATATAAGGATAAGATCTTATCAAACATAACATATATAAGTGAAAAAAATTTAAATATAGTTATTTTAACTGGTGGTACCAATAGAATTAAAGATGGATTAAAAATAGTCAATAAATTTGAAAAATCGTCTACATTTAACTCTAAAATACTTGTAAGTGGAACAGGCAAAGGTTTTACGAAAATGAGCTTAGCAAAAAATATAGATTTTGATTTTAACTTGATTGAGTGTTGTATTGAACTTGATAGTATCTCGACAAACACTTATTCAAATGCTTTTGAAACTTTGAAATGGGTTAAAAAATATAATATCAGTGAATTTATTTTAATTACTAGCAATTATCATATGCCAAGGGCTTTTCTTGAATTCAAATATAGAATGCCTAATTTAAAAATTCTCACTTATCCAATCACACCAAAAAAGCATAATATAAACAATTGGTTAGGTTCGTTTCAAACTTTCTCTCTTGTCTTTTCTGAGTATTGCAAATTTCTTGTTGCTAACCTTAGGATAATTTTTCAAAAGATGTAACATTTTATTAAATTTGCCCAGCTTCAATAATTTTTTTTCGAATTGACCTAGTTCTCGAAAAAAAAGAATGTAATTTATCTCCATCCTTTTTTCTTATTGCTTTTTGTAAATCTGACAAATCTTCGTTGAACCTCTGAAGCATTTCAAGAACTGCATCTGAGTTATTAAGAAAAACATCTCTCCACATTATAGGATCTGAAGATGCTATTCTGGTAAAATCTCTAAAGCCTGACGCAGAAAATTTAATTACGTCATTTTTTAGATCAGTTTCAAGATCAGATGCCGTTCCAACAATTGTATAAGCGATGAGATGAGGTAAATGAGAAGTGATTGCTAGAATTTTATCATGATACTCTGTATTAACGATTTCTACAATTGAGCCTAGTTTTTGAAAGAAATTAATTAACTTTTTTGTCTCATTGGTTTGTTTATCGTGAACTATCAACCAATATCTATTTTCAAAAAGAGAACTAAAACCTGATTTTGGACCAGAATATTCGGTACCTGCTAATGGGTGTGACGGTATAAAATAGACATTATCAGGTATGTAGGGATTGACATCGTTTATAACCGACCTCTTAGTTGATCCCGTATCAGTAACTATAGTATTTTTTCTAAGAAATGGTGCTATCAAATTAGCAACTGTCTTCATTGAACCTACAGGTACAGCAAGAATTACTAAATCAGCCTCACTTACTGTATTTTCAATATCGTCACACACAAAGGTTGCAATCTTCATTTGCGAAACAATCTCTCTATGCTCAGGATTAACATCATATGCAAAAGTTACTAATTGATCCTCTTCTTTAGCCTTAATTGCGTGTAAAATTGACGTTCCAATTAAACCTAATCCTATAATTGAAACTTTTTTAAAATTTAAATCCATTTTACTTATCTAAGAAATTTTTTAATTGTTTTATAAAAGTAATATTTTCTTCTTCATTACCTATAGAAACTCTTAAATAATTAGGTAAACTATATGCGTTCATTCCTCTAACTAAGATTCCTTTTTCGGCTAAAAATTTTACAGCATTTTGAGCACTATAAAGGCCTTCTTTTGGAAATTTTATTAATAAAAAATTAGTTACTGACGTTTGGAATTCTAAGTTCAATAATTTTAATTTTTTTTCAAACCAGCGCATCCACTCTAAATTATGTGAAACAGATTTTTCTTGGAATTCTATGTCTTTTATCGCTGCAATACCTGCTAACATAGCAGCAGTGTTTACACTAAATGGTCCTCTTACCTTCATAAGATTACTCAGAATATTTCCAGAACAATATCCCCATCCTAATCTAAGAGAAGCTAAGCCGTGTAACTTAGAAAATGTCCTTAACATTATAACGTTTTCGTAGTTATCAACTAAACTACTTCCATCAATATAATCATTGTTATTTATATATTCTGAATATGCTGCATCGTAAACCAACAATATATTAGAAGGTATTGATTTATGTAACCTAATTACTTCTTGTTTTGGAATAAAAGTACCAGTTGGGTTATTCGCATTAGCTAAAAAAATCACCTTAGTTTTTTTATTAATATTGGAAAGAATATTATCTACATTTGCTGTAAAACTAACATCTTTTGCTACAACACCCTTTGCTCCAGCAACCGAAATAGCTTGGGGAAATTGAAGAAAACCAAATTCTGTGTAGATGGCCTCATCACTGGGCTCCAAAAAAGCTTGGGAAATTATTGAAATTAACTCATCAGAACCATTTCCTAAAATAATTTTTTTCTTATCAAGGTTGTATCTATTTGCTATGGCACTTATTAAATCGTCGCTAACTTGAGGTGGATATCTATTCAAATTATGAGTGAAAGAATTTAGCACCTTTATAGCTTTCAATGATGTTCCTAACGCACTTTCATTTGCTGATAATCTAATCAGATTATTTATTTTGCTCTTACCAAAGTTTGGTTTGTAAGTCTCTAATTTTTCAATGCTTGGTTTAGCAGTAGGATTATTCATTGATTACCCTATAATTAATCATTTTTAAGTTTAATAATATTATATTCTTTTTGATTAGCACTTTTGTAAAGTGGAACGTTTGCTAATATATCAAAATTAACTTTAATTTCTGACTGATTTTTCAATTTGTTAGCACTTTGACTATCTATAAATCCTAACTCAATATCTTTTTTTTCTAATGCAGCCAATAAACTTACAACACTCAAAAAATAAGTGGTTTTGAAATAGTTACCAAAATGTGCAGAATAAGCAGATTGAATTTCATCATCATTTCCTGCGACTCCAATTTTAAGAACCTTTTGCATTGACAAATTAGATGAGATAATTTGGCGCCATACTTTTTCAACTAGAAACTTGTCTAAACCCAAATTAACTAATTTTTTGATTAATTCTTCTTCTCTTTTAGGATCAAAAGGGAAGCCACCTTTTTTTGCGTTCATTATCTTTGAGGCTAAAGATTGTCTTTCTTTTATTAATTGGCATAAATTAGCATCAATTTTGTCAATCTTTGATCTAAGATCATCTAAATCAGTTTCACTCATATTAATCCTTTAATATTTATTGATATATATATACTTTAATAAAATAAAATAAACTTTTTGATTATACTAATAAGTGAAATAATATAATTTAATATATTAAGTTCTCGAATATTTTAATTTATGTGGGTAAAAATGCTTGAAATCAACATAATTAATGCTTTTTCAAATAATTATATCTATTTAATACGAAATGAAGCAAAAAACATTACAAGTGTAGTTGATCCTGGAGAATCAACTCCTGTAATAAAGTTTTTAAATGCTAGAGGTTGGAATTTAGATGAAATAGTAAATACTCATCACCATCATGATCATATTGGAGGTAATACTGAACTTTTAGAAATTTACAAATCAAAGTTAATAGCACCTATATATGATCAAAATCGTATTTCTAACATTGACGTTTTAGTTTCAGATAACGAATTTATTAATGTCGCAGGAGTAAAAACGAAAGTTATTCATACCCCCGGTCATACACTAGGTCATGTTTGTTTTTATATGGAAGACGAAAAATGTTTATTTTCTGGTGATACAATGTTTTATCTTGGTTGTGGAAGAGTTTTTGAGGGTACTATGGATCAAATGTGGTCAAGCCTACTAAAACTTAGATTTTTACCTAATGATACATTAGTATATTGCGGCCATGAATATACATCTTCAAATGCAAAATTTGCCAAACACATTGATCCTAATAATAAATTGTTAGATGACGCCATCGTAGAAATAAATAATAAACGAGAAAAAGGCTTGCGAACAATTCCTTTTGAATTAGGTGCTGAAAAAAAAATTAACCCTTTTTTGAGGGCGGATGACCAAAAATTTATAGATTCTATTAATTTAAAAACAAGTAAACCTGAAAAGTTTTTTAGCACCATGAGGTTGAAGAAGGATAACTTTTAAATACTAGATAATTCATACGCAACTTCACAATTATCAAAGATGTCTGGTTTGGATATATTTACCTTTACTCCAAGGACGAATTTATTTTTTGAAATAGTGCTGTGTATTTTCTTAGTTAAAATCTCAAGTAAATCAAAGTGTTTACTCTCAACTACATCAGTTACGCATTTTCTAAACTGACTATAATCTTGGGTTTGTTGCAAATTGTCACTTTGAGGTTCTGTATCATTAGTAAGTAATATTTCTAAGTTGACTATTATTTTTTGTTTATTTTTTTTTTCTTGTTCATACACACCAATTGAAGCAATAAGGTTCAAGTTATTTATAAATATTTTTCTTTTTCTAATTTTCATTTTGTAATCCATATTATAAACCAACATCCCTTCTAGGTGGAGCAAGATGTGCTCCTCCATCAAGTAAGGTTACGTGTCCAGTCATTGATTTAGAATGAATTATAAGTTGAATAGTATTTAAAATTTCTTCAACGGTGGACGATGACTTTAACAAATTTTTCATATGTGATTTTTTAAATGCCTTTTCATCCTGTCCTGGGGCTAATAATGTAATGCCAGGAGCTATACCGTTTACTCTTAAACAAGTTGAATATGACAGGGCAGACATTTTTGTGAGACCATACATTGCTTGTTTTGACAACGTATAAGTATAATAATCTGGATTAAGTCCAAAAATTTTTGCGTCAATTATATTAATAACAAAACCTTGTGCATTCTTGTTCTTTTTTTTTAAGTTTGAGGTATATTTAGCTAGAGCCTGAGTCAAAATTGTTGGTGCAGTAAAATTTACTGACATGTGATTGTAAAGTGATGCACTATCAAAATTAACACCATCATCATAATTGAAATAGCCAGCATTGTTTATTAATCCAGACCAGATTAAATCCTGTTCTTCTAGATCTTTAATCAATTTATTAATATCTGAAGTAATTGTTAGATCGGCTTGATGTAATGTTACTTTGCCTCCCATTTTCAATAGTTCATCTACAGTCTCTTCTGCTAATTGTTTTGATTTATTATAATGAACAGCTACACCCCACCCTTCTCTAACTAAATGATGCGCTATTAATTTTCCTAATCTTTTTGCGGATGCAGTAACTAAAATTGTTTTATTTTTTTTTGTCAAAGTTAAGTTTCCTTTTGTAATGCTTGGTATGACGTATCTCTTATTGATTTTAAATATTTATGAAAACATTTGTCTTCTAATGATTTTCTAAGCCCTAATTTTTGCCAAGACTCAGAGGTTTTACTTTTAGGCGGAATAAAACTTTTAATAACATTTATAGGAGCCAATCCTGTGACTAGAACTTCATCACTTAGCAATGCTGCTTCTTCAATAGAGTGTGTGACCATAATGACCGTAACAGCTTCTTTTTTAATGATTGAGATAAGTTCTGTTGATATAATTTCTCTACTTAGATTATCCAAAGCTGCAAATGGTTCATCTAAGAGTAATAGTTTGGGATTAAATAATAATGCTCTTGCAATTGCTACTCTTTGTAACAACCCGCCGGATAATTGATAAGGGTAGAATTTTGTATATTCTTGCAAACCTACATCTTTAATAATCTTATCAATTTTATTAAATTTTTTATTTGTTTTATTTATATTTCCTAACTCAATATTCTGGTAAACATTCAACCAAGGCATAAGAGCAGCACTTTGCTGTACTAAACTGATATCAATTGATTTTTTTTTAATTATTTCGTTTTCGAATCTAATTTCACCTTTTTTACATTTAGTAATACCAGAAATTAATTTTAGCAAAGATGTTTTTCCTGACCCAGAAGGACCTATAATACTTGTAAATTTTCCTTTTTTGATTTTATAACTAAAGTTATTTAAAATTTTATTTGTATTAAGTTTATCATCGTAAGAAAAACAAACCTTTTGGAAACTTAAATCATCAATTGAGTAACTCTTCATTGATTAGGGACTTTCGACAATATAATCAGGAATAATATTTGTACGTTTTATCATTTTCCCAACATTCACATTTTTAAGTAAGCCATGTTTAGTCATTAAAATTGATTTTAAACCAAAACTGTTTGCGCCTAATATATCAGTATGCAGGGTGTCTCCAACCATACCAATTTTAGACAAAGGTATGTGCCTGCCTGACAATTCATTAATTCTATTCATAGCAAGTTCAAAAATTGTTGGAAAAGGTTTACCTAACCAAAATGGAAGATGAATTCCATTTTTAATTAGGTGTGACACATAATATGCAGGCTCTATACTAAACTTTTCTTCGTGAGGAGCAACCAAGTCTGGATTAGCAACAAATAATGGTCTAGGATTTTCTTTTAATGAATTAAATAATAACTCTTGCCATACAGTATCCCAATGGAGGGTGCCTAATAAAATAAATGAGTTCACTTCCTCAAACATTGAATAATCTTGTTCAAGTGGAACACAATTTAGATTGGGTATATTGAAGTCATCCCCTATATTGCCCATAACACCCAAAGGTCCTTCTGGCTGATTATATGATAGGAATATTTCGGCGGCTTCTCTGCTCGAGATTATTTCTTCATCTGAAAACTCTAAACCTAAGGAAGAAAGTTGCTCTTGTTTTTTATATGAATTATTACTTGCACCATTTGTTACTACTAAAAGCGTAATGTTTTTTTCTCGAGCTATATTTAACGTTTTAACAATTCCAGGTGTCAATGTAGCGCCAGCATTTAAAACTCCAAACGCATCAAGTAACAATGCCTCAAATTCATCTAAAATATTTTTTAATTTTGGAGCTACAGTTGTATTATGACTATTTTCCTGATAATTAGGAAAAAAATTACGCATACCTTCGTAAACATTTATTACATTTTCTGCGTTCATATTCTTCACAGATGGCATTTCAAAATTCTCTTCAAATTTAAATTTTTCTAAAACAAACTCTGATTTTACAAAAAAATTATCCATATTATGTGTTAATCCTATAAGATACTATTTTAATGAAAGGACCCAAATGTCGAAAAAAATCCTAATTATTGGATCAGGAATAGCAGGAATATCTTCATCATTAAAGTTAAAATCTTTTGGTTTTGAGTCAACTATAATTGATAAGGGTAGTTTTATAGGAGGAAGAATAGGAACTAGAAACATTGAAAGTGAAGATAATTCAAATTATTTTTTTCATGGTGCACAATTTTTTACTGCAAAATCAGATAATTTCAAAAAAGTTATCCAAAATGGAATAAACAAAGGATATATCAAAGAATATGGAAATTTTTCGCCTCCAAGATATAGGGGTTTTAAATCTATGAGAGATTTTCTAATAAATCTATCCCAAAATCTAAGTATTACTCAAAATGTCAAAGTTACCGATTTAAAACCTCATAATAATAAGATAAGTGTCCTTGACGACAAAAACAATATTTGGGAAACATACGATGCTGTAATATCAACTCTTCCAGCACCTCAAAATTTAGACTTAATGAAAAAATTCCCAATATTGAAAGAAACGCTTAAGACTTCTTCTTACGATGCATGCATTTCACTAATGTTTTTCTTTGATAAGAAACCTAAAAATATCCCATATTTTTTTGATTATTATAATGAACAGGGTATTTTAAGTTGGATGGCTGCTGGGAGTGATTTGCGTTTTTGGACAGCACACACTAAAGGAGATTTTTCAAATAAAAATATAAATAAAGATAAAATATTACTTAAAGATAAAATTTTCCAAGAAGTAGAGAAATCTATTTATCAACTAGAACCAACTATAAAAATTAATTTTCATAGTTTACATATTTGGAAATATGCTAAGGTAACAAATGTTTGTTCAGGACCTCAAATTGATCCAAAACTTCCTATTGTAGTCGCTGGTGATTTTATGGAGGGAGCGAATATTGAGTCGGCCTTTTCTTCTGGAGAAAAAGCTGCAGAATTAATTTTTGAAAGGCTTAATTGATTTAATTAATTTTGTGTAATCTGGAAAATAAAAAATGATAAATCTTAAAAATTCTGTTTTCAAACTTGTCGAAATTGCAAAAATCAAAATTAATTGTGTTAAAACAGAAGATGCTATCAAAATACGCACTGATAAAATGAATATGTTCGTAGACATAAGAGATATTAGAGAAATCTCAAAAGATGGTCGAATTTTAGGGTATAAAAACGTAACAAACGTCATCTTAGAATTTTGGATAGCTATTAAAGATCTTTATCAGAAAAAGTTTCTTAATGAAAGTTTTAACTTTACACTTTATTGCGCCTCAGATTGGCGTTCAGCTCTTGCTACTCTTATAGCTAATAGTATTGGTCTATTAAATATACCTAACCAAAAGGGTGGCTATGAATAGATGGCTTGAACTAAATGATCCATTAGAAGAAGCTAGATAATATGCTTTAACCTATTTTTATCAAAGAGAATAAAATTTTTAATATTATACCACTAATTTTTGTTTTCCTTTGGTCTTCAGCATTTATTACTAGCAAAATTATAGTTGACAATTCAAGCCCTTTTATGGCTCTTTCATTCAGGTTTAGTATTGTTGCGTTCTTTTTTTTCTTATTTTTTATTTTTTTTTCAAACAATAAAAAAATTTCCTTAAAAGCCTTTAAAGATGCATCTATAAGTGGTTTATTATTTCATGGATTTTATTTAGGTGGTGTTTTTTATGCCCTTTCAAAAGGAATATCAGCTACACTAATAGCTCTAATAGTTTCTTTACAACCAATTTTAACATCTATTCTTGCGAAAATTTTTTTGAATGAGACTTTATCTAAGTTTCAGTGGTTGGGCATTTGTGTCGGATTTTTTGGAGCATTAATTATAATTACCTCTGACATAATAGAAGGCCTAACTATTTTTGCATTTTTTGCTGGGTTGATTGGTTTAACTGCTTCATCTCTTGGCATAATATGGCAAAAGAAAATAGGATCTGATTTGCCACTTTTAGGAAATAATTTTTTACAAGCTTCAAGTGCCTCAATCTTTCACCTTTTTCTTGCACTTTGTTTTGAAGATTACTTCATAAACTTTTCAAATAAGTTTATTATAGCTATGTCATGGCAAATATTTGCAGTTTCACTTGGAGCTTTCTTGATACTGATGTGGTTGCTAAAACACAATAAAGCTAATCAAACATCTACTTTATTTTTTTTAGTTCCTCCTGTTTCAGCCTTAATGGCATTTATAATACTAAACGAACAATTTTCTTATTGTGATCTAATTGGTTTATCTCTTTCGTGTGTTGGCGTTTTTATAGTAACAAGGTCCCAAGAAAAAATTTCATAATATAAATTATATTGTCTTTTTTTTATTAATTGTTATGTTTTAGATATCAAAGTCTTTTTGTGTGAGAGCGTTTTTTTAAACCACCGAAGGAGCAACCACCCCGGAAACTCTCAGGTACCCGAAACATAAAAAGTTGATAATCTGGAGAGCGATGAATTTTTTCATCCACCGAAGGGGTAAGCCAATTTTTTGGTCAATCTTTCAGGTTCCGTGACAGATGGGGTAAATTGTATTTTACAATAAATTTGTTACGGAGTTTCTTATGAAAAATATAGCAATTATTGGCGCAGGAATAACTGGAATAACTACTGCCTATCAACTTTTAGAAAGAGGATATACAGTCTCAGTTTTTGACAAAAATCGTTATGCGGCTATGGAAACGAGTTTTGCTAATGGAGGTCAATTGTCTGCATGCAATGCTGAAGTGTGGAATAGTTGGTCAACAATAGGTAAGGGTATCAAATGGATGCTCAAAAAAGACGCACCTCTGTTATTCAGTCCTAAATTAAATTTTCATAAAATTGGCTGGTTACTGAGTTTTATTTCTAATATTCCCAATCATAAAAAAAATACAATATTAACAGCAAAAATGGCAATAGAAAGTAGAAATGAACTTAAAAGAATTCTACAAATCGAAAAAATTAATCTAGATCTTGAAGAAAAAGGTATTATACATCTGTGCGATAGTTATGATTCTTTGAAAGAGGGAAGAAAAGTGAATAAATGGCTTGCTGAAGCTGGATTAGATCGTAAAGAAGTGACATTGGACGAAATGTTATCCATTGAACCAACTTTAAATCTAGAAAACTTTGTTGGTGGATTTTATACAAAAAGTGACATGTCTGGGGATATTCATAAATTTACTAAGTTACTTGCAGATACCTGTGAAAAAAAAGGTGTGAAGTTTTATTATGAAACAGAAATAACTAGCGTTAATCACAACAAACAACAACCTATAATAATTTTTAAAAGATCCAATCAATTACAAAAACATAATTATGACGGTATTGTTATTTGCGCAGGGGTTAATAGCAAATTTATAGCTAATGGATTAGGTGATAACGTCAATATATATCCAGTTAAAGGTTATTCAATTACTTTATTACTTAATGATAAAGAAAGTGTTAATTATGCTCCTTATGTTTCGTTACTTGATGACAAAGCAAAAATAGTCTCAAGCAGATTAGGAAAGGACAGACTCAGAGTTGCTGGCACTGCTGAGTTTAATGGTTATAATAGGGATATTAGAGCGGATAGGATAAACCCCTTAATTAAATGGTGTAATGAAATTTTTCCAAATGTATCTACGGAACATGCAATTCCGTGGGCAGGATTGAGACCAATGACACCTAGTATGGTTCCAAAAGTTGGAAGCGGTAAATTACCAGGTGTATTTTATAATACTGGTCACGGACATCTTGGGTGGACCTTAAGTGCATTAACTTCTCAACAAATTTCAGATCATATTATGAGAAAAGATAACTATATTAACTAAAGATTAAATATCTAAATTACTTACCTTTAATGCATTATCTTGAATAAAAGCTCTCCTATGTTCTACGGTTTCACCCATTAAAGTAGAAAAGGTCTCTTCTGCATCACCTTCATTTTCTACCTTTACTTGAAGTAAAAATCTTGAATTAGGATCAAGTGTTGTTTCCCAAAGTTGAACAGGATTCATTTCACCTAATCCTTTATATCTATTAACTTGAGATCCCTTTTTACCTAAATCTGTTACTCTTTTTGCCAAATCAAGAGGTCCATTTAACTCATAACTTTCTGTATTTGAATTAAAAATACATTTACTTAGAAAATGGTTGCTAAGGAACTCTTTCATATCATCCAAAGCTTTTATCTCTTCAGAGTTCAGATCTTCTTCATTTATTATAAAGGTATCTTTTACACCTCTATTTACTCTAGATATTTCTATGAATTTTTTATTATTATTTTCGTTATTAGGGTTGTATGTGGCAGTCCAATCATTATTTGAATTATAAGGCAATCCATTTAATCTCTCGATAATCTTTAAAAGATTATTGTCATTTTCAAATAGTTTAAAATTTAAAAGACCTAGAATAGCTAATTGGGAAATAATTTCTGGAAAACCTAATTTTTTTGACACATTATCTATAATTCTCTTCGCAAAAATTGATTTTTCTACAGACAACCTTAAATCATCACCATAAATAGTTTCGCTATCTCCTAATGACAAAGAAATATCTTTAATTCCTGATTTGATTAAATAATTATCTAGAGCAACCTGATCTTTTAGATAAACTTCAGACTGACCGTGTTTTGCCCTAAATAATGGCGGTTGTGCAATATATAAGAAGCCAGCATCAACTAAAGGACGCATATGTCTGAAGAAAAAAGTTAACAACAATGTTCTTATATGACTTCCATCGACATCTGCATCTGTCATTATAATTATTTTATGATATCTTGCTTTTTCTATATCAATTTCCGCATTCCCTACACCTGCACCAATAGCTGTAATTAGAGTACCAATTTCTGCAGATGACAACATTTTATCAACTCTAGCTCGTTCAACATTTAAAATTTTTCCCCTTAATGGAAGAATAGCTTGATTAGACCTATCTCTTCCTTGTTTAGCCGATCCACCTGCAGAGTCACCTTCAACCAAAAAAATTTCTGATTTTGATGGATCTTTTTCCTGACAATCTGCTAATTTACCTGGAAGACTTGCAATGTCCATAACACCTTTTCTTCTTGTTAATTCACGAGCTCTTTTAGCTGCTTCACGCGCACTTGCAGCTTCGTATGCCTTTGCTACTATTTTTTTAGCTTCTGTTGGATGTTCATCAAACCATTGGTTCAAAGATTCTGAAACTAATTGCTCTACTACTGGACGGACTTCACTTGATACTAATTTATCCTTTGTTTGACTTGAAAACTTTGGGTCAGGAATTTTCAGGGATAGCACAGTAGTTAATCCTTCTCTACAATCTTCACCTGATAATTGAAGCTTTTCTTTTTTTGCAATACCAGAATTAATAGAATAGGAGTTGATTACCCTAGTGAGAGCCGCTCTAAAACCAGCTAAATGAGTGCCTCCATCTCTTTGTGGAATATTATTTGTAAAACAAAGAGTGGTTTCATGGTATCCGTCTGTCCATTCCATAGAAATATCTACAGTAATACCTTCTTTTTCGTGAGTGGTAGCTATAACTTCGTGAATAGCATTTCTAGATTTATTTAGATACTCTATATACGCCTTCAAACCTCCTTCATAAAAAAATGAAACTTTTTTTTCATCTATTTCTCTTTGATCAATTAAATCGATATGGACTCCACTATTTAAAAATGCCAACTCTCTAATTCGATGCTCTAGAGTTTTATAATCAAAATTACATTTAGTAAAAGTCTCTTTACTTGGTTTAAAATTGATTTCTGTACCCGTTTTTTGATTTTCTTCACCAACAATCCTCAAACGCTCTGTAGCAACGCCATTTTTGAAATTAATCTCATATATTTTTTCGTTTCTGTAGATGGTTAAAACCAATGTTTCCGATAATGCATTTACAACTGAAATACCAACTCCATGTAATCCACCCGATACTTTATAAGAATTGTTATCAAATTTTCCACCTGCATGTAATTGTGTCATAATGACCTCTGCTGCTGAAACACCTTCTTCAGGGTGAATATCTACTGGTATACCTCTTCCATTATCACTTATAGTAACAGAACCATCCTTTAATAATTTTACTTGAATAAGGTCACAATGACCTGCTAATGACTCATCTATTGAATTATCTAAAACCTCATAAACCATGTGGTGTAAGCCTGAACCATCGTCAGTATCACCAATGTACATGCCTGGCCGCTTTCTAACAGCATCTAACCCTTTGAGAACCTTAATAGAGTCTGCGTCATAATCTGTATTATTTATTTCTATATTTTTTTCAGACATCTAAGTTTCTCCATATTGAAAATCGTATTTACCTTTGAATTGAAACATTATTTCAGGAAGATTAATTCTATCAATTAAAGTTGGGTAATCTGCAAAAGCTTCTTTACTTGTACTAGTAAACCATGACTGACCTTCATGCCTAGATATCTCTAAAAACAACGCACATCTATGTTTTTTATCTAAATGCTCTACAATATCGTCTAACAATAAAATAGGCGCCATATTAAAATTTTTATTTAGCATCCGTGCGTGTGATAAAATAATTGAAATTAATAAAAGTTTCTGTTCACCAGTTGAAGCGTAATTAACATTCTTGTTATTTTTTCTATTAAGTATTTCAATTATTGTCTTATTGGGTCCTAAAATATTTTCTTCTTCAGAAAAACGCGATTTTTTTAAGTTGTCTTTTATAATACCTTCTACTTCTGAAGCTGGTTTTTTAGTGAGAAGCTCTTCAATTTTTCCTATCAACCTTATAACTGCAGGAGGAAAATTGTCTATTAAATAATTATCATTTAACTCTTTATTATATAAATCGTTTAATGCCTCCACCATCTCTAATCTACTAGCTGTGATAGCAACAGAAAGTTCAGAAATTTGACTTTCAATAGCATCCAACCACGTTTTATCACTTTTTGATTGCATCAAAATTTTGCTTCTCTGTCTTAGCAGTTTTTCGCATTTGTATACTCTATTTAAATGAAAACTATCTAACGATGAAGTAAGCCTATCTATGAAACGTCTTCTTTCACTCATACCATTCTGGAATAAAATACACATTTGAGGAGTAATCCATGAGATTTTTAAAATTTTTCCTAGTGAGCTTAAGGAACATTTATGAGTATTAACTTTAGCTACTCTCGAATTTTTGAACGTATCTTTTTTGAGTCCTGTACCAATGTTAAATTTTCCCTTGGGGCACATAAAGTCCGCATTTATTCCCCAAGTATTATAACTACCTTGAAGCAAAATCTTCTGATTCAAATAATCTTCAATGTTTGACTTTCTAAGGCCTTTACCTTGATTTAATAAAGAAATAGCTTCAAGAATATTAGTCTTACCACAACCATTATCTCCATAAATTAATAAAGAATCCTTCCTAATATTTAAATTCAAATCAACATGATTTCTAAAATTTTTTAAATTTAATTTTTTTATATAAAATTTGTTTGAGTTTTCATCTGTTTGAATTTCACCTTTGAAGTCTAAAATATTATTTTTCATTTTTATTCCAGATTTGCTTATTTGAACTTATAAATAAATTAAACTCTCATAGGCATTAAGACAAAAATAACACCGTCTTGATCTGGATCAGTAATCAAAGCGGGTGATGCTGAATCTGATAATAAAATTTCTATGTCTTTTCCTTGGATTTGAGACGCTATATCTAGTAGATATTTTGCGTTAAACCCTATATCTAAATCATTATGATTATAGTTTATTTCTAAATCTTCAGAAGCAATGCCTAAATCATGGCTATTAACATTTAACGATAATAAGTTTTTATTTAACGAAAGTTTTACAGCTCTTGATTTTTCCATAGATACAGTGGAAACTCGATCAATTGCTTTTGAAAAATCAGAGTTTAAGACTGTTAACTTATTTAGATTTTCTTTTGGGATAACTCTTTGATAATCTGGGAATGAACCATCTATCAGTTTTGTTGTCAAAACGGAATTTGGAAAAATAAATTTAGCTTTAGTATTAGAAATAATGATTTTAATTTTACCATCAGTTCCATCAGTTAATTTTCTAATTTCTCCAACAGCTTTTCTTGGCAAAATTATACTTGGCATAGTTTCAGCTCCTTGCGGAAGTGGAATTTCAGCTTGGGCTAAACGATGCCCATCCGTTGCAACAGCCCTTAACTTGTCTTTGTTTAGTTCAGGAATATGAAAAAAAATGCCATTTAAGTAATATCTTGTTTCTTCTGAAGAAATTGCAAATCTAGTGTTATCAATTAAACTCGCAAGATCAACAGATTCTATAGAAAATTCATTACCTTTTTCAATTTCTGTCATTACAGGAAAATCGTCTACTGACAAAGTTGGAAGAATAAATTTAGATTTACCCGCTGAAACTTGAACATTATAATCAACCTGCTCAATTTTAATTTCAGCTCCATCAGGGAGCTTTCTAACAATATCATAAAGAGTATGGGCTGCTAGTGTTACTTTCCCTTGGTTTAAAACAACACAGGCTGTAACTTCCACAATATCCATATCCATATCTGTAGCTGTAAATGAGACTTTTGACGAATTTGTTTCTATTAGTACATTAGACAAAATTGGAATTGTGTTTCTTCTTTCAACAACAGAATATATATGTCCAAGTGGTTTAAGAAGTGCGTTTCTATCAATTGTAAAATTCATAATTTAACCTCAATCGCTTGCAAATAAACATAAATATTATGGTTTATTATAACATGTTTAGACTTGTTTCAGCAAGCAATTACATATAAGTAATCTTCCTTAAATGAGAGCATCATTAAGTAGAAATAATGGATATTTTTATTTCGGAAAGTTGTTTTTTTAATTTTTGATCTACAAGTAATAATGCTTCAATTTTTTTTACTGCATGCATTACTGTAGTATGATCTTTTCCTCCAAAGGCTTTCCCTATCTCAGGATAAGAAAAACTAGTTATAGCCTTACAAATATACATAGCAATCTGCCTAGGTCTGGCAATATTAATTGAACGTCTTGAGGAAGTCATATCGGATAACTTCAAATTATAAAATAAAGAAACTTGCTCTTGTATAAAATTAATAGATATATTTTTTTCGTTGACTAATAAAATATCAGATAATAAGCGTTCAGAGTTTTCTAGAGTTATATCATTACCTGTAAGTTCGTGATTTGCCCAAATTCGATTTAAAGCACCTTCTAATTCTCTGATATTACTTATAATTTTATCAGCTAAAAATTGAAGGACATTTAACGGTATATTTATCCCAGATAAATTAACTTTTTTTCTAAGTATATCCAGTCTTAATTCATAATTAGTTGGAAGAAAATCAACGACTAGACCTCCTCCTAATCTTGATTTTAATTTCTCTTCCAAGTCAACTAATTCAAAGGGTGATTTATTTGATGAAATTATAATTTGTTTGCCATCATCTATCAAGTTATTGAATGTATAAAAAAACTCCTCCTGAGTTGAGCCTTTACCACCAATAAATTGAATATCATCAATAATTAAAACATCGATAGATCTAAATTGATCCTTAAACTTTAGAGTATCTTTTTGTCTTATAGATTTTATAAACTGGTACATAAAACGTTCTGCAGACATTAATAGAAGTTTAATGTTTGGAATTTTATGCTTTAATTCTATTGCAATTGCATTTAATAAGTGAGTCTTTCCCATCCCTACATTGCCATGGATATATAGTGGATTATAAATAAAAGAGCTTACATCACATATCCTTTTGGAAGCTGCGTAGGGCATTTGATTAGTGGTGCCAACTACAAAATTATCAAAAGTAAATTTTGTATTAATTTTCATAGACATAGTGTCTACAAATGAAAGGTCATTGTGTATTAAAGTATCAACCTTGGGGTTATAGTTTTTTTCAATCTTGAAAGAATTAGTAGCCTTGACCCTATCTGTTGTGTGAAAAATAATTCTTGTTAATCCTTCAAAATATTTTGACGCCTCAAAAAAAATATTTTCATAATACTGCGTTTCAGCTCTGTTTGAAATTAATTGAGATTCCGTAGACAAATGAAGTATTTTTTTTTCATATTCAATAAATTTGAGTGGTTCTATCCATGCTTTCCATACTACTTCCTTAATATTCTTTGAAATGAGATATTTAGTTTTTTTCCAATTGTCATCTTGTAAGGATCTAAAAACTTTTAAATCCTGATTTATCTCGATTTTAGTTTTTTTTGTCTCAGAATATGATCTAATTTTGCTCATTAAAATAAATACTTCTTAAAACAGATGGTTTAATACTTTTGGGTTTTGGCTTGTTCTATTAAAAGTAATTTTGATTTTATATAGCTTATTGTCATCTGCAATATGCATAATGCATAATAAATAAAAAAAAATTATTGATTTTTGTTTTTCACAAAAAAACAACTATAAAACAATGGATTAAAAAAATTGAAAAATTTGTTTATCATTTAAATTTTTTATAATTTTAAATATTTAAGTATTTATTTTTTAGATAATTTTCTAATAATTTAAGTTACTTCATTGAAATTATTATGATTCTTAAGAAGAAATATTTTTTCTAATCTTAAAATTTTTTCACGTAATATATTTACTAATAACTAGATTTTAAAATTTTTTTAATAATGGAATATTACTGATTGCCACGAATCGTTAATTTTATTATTTTTTTAATATTAAATTTATAAAAAAAGATACCATAGTGTTCTTCAGGTTATAATATCAGATCTCGAAATTAAGCTATATTTTTGATTCTTGCTGATAATCTAGATAACTTTCTCGAAATAGTATTTTTTTTAAAAACACCTTTGGTCACAGATCTATGCATCTCTGGCTGTGCGACAATGAAAGCTTTTTCGGCTAATTTTTTATCATCTTTTTCTATGGCTAGCTCAACTTTTTTTATAAATGACCTAACTCTGTTTTTTCTTACTTTATTGACAATTTCCATTTTGGAATTACGTCTTATTCTTTTTTTAGCTGAAATATGATTAGCCATTATTGTATCCTACTAAAATTATTATCAGTGAATTAGTTTTTTTTAATTTAAATGTCAAGTTAAATAAGAAATTTTGTTTGTTTCTGGTGATCCTAAATTTGACAATTATTGCAATAAAATGTTGAACGATTACTTATTATGCTAACTGAGATTAAGCACTTGCATTGATTACAAGTTTTATTTTTTTTACCATAAACTTCAAGGTTTTGAATAAAGTAACCAAGTTTGCCATTGGGTTGCAAGTGATTTTGAAGAGTTGTTCCACCCACATTAATTGATTTTTTTAAAATTTCTATTGTAGCTCCAATAATTGATTTTATTTCTTCATTATTTAGAGTTTTTGCGCTCCTGTAGGGATTCACTTTTGCTTTAAACAAAATTTCGCTAGCATAAATATTCCCTATACCTGCAATAACACGTTGGTCCATAAGAGTATCTTTTATACATTTTATCTTTTTACCAAACATTGTCTGTAAATAACCAACATTAAAATTTTTTTCAAAAGGTTCAACGCCTAACTTTTTTAATAAGAAATGCTCATTAATTTCTTTTTTATGAAACAGGTCAATGAATCCAAATCTTCTTGGATCATTGTAGGTAATAAAATGCCTCTTATCATTCTCAGATTTTATTGTCACTCTTACATGATCATGTTTAAAAGTACTTTCACAATTGTCTCTAATTTTTATTTGTCCACTCATACCTAGATGAATAAGAAAAATATTATCTTTAATGGTAGGTATTAATATATATTTTCCTCTTCTAAAGGGTTGTTTGAAATAATCATTTTCTAAGTCATGTTTCAAAGATTTTTTTATTTCCCATCTTAAATCACTTCTAAGCACATCTACGTCTTCAATTTTTGAGTTATAAACAATTTTAGATAAACCCAGACGTACTGTTTCTACTTCTGGTAATTCTGGCATCTTTTATCCTTTTTTGTGTATCTTTAAATAAATTAAAAAAGTATATTCGATTTTATCATATAGTAATTGGAATTATAATGTTAAATAAAGATGATCTAAAAATTGACTTTGGATACAAAACTGTAAAAAGATCTGATAAACAGAAATTAGTTAATAAAGTATTTGATTCAGTTGCTAGTAAGTACGATTTAATGAATGACCTTACTAGTTTTGGAATACATAGATTATGGAAAAATGATCTGATTAATTGGTTGGCGCCTCAGAGAAATCAAAAATTAGCTGATATTGCAGGAGGTACTGGAGACATAGCTAAAAAATTTTTGAATGCAGGTGGAGGCAGTGCCTATGTGTATGATATAAACCAAGAAATGTTGAACACAGGTCAGAACAAAAGTAATACATCACAAAAAATAATATGGACTATTGCTAGTGCTGAAAATATTCCTGCAACTGAGGGTTATTTTGAAAGAGCGACTATTGGATTTGGCTTAAGAAATATTACTGATAGAATTGAATGTTTAAAAGAAATATATCGTATATTAAAGCCTGGAGGTCGATTAATCTGTCTGGAATTTAGCCATGTAGAAAATGATGCGATCAAAAAATTGTATGATACGTGGTCATTTATTTTTATGCCCTCTATAGGCAAGAAAATTACAGGGGATAAAGATGCATATAATTATTTGGTTGAATCCATAAGACAATTTCCTACACAACCTGAGCTTGCTCAAATGTTTTCAGATGCTGGTTTTTCAAGAGTTAAATACAGGAATCTGTCAAATGGTATAGTTGCACTTCATTCTGGATGGAAAATTTAAATGCAAATAAAACAAAGGTTAGAGTATCCTATATGGAAAACGCCATACTTTTGTGTATTAGGTCTTTTTGTATTTTTTAAATTGGTGAGAGCAGGTACTTTAACGCTTTTAATTGATAAACCGTTTTTTAATAAAAAACTAAATTTTACTTTAAAATTTTTAAATTTGCTCATTTATTCAGGAAATAAAGATGAAATAGGAAAAAAACTTCTCCGTTGTTTAATTAATTTAGGCCCAGGGTACATTAAGTTTGGGCAAGCTTTATCAACAAGGCCAGACCTAGTTGATATAAAAACATGCGAGCATTTAAAAAAATTACAAGATGATATGGAACCTTTTTCTAGTTCTATTGCAAAAAACATAATTGAGAAAGAAAATCATGACTCAATAGATAATATTTTTTCTTCTTTTAATGAAAAACCTATTGCAAACGCTTCTGTTTCTCAGGTACATACTGCTATTTTAAAAAGTGGTGAAACTGTTGCTATTAAAATACTTAAGCCAAATATAAAAGAAAGATTATTTAAAGACTTTATCCTTTTTTACTGGTTATCGAAATGTCTTGAGATAGCTATCCCAAGTATTAAAAGACTAAAGCTTTCAAAAAATGTTGAGGTATTGTCAGAAGTTTCATTAAACGAACTTGACTTAACATTAGAAGCATCCGCAGCAGAAGAACTTTCAGAAAACTTCAAAGATAATCCAAATTACAAAGTACCTAAAATTTACTGGGAATTTACTAGTAAAAACATACTTGTTCTCGAGTATATACAGGGAATTCGAATTGATGATATAAATGCCTTAAAGAAAGCTAATCACAATATAAAAAAAATAACTGAGATAGGCACTGAAGTTTTCTTTCTTCAAGTATTTCGTGATGGTTTTTTTCATGGTGATATGCATCCGGGTAACATTTTAATTAATCCCAAAGGCGTTCTTATACCAATTGATTTTGGCATTATGGGAAGGCTATCAAATAAAGATCGTCAATTTTTGGCGTTATTACTTACATATCTTCTTAATAAAAATTATAGAAAAGTTGTAGAGATACATTCAGAGGCAAATATGTTGGGAAAAGATATTTCTCATGATCATCTCGCACAAGCTATAAGAGCAATTTGCACACCAATATTAAACAAGCCTATAGGTGAAGTTTCTCTAGCCAAATTATTGGGGCAGATACTAGGTTTATCTAAAGAATTTAATATTGAAGTACAACCTCAGTTTACTTTACTTCAAAAAACTATGTTAATGGCAGAGGGTACAACAAGACAAATTAATCCTGATATTAATATGTGGGATTTATCTGCTCCTCTTATTGATAAATGGATAAATGATACTCATGATCCTTTTAAAATTTTGGAAGAGTGGTTTCATAAAAATAAGTTAGCATTGTTGAAAATACCTGAAATTATTGTTCAAATTGAAAAAATTTTAACAAAAAAATGAAAAAATTCATTTTAAATTCAATAATTTTGATATAATATCTAAATTTTTGGTAATTGATTTAATGAATAATATCTCACAGCTCATTTCCTTACTTGGTGGAACAGGATTAGTAGCTGAGAAACTAAAAATAAAGCCATCAGCAGTTTCAAACTGGAGAAAACTCAATAGAATTCCCAAAAATAAACTAAACGCTATACTGTCACTAAGCTTACAACACAACATTAACACTGAAGATTTTTTACCAAGCCATAATTTTGATAATTTAAATTTTAAAGTACTTCTTATTATTTGTGGCGGAATAGCGTCATATAAATCGCTTGAATTAATTAGATTAGTGAAGAAAGCAAACATTGATCTTGATGTTGTAATGACTAAATCAGCGCAAAGATTCATTACTCCTTTACTGGTAACAAGCTTGAATGAAAAAAAATGTTATACTGATTTATTTTCTGTTGAAGATGAATCAAAAATGAACCACATCATGCTTGCTAGAAAACCAGACTTGATTTTAGTAGCTCCTGCTACAGCAAATATTATGGCAAAACTTGCTAATGGAATAGCAGATGATCTTGCAAGTACAATTTTACTTGCATCATTTTCTCAAATAATTTTAGCGCCATCTATGAACCCTGTTATGTGGAGCAACTTAGCAACACAAGAAAATTATCAAAAACTTTTAGGAAGAGGTATTGGATTTATAGCACCTGATGTTGGAGATATGGCTTGTGGTGAAAGTGGAACAGGAAGATTTCCAGAACCTAAAGTTATTTATGACAGAATAATTTCAAATTTAATTAACATAAAAAATATAGCTGACCAATTCAAAAATGTATCAATAGTAATTACAGCAGGGCCAACAATAGAGAATATTGATCCAGTTCGATTTGTTAGTAACAGGTCTTCAGGCAAACAGGGTTTTGCAATAGCATCTGAATTATCTAGAAGAGGTGCAAAGGTGACTTTAATTTCTGGTCCAGTAAATATACCATTCCCAAAATGCGCAAACATAATACAAGTTATAACCGCACAAGAAATGTTTGAGAAAACAATATCACAACTACCCGCTGATATATTAATTTGTTGTGCAGCTGTGTCTGACTGGAAATTTATTCCAAAAATATCTGATAATGAAAAAATTGATAGTAAAAATAAAATTAAAAAAACTAATGATGAATTATTATTTAAAACATTAAAAAATCCTGATATTCTAGCAACAATAGCTAAGAGTAAATTAAGGCCCAATCTTGTCATTGGGTTTTCTGCTGAAACTAATAATATAATTAAAAACGCAAAATCAAAGTTAATATCTAAAGAAGTTGATCTTATAATAGCCAATGATGTTAGTAAAAATAAAGTTTTTGGAGAAGATTCTAATAAAGTTTTTCTTATTGATAAAAATAATTGTGAGGAATGGTGTGAGCAAAGTAAGAATTCTGTTGCCTTTAATCTAGCAGATAAAATCAACAACATTTTTACTACTGCCAATATTTGTGACACAAATGCTTAGTGATGACAATTTAAATAGATATGCAAGACAAGTAATTATTCCAAACTTTGATGAAGAAGGTCAGGAAAAGTTGCTTAGAACAAAGTGTTTAATAATTGGGGCTGGGGGGTTAGGTTGTCCTGTTGCGCTATATGCTTCTGCAGCAGGTTTTGGACATATAGAAATTTGTGATGATGATACTATTGACCTTACTAATCTTAACAGACAAATTGCTCATAAAAACGACAAGATTGGTCATAATAAAGCTAAAAATCTTGTACAAGAATGCTCAAATATTAACCCCAACATTACTATAATATCAAATAAAAAAAAGTTTGATAAATCCACAGATATTAATAAATTTGACTTGATTTTTGATTGTTCTGACAATTCTGAAACAAAATATACGATTAATCTTTTATCACATTTATATAAAAAAACTTTAATATCAGGTTCTGCTGTTCAAATGGAAGGACAGTTGGCGATTTGGAAGAGTGGAGTAGATAAAGAGTATCCTTGTTATGAATGTATTTTTCCTAAAACTGAAGAAGTTGCTCCTATTACAAATTGTAGGGAGGCCGGCATAATTGGACCAATAACGGGTTTAATTGGTAGTATGCAGGTTAATGAAGGAATAAAAGAAATAGCTTTAAAAAATTATGATTCAAGCGCAGGATATTTATTCTTATATGATGGATTAGTGCAAAGTTTAGATAAAATAAAACTGACAAAAAATAAAAAATGTCCGGTATGCTCTATATGATTAATATAAAATTTTTTATATTTCATAAGGATTGCAAATTTCTATTTTTTGTTATAATTTTCCTTGTAATTAATTTAATTTTTTTTTCTCAACCTACGCTTTCTGAAACTCAAAATTCAAAAAAATCTATAAATGGAAGCGGTTTAAAAGTACCAAGAATGGCTTCTTTAAAAAAATCATTAACATACGTCAGGACTGGCCCTGGAAAAGAGTTTCCAATAAAATCTGAAATCAATCAAAAAGGATATCCTGTTGAAATAATCGCTGAGTTTAATAATTGGAGAAAAGTTAAAACTAGAGGTAATTTTTCTGGTTGGATACACACGCAATTATTGTCCTCTTTCAAAACTGGTTTAATTGTTTCAAACACTTTGCTTAAAAAAAGACCTTTAGATACAAGTAAAGATCTAGCTAAATTGCTACCGGACTTGTTAATTAACATTAAGAAATGTAAAAAAGAATGGTGTTACATTGAAGTTATTAAAAATAAAAACTTTTTTGGATGGGTAAAAATAAAAAATATTTGGGGCTTTACAAGTAAATAATTTATTATTATTTCATTTATTCTCTTTTAGAATTGATATAGGCTTTGGAATATAATGTTAAAGGTGTTTTACAGTGGCTTTATTTAAAAATTCATTCAATTATCATGAATTAATTGATTGCGCTAAAGGACGACTAGCTGGTGTTGATTTTCCTAAACTCCCCTTACCACCTATGCTTATGTTTGATGAAATCACCAATATTAAAGAAACTGGTGGAACTTACGATAAAGGTACAGCTCATGCTCAATTTAAAATTACTCCAGATAAGTGGTTCTTTCCGTGTCATTTTGAAAATGATCCTGTAATGCCAGGATGCCTGGGAATGGACGCACTATGGCAACTTTTAGGTTTTTCATTAGGAAATATGGGTGGAAAAGGAAAAGGGAGAGCAATATCTGTTGGAGAAGTAAAATTTACTGGACAAATATTGCCAATTGCTAAGAAAGTAGAATATTTTCTTGATTTCAAAAGAATTATAATGAGAAAGCTTATATTAGGCATAGCAGATGGAAAGGTGGTTTGTGACAATAAGACTGTTTTTGAAGCTTCTGATATTAGGGTTGGACTTTTTCAAGATTAATTATTTCTCAAATAAATAGGATTTAACATGAGTAATGAAAAAAGAGTTGTTATTACTGGTATGGGAATAGTTAGCTCAATTGGTAATAATGTAGAAGAAGTTAAAGACTCTCTAGTAAGTCAAAAATCAGGAATTGTTAAAGCCGATACTTACAAAGAAATGGGCTTTAGAAGTCAAATTCATGGTGAAGTAAAACTCAAATTAGAAGATCATGTTGACAAAAAACAACTTAGGTTTATGGGTGCAGGTGCCGCATATTCAGTTCTTTCTATGGAGCAAGCAATTAGAAACGCTGGATTAACCCCTGAAGAAGTATCTAACCCCAAAACAGGTCTTATTGCTGGTTCTGGTGGACCTAGTACTGTCAACTTGCTTCAATCATTTGATATCGCTAGGGAAAAAGGCCCTAAGAGGGTAGGTCCTTTTATGGTTCCTCGGTGTATGAGCTCATCAGTATCTGCCTGCATTGCTACTTTTTTTAAAATTAAGGGTGTTAATTTTTCAATAACTTCTGCCTGTTCGACATCAGCACATTGTATTGGTATTGGAGCAGATCAAATTAAATACGGTAATCAAAATATAGTTTTTGCAGGAGGCGGTGAAGAACTTGACTGGACACTCTCTGTGCTATTTGATGCAATGGGTGCAATGTCTAGCAAATATAACGAAACACCCGAATTGGCTTCAAGACCTTACGATTTAGACAGAGATGGATTTGTAATTGCAGGAGGTGGCGGAATGCTGGTTTTAGAAGAGCTTGAACATGCAAAAGCAAGAGGTGCTAAAATTTATGGGGAAATAGTTGGCCATTGTGCAAATTCTGACGGCCATGATATGGTTGCGCCAAGTGGGGAAGGTGCGATTAGATGTATGCAACAAGCTCTAGCAAAAACTAATCAAAAGGTTGATTATATAAATGCTCACGGAACCAGTACCCCAGTTGGAGATATGCAGGAGCTTAATGCTGTAAAAGAAGTTTTTAAAGATAAAGGTTATCTTCCAAGACTTACCAGCACTAAGTCCTTAACAGGCCACTCTTTAGGAGCGACTGGCGTACAAGAGGCTATCTACACATTACTAATGATGAACAATAATTTTATTTCTGGATCTGCTAATATTAATAATGATGATCCAGGAATAGGTTCTATCGACATACCTAGAAAAACCATCAAAAATATTGATATTAATTTAGCTCTTTCAAATTCTTTTGGATTTGGAGGTACAAATGCCTGTATTGCATTATCTAAATTTAATTAAGAAAGTATATTATGTCTATAATGAAAAGTAAAAAAGGCCTTATAATGGGCGTTGCTAATGAACGTTCAATAGCCTGGGGTATCGCAAAAGCCTTAGCTGATCATGGTGCTGAGTTAGCTTTTTCCTATCAAAATGAAGGATTTAAAAAAAGATTAATTCCCTTAATGGACTCTATAAAAGCGAATAAATTTTATGAATGTGATGTGTCCAAAGATATTAATGAGACAAGCTCTATAGAAAATATGTTTAATAAAATTTTAGAAACTTGGCATGAAATTGATTTTGTTGTGCACGCCCTCGCATATTCAGATAAAGAAGAATTAAAAGGAAAATACGTTAACTGTAGTAGAGAAAACTTTCTAAATTCACTTGATATATCAGCTTTTAGTTTTACGAGAACTGCTAAATCAGCTTTTCCTCTTATGTCTTCTAAAGGTGGAAGTTTGTTAACTTTATCATATCTTGGAGCAGAAAGAACTACTCCTAACTACAATGTAATGGGAGTGGCAAAGTCAGCATTGGAGGCTTCAATAAAATATTTAGCTATGGATCTAGGTAAAAATAATATCAGAGTTAATGGTTTATCAGCTGGTCCAGTAAAAACACTTGCTGGTGCAGCTATTTCTGGCGCTCGCCATGTGTATAGATACTCAGAGAGTGTTGCGCCTTTAAAATTTAATCCTGAGCTAAATGAAATCGGTAATTCTGCTTTATACCTTATCTCAGATTTATCATCTGGTGTAACAGGGAATATTCATCATGTAGATGGAGGGTTACATAGTGTAGCTATACCTAAATCTAGTGATCTAGAGTAGTTTAAAACTATTTATTATTCCAAATAGGTTTTCTTTTTTCTGAAAAGGCTTCCATGCCCTCAATATGATCTTCAAGTGCAAAAGTTGAATAAAACAAAGCTCTTTCAGAACGGATGCCCTCTTCAAGAGTTGTTTCATATGCAACATTAACGGCTTGTTTCGCTAATTTGGCTAAAGGTTTTGATTGATTAGCAATTTTTTGAGCAATCTCTTTTAAAGAAACGTCAAATTTGTCATTACTAATTACTTTAGCTACTAATCCTGATTTTTCTGCTTCATCAGCAGACATCATATCTCCAGTCAAAATTGCTAACATAGCCTTTGATTTGCCAATAGACCTTGTCAATCTTTGTGTTCCTCCTGCACCAGGTATAGCGCCAATATTTATTTCGGGCTGACCAAACTTTGCGTTTTCAGAGGCAATTATGAAATCACACATCATTGCCAATTCACAACCACCACCTAAAGCATATCCTTTAACACCTGCTATTATTGGAGTTTGAATTTTAGGTATGTCAAGCCATCCATTTTCTATGTATCTTGTTTCTGAAACTGATGCATAATTATGCTTGACCATTTCTTTTAAATCAGCACCCGCTGCAAATGCTTTTTCAGAGCCAATCAAAACAATGCAACCTACAGATAAATCATTATCAAATTTCTCAGTAGCTTCCTTTATTGCTAATATAAAGCCCGCTGATAAGGGATTGAGTTTGTTTTCGTGGTTTAATTGAACCCATCCTACGCCATTATCTGACCAAGATTTGATAAACTCATTTTTTGGCACTATACTATTCATAAACAACTCCTAAAATAACTTACTAATCTTCTTTTTTACTTTCTATATCTTCACCAGTATCTTGGTCAACTCGTTTCATAGATAATTTGACTTTTCCCCTATCATCAAAACCTATGACCTTAACTTTAACTTCGTCACCTTCTTTACAGATATCAGTGGTTTTCTCAGTTCGTGCATTTTGCAATTCTGATATGTGAACCAATCCATCTTTTGTACCAAGAAAATTTACAAACGCTCCAAAGTCTACTGTTTTTACTACTTTTCCAGTGTATATAACGCCTAATTCTGCTTCAGCAACAATGTCGTTGATTCTTTTTTGCGCCGCTTGCGAAGATGCTGTGTCTGAAGCAGCAATCTTAATTGTGCCGTCATCTTCAATATCTACCTTAGCTCCTGTAGTTTCGCATATTTCTCTAATCATTTTGCCACCAGGTCCAATAATATCACGAATTTTTTCTAGTTTCACTTTCATAGTGGTTATTTTTGGAGCAGAATCAGCTAAAGCTTCTCTAGAAGATCCTATAGCTTTACCCATTTCATTTAATATGTGAATTCTACCTTCTTTAGCTTGCTGTAAGGCAATTTCCATTATTTCTTTAGTTATAGATGTGATTTTAATATCCATTTGAAGACTTGTAATACCATCTTCAGTTCCAGCAACTTTAAAGTCCATATCACCTAAATGATCTTCGTCACCTAAAATATCTGATAAAACTGAAAATTCTTTTTTTTCTTTAATCAATCCCATAGCTATTCCTGCGACAGGTTTTTTTATTGGAACACCAGCATCCATTAAAGCAAGTGAGGTACCGCATACGGTAGCCATTGAGGATGAGCCGTTTGATTCAGTCACTTCAGAAACAATTCTTACTGTATAAGGAAAATCGTCACCTGAAGGTAATAAAGGGTTAACAGCTCTCCATGCTAACTTTCCGTGGCCTACTTCTCTTCTACCAGGAGATCCTACTCTACCTGCTTCACCAACAGAGTATGGAGGAAAATTATAGTGCAACATAAACTTTGACCTATATTCACCTTCCAAAGCATCAATTATTTGTTCGTCTTGACCAGTTCCTAAGGTAGCTACTACTAAAGCTTGCGTTTCTCCTCTAGTAAATAGTGCTGAACCATGTGCTCTTGGTAAAGTTCCAACCTCAGCTACTATAGATCTAACTGTTTTAGTATCTCTACCATCAATTCTTCTTTTGGTTTTTAAGATACTACCTCTAACAATATTAGCCTCTATATCTTTTGTTAAAGATGATAAAAGTGTAGAATTAGCTAACTCACCAAATTCTAAAACTATCTCATTCCTTATATGAGATAACATTTTAGATCTATTTGACTTATCGATTTCCTTATAGGCCTTCTCAAACTTTTTTCTAAATGGCTTGATCTTTTTTAAATATTCATCTTTTTCTTTTGGCTCTTCTGGTAAAGGTCTTGGTTCTTTAGCAGCAACTTCGGCTAAGTCTATTATAGCTTTTATTACATGTTCCATTTCGCTATGACCATAATCAACTGCTCCTAACATTATTTCTTCAGATAGCTCAGATGCTTCTGATTCAACCATTAAGACACCATCAGTTGTGCCAGCAACAACCAAGTCTAAACTTGATTCTTTAATTTGTATTGTGGTTGGATTCAAAATATAATTATTTCCATCCCAACCAACTCGACAAGCACCAATCGGTCCTATAAATGGTAGTCCTGAGATTGTTAAGGCCGCAGAAGCACCTAAGATAGCAATTATATCGGGATCATTTTCCATATCGTGAGCAAGAACTGTCGCAATAACTTGTGTTTCATTCTTATAATTTTTATGAAATAACGGTCTAATCGGTCTGTCTATTAATCTTGAAACTAATGTTTCTTTTTCTGAGGGTCTTCCTTCTCTTTTAAAAAAACCGCCTGGTATTCTTCCAGCAGCAAATGTTTTTTCTTGATAATTAACGGTAAGAGGGAAAAAATCTATTCCAGGTTTCGCAGTTGAAGCACCAACTGCAGTACATAAGACGGTAGTGCCGCCATAAGTAACCATAACTGCACCATCGGCTTGGCGAGCAATCTTTCCCGTTTCAAACGTTAATAATTTACCACCCCATGTGACTTCTTTTCTATAAACTTCAAACATAATAATAACCTCTACCTACTTCTTAAACTCTTTCAATTATATATTCTTAAAAACATAACTGTGTAGTTTTTTAAATTATCTTCTTAAACCTAACTTTTTAATAAGGTCTAAATAACGATCTTCATTTTTATTTTTGATATATTTTAATAAATTTCTTCTTTGACCAACCATACTTAATAATCCACGGCGTGATCCAAAATCCTTCTTATGATTTTTGAGATGTTCGGTTAGATTTTTAATTCTTTCAGTCAAAATAGCTACTTGAACATCAGCTGAACCAGAGTCTGATTTGCTATTTCCATAGTCTTTAATTAATTCAATAGTTTTACTCTTTTCTATCGACATCTTATTTCCCTTCTATTTATATATTAATTATGCGTTTTGGCTTAACTAGGTCAGTCTCAATTTTAACAAGGGCTATAAGACTATTATTTCTAGTAGCACAAAGTTTTTCAAATTCTTGAAAATTTGGATATTTGTTAAGAAATTTATTTTTTAATTCTAAAGAATTAAATTGAATTTTTTGTCCTAGCTTTAACTTCCTCGCCTCTATTTCGTTCAGAGCTAATGCCGGGATGTCGTCTAGCACAGCTTCAATTGGTAACATTTTTTTTAAAATTGTTGGACTATGTATTATTTCTTTAAAAAAATCTATATAAATCGTATCTTTTTCACTGAAATTCCCTACCGAGTGTCTTCTAAGAGCTATAACATGTGCTTTAGTATTTAGTTTTTCAGCAATATCTTTAGCTAATGACCTTATATAGGTTCCTTTACCACACAAAACTTCAAATTCAGCACAATCTGAATTAACAATTTTTTTTAAACTTAATTTATGTATCTCCACTTCTCTAGGTATATGTTTAACAATTATGTTATTTCTAGCTAGTTTGTAAGAACGTTTACCGTCTATTTTAATTGCTGAAAAAGCAGGGGGCTCTTGAAGTACTTTACCCTTAAATGAATTTAATATATCAATCACTTGGGTTTTAGTAGGTCTTACATTTGATTTTTCTAAAACTGTTCCTTCTAAATCGTCTGTATTTGTTGTTTCACCCCATTTAACAATAAAAGAATATCTTTTAATTTTATTCTGAATTAATGAAATACATTTTGTTGCTTCTCCTACTGCTATAGGCAACACACCCGTTGCCATAGGATCAAGGGTGCCAGCATGTCCAACTTTTTTAATATTTAATATTTTTGAAATTTTGGTAACAGCTTGACGAGATGTAATTCCGGGCTGCTTATCTAGCACTATCCAACCATTAATATTATTAATAATTACCAACCTTATTTATTAAAATGAAAATTTTATTTTTTGATCTTCTGCAAAATATTTTCTATGTTTTTAGCATACTCAAAAGTTTCATCTATTTTAAATTGTAGTTTTGGAATCTGCCTTAAATTAATATTACTTGAAATTAATTTTTTTATGCGTCCATTTGATTTGTTAAGACTATCTAATACTCCAAGCTTATTTTCACCACCTAAAGGCATTATATAAACTATAGCATTTTGCAAATCAGGACTTACATTTACTTCTGTAACAGTTATAGTGTTATTCTCAATGATTTGATCATAAAAGGATTCCCGAAGTAATGCGTTTGATATTAAATGTCTAAGTTCTTCTCCAACTCTAAGTTGTCTTTGTGACTTAGTAGAATTATTTTTAGATTTACTATTTATTTTATAGTCAAAGTTATTAACCATTAGAGCATTTATCCAACTTTTTTACCCACTGACTCCAAACTTCGAGCAACCTCCTTAACTTCAAAACATTCCATTACGTCACCTTCTTGAATATCATTATAATTTTCGAAGCCCATTCCACATTCTGTTCCTTCACGAACTTCTTTTACTTCATCTTTGAATCTTCTTAACGTTTTGAGCATTCCTTGATGAACCACTGTGTTATCTCTTAATAATCTAAAACTACACCCTTTCTTTACAATTCCTTCATTAACAAAACAACCAGCAATCTTGCCAATTTTAGATACAGAGAATATCTTTCTAATTTCAGCATAACCAATAAATGTTTCTTGCAAATCAGGGTCTAGCATACCCGTAAGAGCCAATTTTGCGTCTTCAATCAATTCGTATATTATAGAATGATATCTTATCTCTATATTATCTCTTCTGGACAGTTCCCTTGCCTGCGGAATAGCTCTTACATTAAAAGCAAATACAAGTGCTGAAGAGGCAGAGGCTAAAGTTATGTCGGATTCACTAATAGCTCCTACTGCTCCAGATAAAACTCTTATTTTAACTAGTGAGTTACCTAACTTATCTAAAGCAACTTTTATAGCTTCTAGGGATCCATGAACATCAGTTTTAATAATAACAGGTAGTTCAGTTGATTCACCAGCTTGTATATTAGCTAACATTTGTTCAACAGAACCTCTTGCTGATAAAGTTGCTTCTTTTTGTTTAAATTTTCTAGATCTATATTCTGCAATTTCTCTAGCTCTTGATTCTGACTCTACCACATGGGCTAAATCACCGGCATCAGGAGTGCCTGACAAACCCAGAACTTCAACTGGCATAGAAGGGCCTGCGTTGGTTATTCTTTTTCCTACATCATTGAGTAAAGCTCTTACTTTACCTGATTCACTTCCAACAACTATAATGTCTCCGACTTTTAAAGTACCAGATTTAATAAGCAAGGTTATTACAGAACCTTTTCCTCTCTCTACCTTAGATTCAATCACAACACCATTAGCATTTATTGTAGCATCACTCTTTAGCTCCATTAGGTCTGATTGTAATTCAATTGCTTCAAGCAGATTATCAAGTCCTGTTTTATTTTTTGCAGAAACATCAATACATTGAATATCTCCACCCATTTCTTCAGGTATAAGTTCATATTGGAGTAATTCAGTTCTTACTTTTTGTGGGTTTGCCTCAAGCTTATCGCATTTATTCACAGCAACTATAATAGGACAAGAAGCAGCTTTAGCATGTTTAATTGCTTCGATAGTTTGAGGTTTAATTCCGTCATCGGCCGCAACAACTAATATAACGATGTCTGTAACATTAGCTCCCCTTGCTCTCATTTCAGTAAATGCTTCGTGACCAGGGGTATCTATAAATGAGATTTGAGTCCTTGATTTTGTGGTAATTTGGTAAGCGCCTATATGTTGAGTTATTCCTCCAGCTTCGCCGTCTGCAACCTTGCTTTCTCTTAAAGCGTCTAATAAAGAAGTTTTACCGTGATCCACATGCCCCATTATTGTTACAATAGGCGGTCTCAAAGTAAGATTTTTGGGATTACTTTCTTCAATTATTAGATCTAATTCTACATCAGACTCTGAAATTCTTTTTGGTTTATGACCAAATTCTGTTGTAATAAGCTCTGCTGTTTCCGCATCTATAACTTCAGTGGCTGTAGCCATAATACCATTTTTCATTAACTCTCTTACAACATCAGCTGTTTTTTCAGTCATTCTATTGGCTAATTCTGAGACCGTAATTGTATCAGGTATTGTAACTTCTCTAAACTGTTTTACAGCAGGTGTTTGATCAGCTTGCATCCTCGCCTTTTCACGTCTTCTTTTGATTGACGCTAATGATCTAACCCTTACATTGTCTGAGTCTAAAGCTCGGGCTATTGTCATTTTTCCTTGTCTTTTTTCTTGAAATCCTCTGTTAAATGATGTTTTTTTAACATTTTCCCTGAATATTTCCTTTTCTTGAACTTTGTTTCCTGTCCATAATTTATTATTTGGCAATAATTCAGTATCAGATAATTTTTGCCTGTCCCTTTCAGCTAGAAGAGCAGCTTCTTCAGACTTTTTTGTGTCAATCTGAACTTGTTTTTGCTCTTCTTCAATTTTTTTGATTTCAAGAATCTCTTCAGTTTCTGATTTTCTTCTAGCAAGCATCTTATCCTTTGGCGCAAGGGACGATGCAGCTTCTAAAGCTTCTAATGCATTAGCAGCTATACGTGCTTCTTCTAATTTAGCCTTTTCAACCTTTTCGGCGGCAATTATTTCAGCTTCAGCTGCTGTCTTTGCTAGACCCTCCTGTAACATCTTACTTCTTGATTGGATTTCTTTAGCACTTAGTCCAGAACTGTTTTCAGTATTTCTTTCAATAATTTTTTCATTGATGTTAAGTCTAGTTGATGGTCTCTTTGTTCTTTTAACTTCAACCTGTACCGTACCTCTTCCAGCTCTAGAGTTTGTAGTAATGCTATTGGAAGACTTAGATGATGAAACAGAATTCTTTAGTGTTAATTTTCCACCTGAGGAAAGACTTAACTTTTTTCTTTCACCCTTTGTATTTTCTTCCATGGCTGCAATTCCTTAAATTATAACTTAATTTTCTATATTTTCGTCAGAGAACCAATGCTGTCTTGCCTTCATAATCACTGAGCCAGCATCATCCTCATTTAGAAAAACACTTGCACCTAATATATTAAATAATTCCTCACTATCTAACTCTGCAAGATCGTCCAAAGTTTTTATATTATTTTCAACTAGTTTTAGAAGGCTTAACTTACTAAGATCTTCAAAATTATATAAATCATCATTTATTTTATGTTTTCTAAGTGAACTTTCAATACGTTCATTTTCAATTGTAACAAAGTTCTTAGCTCTTTCACTTAATTCAGCAGCAATTTCATCATCAAAACCTTCGATAGCAACTAATTCTTCTATTGAGGCATCTGCTATATCGGGTACTGATACAAAACCTTCACTTACCATTAAATGGGCTATGACGTCATCAATATCTAAAGCTTCAATAAAAATCTTACTTCTTTCACTAAATTCTTCTTGTCGTTTTTCTGTTTCTTCTGCTTCAGTTAATATGTCAACAAACCAATTAGTTAGCTGAGAAGCTAATCTTACATTTTGACCTCTTCTCCCTATTGCTAAAGATAGCTGATCATCAGGGACAACTACTTCCATTCTACCTGCATCCTCATCCATAACAACTTTTGAAGGCACAGCAGGCGCTAAAGCATTAATAACAAATGATACAGGATCGTCTGACCATGGAATAATTTCAATTTTTTCCCCTTGAAGTTCGTTTACGACAGCTTGGACCCTGGATCCTCTCATTCCAACACATGCACCAACAGGATCAATACTAGGGTCATTTGAGAATGCCGAAATTTTAGCTCTGCTACCAGGTTCCCTCGCAACACCCTTGACTTCAATGATTCCATCATAAATTTCAGGTACTTCTTGAGTAAAGAGAGCTGATAAAAACTCGTTAGATGCTCTTGATAAGAAAATTTGTGGACCTTTTATTTCTTGAGTTACTTGAATTATAAAACATCTTAATCTTTCTCCAGGTTTAAGTTGCTCTCTAGGTATCATTTGATCTTTTTTAATTATTGCCTCAGCTCTTCCAAGATCAATTGTAATTGAGTGATTTTCAACTCTCTTAATTGTACCAACAACAATCTCGCCAACACGATCTTTGTATTCATGATATTGTCTTTGACGTTCAGCTTCTCTAACTTTTTGAGATATAACTTGTTTAGCTGTTTGGGCCGCAATTCGTCCAAAATCAATAGGTGGAAGAGATTGCTTATAAAACTCACCTATAGTGAGATTAAGATTTTTTCTTTCAGATTCCTGAAGTGTCATTTGGGTCAATTCGTTTTCAATAATTTCAACTATTTCTGTGAACTGAGAAATATCAATTGATCCGTTTTTTCTGTCTATATTAGCTCGAATATCTCTTTCAAGACCATATTTTGACCGTGCTGCTTTTTGTATAGCTTCTTCCATAGCAAGAATAACTTCTTCCTTATCAATTGATTTCTCTCTTGAAACAGCCTCAGCAACTTGTATTAGTTCTAATCTAGGTATGGATTTTACTTCCATTGCATTTCCTTATATCAGTAAAATTATATAATTTGATTATTTTTAATAGACCAATCCGGATCAATATTTGCCTTTTCAATTTCTAAAAAGTCAACTTTCATTTCATAGTCTTCAGTCTCTAATAAAATATATCCATTTTCGTCGATCCCCTGTAAAAATCCTTTGTATGTTTTCTTACCATTGAATTTTTCTTTTAAAACAATTTTAGCTTTATTCTGTGCAAACAATTTGTAATCTTCAAGTACTGTCAGTGGCCTCGATAGACCGCCTGATGAGACTTCCAATATGTAAGATGAACTAATTGGATCATCAACTTCTAAAAATGATGAAATTTCTTTGCTAAGAAAAGTGCAGTCCTCAAGATTCATTTTTCTATCCTTAGTGCGCTCAGCCATTATCTGCAACGTTTTTTTTGGACCAGCTTTGGTAGTTTTAACACGTATAATGTGATAACCAAGTTTTTTTAATCTTAAATATAATAAATTTCTAATATGTTCATCAAGCAATTAAACTAATTCCTCAAATAAAAAAAAAAAGTGAGCCAAAAGACTCACAGGTTGAATATAATTTTAATTTTAAAATAAATCAATAACTTTGACTATGATTATAAAAATTCATGGATATTTTATTTTTTTTTAAAGACAAACCAACTTGGTATTCTCTTTTCATTAACTGCTTTTTCTTCATACTTTGTTAGAAAGCAATCTTCAGGTCTATTCTGCCAATCTTTTGAGATCTCTACTAACCATTCAAATTTTTTATTTGCTTGGAACTTTTCTAAAATCCAACTTTTTAAAATTTTGTGGTCTGTTCCAACCGTAACTGTTCCATTTGTTTTTAAAATTTTATAAATACTATTGATGAAATTAATCTGTATTAATCTTCGATTTTGATGTTTTAATTTAGGCCATGGATCTGGAAACAATAACTTTACTTCTGAAATACTTTTTGATGGAAAAAGATCTAAAATCTTTCTAATGTCATCTGGCCAAATTTTAATGTTATTTATATTATTTTCTAATATTTGTTTTATACACTTTATAGTTGTGTTTAAAAACGGATCTGCGCCTAAGTAAAGAGTTTCAGGATTTTGTTTTGCTGAATTTATTAAATTTTTGCCATCACCAAAACCAATTTCAAGAACTTTTTTTTTGTTAAAATTCAAAAAATCTTCTGAAAATTTATCATATTGTAAAATATATTTAGACCCTGCTTTCAGAGCCAAAATACCTGATTTAGATAGTTTTCTACCTATTCTTCTTCCATAAAACCTTGGAAACTCTTTAGATGAGAGCACACTCAACTTTTGTTTAGTTCATCAAGAATAAGGTCAACAAGATCAGTTTTTTCCCAAGTAAATGAACCTTCAACACCTTCATTGGGATCCCTACCAAAATGTCCATAGGCAGATGTAGGCACATATATAGGTTTATTTAGTTTCAAATGTTCTCTAACACCTCTTGGAGACATGTCAATCAAGTTAGTAAGAATTTTTTCAATCCTATTATCGTTAATTTTTCCAGTACCGTCAGTGTTAACATATAATGAAAGAGGTTTAGATACTCCTATTGCATATGCAATCTGTATTGTACATCTTGACGCCAAGCCAGAGGCAACAATATTTTTAGCTAAATATCTTGTTAAATACGCAGCTGATCTATCAACTTTTGTTGGGTCTTTACCTGAGAAAGCTCCTCCTCCATGAGGTGAAGCACCACCATAGGTATCTACAATAATTTTTCTTCCGGTTAAACCTGCGTCACCGTCTGGCCCACCAATTTCAAAAATACCCGTTGGATTAACATAAAACTCTTCTTCTGGACACATCCAACCTTCTGGTAATACTTTTTTCACAACATCTCTTACAATATTTTTAATATCTTGTTGGGAACAGTCTTTAACATGCTGAGTAGAAACAACTATGGAACTAGTCTTGACGGGAAAACCGTCTTTATATTCTAAAGTTATTTGAGATTTACTATCAGGAAGTAAAATACTATTTTCATTCATATGTCTAATTATAGACATTTCTTTCAATATTTTATGAGAATAAAATATAGGAGCGGGCATCAAAGCTTCTGTTTCATTACATGCATAGCCAAACATCAATCCCTGATCACCAGCACCCTCATCCTTATTACCTGATTGATCTACTCCAACAGCAATATCTGAAGATTGTGCATGAAGATGACATTCAAAATGCATTTTTTCCCAGTGGTATCCGTCTTGTTCATATCCAATATCTCTAACCGCTTTTCTAACATGATCTTCAATTTCTTGATTTTCTATATATATGCCGTCTGGCAGTCTATATTCTCCAGCAATAATTGTCCTGTTGGTAGAAACCATTGTCTCACAAGCAACTCTTGCTTCAGGGTATTTTTTTAACATTAAATCAACAACAGTATCAGAAATTCTGTCACAGACCTTATCAGGGTGCCCCTCAGATACCGACTCTGATGTAAACAAATAACTATTTCTCATTTTTTAAATCTCTACTAAATTTATAATCATACACTTTGTTTATAAATATTAAAAATAAAATTGAAACAATAAAAATAATTTCACCGTAGCTTCTGTAAATAGTATTTTTTAAAGGTAAAGTTAATTTGGCGGTTCTTACACCGCTTTCGTAGAGAGGTATTTTAGTAATTTCTTCTCCATACGGTGAAATTAAAGCCGATATCCCTGTATTAGCGACTCTAGCTAATGGAATTCCCAATTCAACAGCCTTAATTTTAGCAAGTGCTAAATGTTGGTAAGGGCCTATTGTTTTTCCAAACCAAGCATCATTGGTAATATTAATTAATAAATTTGTGTTTTTAGATAATCTGGAAATAACCTCTTCAGTAAATAAGATTTCGTAGCATATAAGAGTTAGTATGTTTCCAAACCCTTTTAGAGTGAGGTTTGGTTTTATATTTCCACTAGAGAAGTCTTTCAAACTTAAAAAATTTGCAATTGTGGTAAATTTATTCCTTAGTGGTATGTACTCACCGAAAGGAACTAAGTGTATTTTATCGTATTGATGTATTATATTTCCTTTTGAGTTTAAAAAGACAAGTGAGTTGAACAAATTGTTTTTATCAACTCTTAATAACCCAACTACTAAAATTGCTTTTTGATCTGTTAATATTCGTTTGCTAATAACAGATAACAATTCCATTTCGTTTGGTATTGTACCTTCAAAACTTGTTTCAGGCCAAATAATTATTCTATTAACACCTATATACTCATTAACATTTTGAATGGAAAATTGTGATAGTTTATTTAAATTAGCGTTTCGTTTTTCAAGATTCCATTTATCTTTTTGTTCTATGTTGGGCTGCACAAGTGTAATTAAGTTCTTATCTGATACCTTATTATCTTTATTGTAGAGACGGACAAAGCTTGAAAAAAGTAAAATTGTAATAGGAATCGATAACAAACCAAAAATAATGTACTTACTCCTAAAGTTAAAAATTAAAATAAAAGGTAAAATTGAAAAACTAAAGACAAATAAATTAGCCGTAAAGCTTCCTACTAATGCAAATATTTGAATTAAATAATCATTTGATGACAAGATTATTGAAGGCATTAACCATGGAAAACCTGTTAACAACTTTGCTCTTAAATATTCAAATAAAGTTAAAAAAACTATAATTAAAAATAAAGAAGATTGATTTTTTTTTGTTAGTAATTTAGCAAAAACACATGCAATTCCCCAAAAGATTGCTAATACACTTGGTAAAATAACAACAGCTAAAGGCATCAGCACTTTGTGATAGGTATCGGCTACCATAAAGGCTGAACCAATCCAATATAGACCGAATCCAAACCAACCAAACCCCAAAACCCACCCTGCTATAAAAGTTTGCTTCAATGAAGAGAGTAGAGTAATTAGATAGATCCCAAAGCCCAAGAAAAAGATAAGAAAGAAAAAGGAGAAAGGGGGGATTGAAAAAGTTGCAATTGAAGCTGAACAAAAAATTAAAATATTACGTAAAAATTTAGATTTATAGTATTTTTTCATTGAAATATTTATAAATTTTGTTTTTCAAATGAGAATATTTTGTTTAAGCCTCTTATCTTAACTAATATAACTTTCCGAGGATCTGCCTCTAATATTTCAAATTTAAACCCTGATGGAGAATATTTTATTACTTGACCCTTTACCGGAACTCTACCAGCTATGCTAATTATAAAACCTCCAAGTGTCTCGATTTCATCATTTAGATCTTCCTTTCTTATAGATGAGAAAAGATCTTCAAGCTGATCAATTGTTATCCTGGCATCTACAATTATAGAGCCGTCTTCCAATTTATCTTGGCGATATTCTGAAGATAAATCATGTTCATCTTCTATTTCTCCAACTAATTCTTCTACTAAGTCTTCAATAGTTACTAGGCCGTCAATGCCACCATATTCATCGACCACTAGTGCTAGATGACGTCTTTTAACTCTCATTTCATAAAGTAGGTCTAACAAACTTATTGAAGGAGAAACAAATATGGGTTTTTTAATAAGATTTTTTATATCTTGTTTTTCTTTTAAAAATAAATTAGCTAACACGTCTTTAATGTGAAGTATCCCAACTATATCATCTAAGCTTTCATTTCTTACAGGCACTCTACTATGATTTGTTTTAATTAATTGCTTTACTATTTCATCAAAATCATCCGACATTGCGACTGAAACAAT
>QBZG01000010.1 GCA_003282435.1 SAR116 cluster bacterium AG-335-B03
AAACTATCCAATTACAAAGAAGTTTTTTTGGACTTCATCCTATAAAGAATAAAAAGGATGACAACAATATAAAACCTTATTGGACTAAATTATGAATAAAAAATTTGTTACTTTTTTGATTATGGGTGTTGCTGGTTCGGGAAAAACAACAATAGCAGAAAAACTTTGTAAAAAAATGAATGCTTTTCTAATAGAAGGAGACGACTATCACAGTAAAAATAATGTAAAGAAAATGAGTTCGGGTATCCCCTTAAATGACGAGGATAGATATGATTGGCTTATTAAAATTAGAGATGAAATTATTAAAAGGGAAGAAAAAGAAAATCTTGTTGTCACTTGCTCCGCCCTCAAAGAAAAATATAGGACAATACTTAATGTTAAGAATTATTATTTAGTTTATTTAAAGATTAAGAAAGAAACAGCTCGAAAAAGGATACGTAGTAGGCAAAATCATTTTATGCCAAACAGCTTGGTTGAAAGCCAATTTTCAATTTTAGAAGAGCCTGAAAAAGCCATAACTTTAGATGAACCCCTAGAACCAGATAAAATGGTCAATCAATTAATGTCAATTTTTAAAAATAGCAATCCTTAGTATGGAAATTAAAATCAATAAATACAGTCATATACCTAATGTTATTGAACTCGAATATGAATTCAAAGATATTTTTAATAAGATGGAATATTCTAATCAAAATATTTTTATTACTGGTAAAGCTGGGACTGGTAAAACAACATTATTAGAATACTTTCGTATCAACTCTAAAAAAAATTTTGTTATACTTGCTTCAACAGGAATATCTGCAATTAAAGCCAAAGGTAAAACCATACATTCCTTTTTCTTATTCCCACCCAGAATATTAATCAATGAAAAAATTAAAAGATTAAGAGGCAATTTAATTAAAAACGTTGATACTATTTTGATTGATGAATGTTCTATGATTAGATGTGACGTTCTTGACGCAATAGACCAGTCACTTAGACTTAATAGGAATAATGATGAAATTTTTGGTGGAGTTCAAATTATACTTTTAGGTGACATTCATCAACTTCCACCAGTGATACGAGAAAATGAAAAAGATATCTTTGATAATTTTTATCCTAATGGACATTATTTCTTTCATGCTAATTGTTATGAAAATAGTAATATAAGGACATATGAACTCACAAAAATATATAGACAAAAAGATACTGAGTTTATTGACATACTTAATAAGATTAGATCTGGAAATATAACTGAAACAGATCTCATACCCTTAAATAACAAAGTAATTAATCAAGGATCTAATGATTTATATGAGTCTATAATATTATCACCCACTAATCGTAAGGTTGACGCTATTAATAGTGCAAATCTTAAAAGTATAAGTAATGAAATATTTTCATATCAATCGTCAGAAACAGGCGACTTTAAAGAAAAACCCGCTGACGAAGTTCTTGAGTTAAAAGTTGGTGCTCAAGTAATGTTAATTAAAAATGATATTAAATCTCCTAAGAGATGGGTGAACGGTTCTATCGGGATAGTTACTGATTTAACGCATGATAGCATTCAATTGAAAATAAAAAATAAGGTTCATAAAATAACACAAGACACTTGGGAAAAATTTGATTATTTAATAAAAGATGGTCAAGTTTTACATGAAGTTGTGGCAACTTTTACCCAATATCCGATCAAATTAGCTTGGGCAGTAACAATTCATAAAAGCCAAGGACAAACTTTTGAAAAAGTTATAATTGATTTAGATAGAGGTTCTTTTGCACCTGGTCAAACCTACGTGGCTTTGAGTAGAGTAACATCTTTAGAGGGATTATTTTTAACTAGGCCAATAAATATCTCAGATATACTTTTTAATAATAACCTAAGTTTGTCTTTTCCTAATTAGACTTTAACTTTCTTTGCTCACGAAAGGCTATCAAAATACCAGAAAAAGCTATAAAGAACATACCAATTAAATTCAAAAGAGTTGGCCACACTCCAAAAAATATCTTTCCCCAAATAGCTGCAAATACTAAATAAGAATAATCCATTGGTGCCAACCAGCTGCTTTGTGCTGTCTGGTATGCTTTTGCCAATAGAATATTACCCGAAATATTAAGAATTGAACACGAAAAGCAAAATACAAAAACAATTAGAGTTAAAGATGGCCAACCTATAAAAACAAATGGACTATTCCCCCTAAGAAAATTATTTTGAAATATTAATTCAAATAACAATATTCCTAGCGATGCTGAAATAAAAAACATTACCCCTACAGCTAAAGTAAGAGACATAACAGACTCTTGCCTGCAGTACTTCCTTATTAAAATAATATTACAAGCAAAGAAAAAGCCTGCCATGACAGGTAAAATTTGTAAAAATTTAAAATTTTCAGACCATGGTTCTAAAATAAGCAAAGCTCCAAAACTTCCTAATATTAAGGCAAAAAATCTCCATAAACCTATTCTTTCCTTAAGAAATATAATTGCTAATAAAGATACAAAGATTGGGAATGTATAAAGACCTGCTGCCATTTGAGCAAAACTTAATTGTGGCGACGCTGCAAAAAAACAAAACATGCAGGTAGTCATTGCTAATGCTCTTAAATATACCGGTTTCCATTTAAGTGGAAATAGAATGTCAATCCCATTAGTTATCTTAGCAATACCAAATAACAAAATAATATTTCCGATTGAACGTATAAATTGAAGTTGCCAAAAGCTTGTTTCACTAGCCATGTATTTAATTAGACTATCTTGTAAAGATAAAATAATAACACCTATGATTAACATAGTAAGGGAGGAAACAGGATTATCAGTTACCTGTGGGTTAAAAAAATTAAATTTCAATACCTTAAAACCATATCAAACCTTAAAAATAGGATTTTTTATATAAGCTCTCTATTTCATCTTTGTAAAAAGCTTCAATCACACGCCTTTTCATTTTAAGAGTTGGCGTTAATTGACTATTCTCAATACTAAAAAGTTTGTCTGACAAAATAAATTTTCTAATTTTTTTGTTTTGCGATAACTGCTTATTTACATTGTTAATAATATTTTGGAAATCTATTTTCATTTTTTGAACATTGCTTCTATTTGTCTTTAACAATGTTTCACTTGGGATAAGTACAGATATTAGAAAAGGTCTGTTATGTCCACAAACAAGAGCTTGTTCAATTTCATCGTAAGACATTAAGAGATTTTCGATTGGTACAGGCGCAATGTTTTCTCCACCTGAGTTTACAATCATCTCATTTATTCGGCCAGATATATATAGGTATCCATCTTCATCTATCGATCCCAAATCTCCAGTATGTAGCCAACCATCTATTATTGTATTATTAGTGTTTTTTTTATCCTTCCAATATCCTTTCATGAGAGAATTGCCTTTAACAAGTATCTCATTCTGTTTAGATAATTTAATATCAATACCTTTTATAACTGGACCAACAGAATTGATTTTTATGTTATTAATTGGATTACATGATATGAGTGGTGAGCATTCGGTTTGTCCATAGCCTTGCAAAATATTAATACCAAGAGATTGAAAAAACAAACCAATCTGTTCATTTAAGGCAGCTCCACCTGAAATAAAAGCTTTTAAATTACCACCAAATTTTTTTTGAATTTTTTTTCTTACTAATTTATCTAAAGCAAAATCTTGAAGTTTTTCTATAAAAAGTAATTCACGTTTTTCAAATTTTTTTGTTCCTAATTCAATAGTTTTAGAAAACAGTTTTTGAGTGATCTTACTTTGATTTGATAACTGATTGTTTATTTTTTTATGCAATACCTCATAGAGCCTAGGTACAGCAGTCATTAAAGAGGGTTTGACACTCAGTAAATCATTAACAATTTGATCACGATTTTCGTTGAAAAAAATTTCTGCTCCAATCAGAATAGGAAGGTAAAAGCCAGCAGTGTGTTCATATGCATGTGAAAGTGGAATTATAGATAAAAACTTATGGTCTTTAACTTCTAGTTCTTTAACAAGTTCATTTGCACCTAAGATATTTGATATAATAGACTTGTGAGTAAGCATTACACCTTTAGGTTTACTGCTTGTGCCAGACGTATATATAATAGAAACCACATCATCTTCTTTGACTTTATGAAGAGTGTCTTCTTTGAAGCTAGATTTACTTAAACTTTTAGATCCCTTATCAATGAGATTATCGAAACTATTAATAGTCTTATTTAATTTTGTACTCTTAACTTCATCAATGCATACTATATGTTTTATTTTATCTAATTTTGGCAAAATATTTTCTATAGTTGATAATAATTTTGAGTTCAAAAAAACAACAGAGGCTTCAGAGTGAGATAAGAGATAAAATATCTCATCTTCGTTGCTTGTGGTATAACCAGGAACAGTAATGGCACCTAAAGATATTATAGCTAAATCAACCACACACCATTTATAAGAATTTTCAGCTATAATTGATATCTTATCATTTTTTCTAACACCTATTTCATGTAAACCGACACTTAAGTCTTTAACAAGATCACTAGCTTCGTTCCAAGAAATATGACTCCATTCACCATCTTTTTTGAAACCAAACAATGTTTTATTTTGATACAATAATGAGTTCTCAAAAAAAAGTTGTGTTAATGTGTTCATTTAAATTAACCTAAATAATATTAAGTTATTCTTAATCATATTTTTAATTAAATAAACAATAGTTTTTTTTAATATAGCAATGTTTTTTTTAATTTTCATAATTAGAATATTTTATAATTTTGAAAGGTGTTTCAGTCATTAAAAACAAATTTATATTTTTCTTAGTCGCTTTATTTTTTTTTGTAACACTTATTTTCACTATGCATAAAAATAACATAAGTTTTAAAAGTAGTTTTAATATCAACTTGATTGGAAATGACTTAGACCAATATTTAGAAAACAAAGAAAGTCAATTTTCTGATCTAAAAAAAGATGTTCAAAAAAAAATAATATGGTTTAGAAAGAAAAATACTAAAACTAATATTTCAATTGTATATATACATGGCTTCTCTGCTTCATTAGAAGAAGTACGTCCCCTTCCTGATTTAATTGGGAAAGACATAAAAGCAAATATATTTTATACTAGGTTAACAGGCCACGGAAGAAGTTCTGATGCAATGGGTTTGTCATCTATATCAAATTGGGTTAATGACCTACATGAAGCAATTGAAATTGGAAGTAGAATTGGTCAAAAAGTAATTTTAATTTCCACTTCAACTGGTGGCACATTGAGTGCAATTTCAGGATTAAATGAAAATCTTTCAAAAACAATATTAGGATATATATTTATTTCACCTAATTTTGGTATAAATCATAAATTAGCCAATTTAATTTCATGGCCTTATTCTGAATATTGGTTGCATTTATTTATAGGAAAAACAAGAACTATAAAACCTAGAAACGAATTAGACAAAAAATTTTGGACATTATCATATCCTACAAAAGCTCTTATACCTATGGCTAGATTAGTCAAAAAAATTAATAATACAAACTTTAATAATGTAAATAACCCTGCTTTGTTTTACTTTTCAATGGATGACGAAGTTGTTGAACCTAAAAAAACTTTAGAATTTATTGAAAATTGGGGAGGTGAAACAAAAACTATAAATGTAAAAATGTCAGAGTTTGATGATAAATACTCACACGTAATTGCTGGAGATATTTTATCACCAGGGCAAACAGAGTTTGCAAGGAAAGAAATGGTTGAGTGGATAAATAGCTTGCCTAATTAAAAAAATTTAAGTTTTTGACAATATTTCCTCTACAAGTTTTTGTACACTAAAAGCCTCATGAATCGTTGCTAAACTATTAGGTTTATTGTTAATTTTAAGAACTAAGTTGTCAAGTTGCGCTTTTAAGCTTACTGCCCTTGGATCTTTAGGTTCTTCTCTTAGAGGAATAAAATTGTTACCACTAGATACTGAGTCTTTGTAGAACTCAGATATTTTTCTACTATTTTTAGACCCTTTAATTGTAAGTTCCTGTCTGTCTGGTTGCATACCACCAACACTAGCAAAAATATTAACTGGCAAACCTTCTTCATTTTCTAATTTGGCTAATACAGAAGTTTCACATAATTCTGGGTCTGTTGGGTAGGAGGTATTGGCCCAAATTACTTTGAGAGGACCTAAAACCCGTTCGGTAAAAAATATAAAGTGAGATATTACCTCTCTAGTCATCCCACCCTCTTTTTTAAATCTAAGCCAATCAGCTTCTTTTTGCCATTCACGTGGCCAAGAAGAGTAGGTAACAATAATATCAACACCAATTATATCTCCCATTTCACCACTATTTTTACTAGCCAATACATCGGCTAGAGCAACACCTGCAGCTTGAGTAAAGTTCACAGCCATGGGAACATCATAATTTTGAAGTTTTTTAATAAAATTTCTACTTTCTTGAATGTTTGTGCCAAATGGTTTTTCTAAAAAAAGAGCTTTTCCAATTTGAACAGTTTTAATAGCATATATTTCCCTTACATTTGGTGGACATGCTAAATAAACTAAGTCTGCTTTTTCAATCGCCTCATTAGCACTTTTCATAATTTTAGATTTGCAATCTAGTTTTATCGCATTTTCACAAGCAATTGGGCTAGGATCCCATAAATAATCTGGGCTAAATTTTTTGTGCAACCTCATATGCTTCATCATACGAGTACCCATTATACCCAAACCAATAATGGCTACACTAGTTATCATTTGCATTCCTTATTAATATAGATATTAGAGTTACTTAAGCGGAAATGTTGAGGTAGCATGACATAAAATATCATTTTTATTATTTTCAGAATATACTTTTGTTTCTCCAATTGCGATAGTACTCCCAAATCTTTGAACCACACTTTCAATAATAAAATAATCTCCAAATGCAGGACGTATAAAGTTATTATTTTGTGAAAGTGTGCCTCTCTGTGATTTTAAGGATGTGTTCATGGCAATTGACATTGTTGTATCAATAACAGACATTATCACCTGTCCAGAGAGAGCACCAGTGACAAACTGATATTCTTTTGAGTTTTCTAACCTAGCTACTACCCTTCCCTCTTCTATTTTCAAAAAAGATAATTTAAGTTGTTTTACATAGGGAGCAAAAATGAAATCATATATTCTTTCAATATTATCAATAGTAATAGTTTCTGTTGGTAATTCATTTTTCATGGGTTTGTCCTTGAATGGGAAATAGATAAAATTATAGCAAAAATTTATTCATTATGTCTCAGAAAAGATTCAGTTACTCCAATACCAGCCGCATCATATGCATCATAAATTTCGTCTGCGCCAGAGGATTTTAATAAATCTGGATTACCCTGAGATCTTGTAGGCACTATTATTCTTCCTTTAAAACCATATCTTCTAGCCTGTTTTACCGACCAATTTTGAGCGTGAAATTCAGGTAAAGCAAGGATAATAGTTGTTAATTTACCAAACCTTAATTTAGACCAAAAACCTGGGTCCTCGGCATCTGCAAAGGATACTCTTTTTCCTTGTTTCAAAAGGTCTAGTGAAAGGTCAGTATTAGCATCAAAACCAACCACTTTAATGTTATTTTTAGATAAATTTTCAAATATTGCATTACCAATACGGCCCATACCAACAATCATAACTTGAGCTTCACCACAAGTGTGCGGTTGTTCGTCAGGATGATGTTTTTCTCTTTCAAACTTCACTAAATATTTTTCTAAGATCACATAAATCTCATGAATATATTTATTTAAAATAGACCCAATGATAAAACTTAGACTGACAGAACAAACTAAAACTGCAAATAAACTATCATCAACTATTCCAATTTTAAGCCAGTGTGCTAACAAAATTAAAGAAAATTCAGAATATGTTAAAAGTGAAATTGAAATTAAGAAGGAAGAGTAAGCTCTTAAATTTACAAAAATTAATAAGAAAAAAAGCACAACTAATTTAATAATTAGAAACATTATTATTATTAATGACCCTGAAACAATTTCAAAGCTTAAATTCAACTTCATTCCCAGTGAAATAAAAAAAGCCAATAATAAAATCTCTCTTAAACTCCAGATTTTTTCAGCTAAATTTTGTGACCTTTTATAATTAGAGAGTAACATCCCTAAAATAAGGGCTCCTATTTCACCAGTTAAACCTAATTTTTCAAAAAGATAACCTCCTAATAATAACGCAATTAATACTGAAGCTAATAATTCTAATTCCTCACTTGTTTCTAATTTAATTAAAAACTTTTTTAAAATAGGGATAATTAAAGGAATAAAAAATAAGTATAGTGTATTAAATGATAAATTATTACTACTAGTGTATAGTAATAAAGTTAATGCTAAAATATCTTGAAATATAAGTATTAAGATAGAAATTCTACCATGAAATGAATTCATTTCTTGTCTATCTTCTAATGATTTAGATGCGATAATTGTACTTGAAAAAGTTAAAGCTATACATAACAAAACCTTAACTTCTAAGTTAACATTTAAGTTAATTAAAAAGAAATAAACAAAACTTACTACTGCCGCGTGAATAAAAAAGACTTTTAAAAAGGTAAAATTTAAAAAAGCCGAAGGTTTAACCTTGAGGCCAATAGAAAACAATAGTAACTCAACGCCAATTTTTGAAGGAAAATCAAGTAAACCATTAACATCTGCAAAATTAAAATATTTGAATAAAAAACCAGAGAAGATAAAACCAATTAAAATTGGTAAAGATAAAATTTTAAAAACTTGTCCGCAAATTAATGCGCCACCCATCCAAAATAAAAACATTTCCATGTTATTTATATATAAAACTGTTAAAAATAATTAAATCATAACAAAAAATTAGATAATTATTTTATCATATAGATAAATTTGAGCTTAATTATTGGGCATTATTTTAAAAATTACTATGGTTTATAATTAAATACAAAACTTTGATTTTTAGTTATTATTTAAATGAAAGTAATATAAAGTTCAATAATTTAAATTATAAAGACTATCCCCATGGTCTACAAAATTAAAAATATAGACGAAGCTTTTATTAGTGATGACTCAGTTAGAACAAATTATAGAAAGTATTATAATTGGTTTAACAATCAAAACTTTTCTAATTTAGCAAAAAAAAATTCAGAAGCTTTTAAATTTTTTAACGATACCGGAATTACATTCAAAGTCTATTCTGAGAACAATGATGACGAAAATCTCATACCATTCGATATTGTACCTAGAATAATAAATAGAAGAGAATGGGAAAAAATTGTTAAGGGCATAACTCAAAGAGTTATTGCAATTAACTTGTTTCTAAATGATATATATTCAAATCAAGAAATAGTTAATTCAGGTATAATACCTATAAGTTTATTGAAAAATAATTCTGCATTTTTTCCTGAAATGATGGGTCTTACTCCTCCTAATAAAATATACAATCATATATCTGGAATTGACTTAATAAAAACTGAGAAAAATGATTTTTATGTTTTAGAAGATAATGTGAGAGTTCCCTCAGGTGTTTCTTATATGATTGAAAATAGAGATACTATGATGAAATTGTTTCCTGATTTATTTTCTAAATACGCTGTAACTGATAATAGAGATTATCCTAATAAATTATCCAAAATTTTAAAAAATTGTTCACCTTTGAATCGAAAAAAAGAACCTAACATTGCTGTTCTTACACCAGGCGTTCATAATTCTGCTTTTTTTGAACATGCCTTTTTAGCTGATCAATTGGGCGCAGAATTAGTTGAAGGTAAAGATTTAAGAGTTCTTGATAAATACCTAAAAATGAGAACTATAAGAGGATGGGAAAAAATTGATATTTTATACAGAAGAGTTGATGACGAATATTTAGATCCTCTAACATTCAAAGAAGATAGTTTTCTAGGTGTGCCTGGTTTAATGGAAGTCTATAGAAACAAAAATATAACAATAGCAAATGCACCAGGAACAGGAATAGCTGACGATAAAGCTATATATTCTTATATTCCAGAAATTATAAATTTTTACCTTGGTGAAAAAGCTATATTAAAAAATGTGAAAACTTTTAAATGCAGTGATCAAAATGATTTAAAATACGTATTAGATTTTATAGATGATTTAGTAGTAAAAGAGGTACATGGATCTGGTGGATATGGTATGTTGATTGGTCCGTTATCCAATAAAAGTGAAATTTCTGAATTTAAAAATAAAATTTTAAAAAATCCAAATAATTATATTGCACAACCAACGCTATCTTTGTCTACCTGCCCAATCTTTACAAAAAAAGGCTTATCCCCGAGACATGTTGATTTGAGACCATTTGCTTTATTATCAAACGACGGTGTGTCTGTTACAAATGGCGGCCTTACAAGAGTAGCGCTAAAAAAAAATTCTCTAGTAGTTAATTCCAGCCAAGGTGGTGGTACTAAAGATACTTGGGTATTGGGTTGATAATGTTAGGTAGTACTGCAGATTCTTTGTTTTGGATGTTTAGGTATATTGAAAGGGCTGAGAATATTCTTTGTTTAATAGAAAGTGGTTTTCAACTACATCTCATTTCTTCAAAAAATTTAAAAAACGAATGGGATGCAATTCTTAAAACTAGTTCGATTAGGCAATTTTTTGCAAAAAATAATACACAACTAGACAGTATGAAAATTATAAACTTTATGTTTAAAGATGAAAAAAACTTTAATAATATTTATCTGTTAATTTCAAAGGCAAGAGAAAATGCTAGAAGATCAAGAGTTGCTATTACTCTTGAAGTTTGGGAGTCAATCAATACTTGCTGGCTATACTTAAAGGAACAGACCAAAAAAAATGTAACTGAAAACAAAGTCCAAACTATTATAAAAAATATCAGAGAAAAAATTGCTCTTATTTATGGTTTTTTACAGAAAACTATGTTGAAAGACGAAATCTTGAGTTTTTGTAGTTTAGGCACATATATCGAAAAATTTAATAATACTGCAAGAATATTGAATACAAGACAATATTTGCTAGTTGAAGAAAAGTTATATGGATTGGAAAATTACAATAATTTTCAATTAGAAATGATTTTAAGATCTATTTCATCATATAGGTCATTTATGTGGAAAAATCAAAACACAATAAACTCTAGAAAAGTATCAAATTTTCTAATATCGGATAAAGATATGCCAAGGTCATTAATGTTTTCTATTCAAGAAACTATAAGATGTATTAAAGTCATACTTAATAGGAATATTTATAAGAGCAAATGCTATAAAACAGCCCAAAATATTCAAAAAAAAATAAAATCAAGAAGGAAGTTTTCTAATTATTATTCATTTTTAAATGATTTAATAGAATTAAATATGAAATTAGCCAATGAAATAGAGGAAGAATTTAATTTTCACTAAAAATTATGATTTTAAAAATTAAGCAAAAAATAAATTATGATATTAATGGTATAGTTAATTTTGGCTATAACAAGTTAATTCTAACTCCACAAAATGACGACAATCAAACAATTAGATCTTGGGATATTAGTATTGAAGGAGGTGTAAAGGAACTTAGCTCCTCTGATCATTTTGGTAACTTGGTCGATTTAGTGAGTATAGAAAGTAATTCTACAAAAATTAAATATGATGTTGTTGGAGAGATTGAGACTAAGAATACTAGTGGAATTACTAAAACATTCAAACAAGACTTACCACTTTGGTGTTATACATCTGACACTAAACTTACGAAGCCAGGTAATAATATAATTAGCTTTTATAAAAAAAATCCTATTGATTATAATGATTTAATTAGAAGTCTTCATGTTTTATCTAATAAAATTAAATCTAGTATTAAATATAAAAGTGGAAAAACTGATTATAAAACCAATGCTGAAGAAGCATTCAGGAATAAAGTAGGTGTTTGTCAAGATCACACTCATATATTTTTATCTATCCTTCGACTAAATAACTTACCATGCAGATATGTAAGTGGTTTTTTTCTACCAAAAAACAAAAATCAAAATCTTGCTATGCACGCATGGGCTGAGGTTTTTGTTGAAGATTTAGGGTGGATAGGTTTTGATATATCTAACGGAGTTTCTCCTGATGATAGTTACGTTGTTATAGCAAAAGGTTTTGATTATAATAATATTGCACCAGTTAGGGGTGTTATTAATGGTGTATTTGTTGAAAATCAAAATTTAGAGTTAAGTATTGAAAAATTGGATCAATAAGTTGGATAAAAAATGACTTACTGTGTAGGACTAAAATTAAATCGTGGCTTAGTTTTTATCTCAGATACTCTAACTAATGCTGGTATAGATAATATAAATACTAATAAAAAGATGTTTAATTGGCACGAAGATAACGAAAAATGCATTGTTTTACTTACATCTGGAAATTTAGCAACATCTCAAGCTACTATTAATCTAATCAATGAAGGTATTCAAGACCACGAAAATAATGAAAATAACATTCTAAAAGCAAATTCGATGTTTCAGGCAGCAAGAATTATAGGTAAAATTTTAAGAAATATTTCAAGTGAATACGCATCTGATGGACAAGCTGGAGAAAATCCGTATTCATCTACGTTTATACTTGGCGGGCAATTTAAGGGACAAAGCCATAAGTTATTTTTGATTTATCCAGAAGGTAATTTTATTGAAGCATCTGAGGACCAACCTTTTTTTCAAATTGGAGAAACTAAATATGGGAAACCCATTTTAGTACGAGCATTAGAACAAGATGCAACTTTTGGTGACTCTATAAAACTTTTATTGGTATCTTTTGATAGTACCATGAAAGCTAATGTTTCTGTTGGAATGCCAATAGATATTTGCACTATGAAAAAAGATCAATATCAAATTAACAAACAAATTAGAATAGAAAAGAATAATCCTTATTTTCAGAAAATTTCTAATGGCTGGGGAGAATCTCTCAAAAAAAGTATAAAAAAACTGCCACCATTTAATTTTTAATTATTATAAATGATTTAATTTTTTACAACTCAAACAGTATCGCTGAAGATAGACTTATGTACAAGAACTAGTTTATAAAAAATATAAGTGTGATATTTTTTTATAACTGACACTATTAATTTTTTTTTAACTTTTTAATCTCTTTTATACTCTAAATAAAAATCATTAGAATATTTGTTTACGAAATTATACTATACTAGTAACCAAATGATATAACACTTAAGGAGTATGTTTTGACGACTGGAAAACATCTCTGTGACATGCCAGAGAAATTAGTTTTTCGTGGTGGCTTTGGATTTAAAAAAAAACAACCTAATGCCCTACTTCTTTTACCAAAAACAAAAGGACCAATCGGCATAAAAAACTTTAAAAAGTTAATTAAAGATAATTTCAACTTACTCGAATATGACGACATCGCAACAGAGAAATTAGGTATTTTCAACATAACTGATGTTACTACTCTTGAAAGCAAAGCTTTAGCTATAAGTAGTGCTCTAGAAAAATGGAAAGGAATTAAGTTTCATATTATATGTCATTCTACTGGTTGTGGCTTAGGAACATTTATAACAAAGCAAAATTTTGAAACTTGTAAGAGTATTGTTTTAATAAGTCCCTGGAACAAAAGAGATAAAGAGTTTTCTTCAATACAAAAACAACGGATAGAAAATTCCAAAACTCTAGAAACTATCTCGTATCTTAAAAGTGAATATAATCTTTTATATCCTGCTGAGTATATTCATAAGTATAATGTACAATTTAAGGATTACATATTTGATCAGAAAAATAAAAAAGTTGATGTTATTAATATAGAAAAACGATTGAAATCCATTTTGGATTGTAATATTGGAGACGAACTCCATAAACTTAAACAGCCTAAACTGTTTATCAATGCTCTTGATGATAAATTAATGAAAGTGTATCATGGTATAGAACTTCAGAAAATCTGTAATAACTCAGAATTAATTACTCTTAATAGTGGTGGTCATATGCTTACAGAAACGCGAACAAATGACCTAATTAAACATATTAAGAAGTTTTTAAATTTCATAGGAAGATAATATGAATATGGATCAACAGTTATCAAATAATATTCATAGTCACATTTCAATTGAAGGACTTGCAATAGCTAAATTCTCCAGATCGGTTTTTAAAGAAATGCAACGCGGGAAAATAACCGCTGCAAATTGTACATGTAGTGTTTGGGAAAACTTTAGTGAGACTATCGATAAATTAACAGTTTGGAATGAACATTTTAGAAAAAACAGCGATATTATTTGTCATGTCAAATCCTCAACTGACATTATCAAAGCACATAAGAATGGAAAAGTTGGGATAATACTTGGATGGCAAAATACAAGTGCTATCGAAGACGATATAAATAAACTTCAAATTTTTTATGATTTAGGAGTTAGAATAGCACAACTAACATACAACACACAAAATCTGGTTGGTTCTGGTTGTTGGGAAACAAACGATGGAGGTTTATCAGACTTTGGTAGGGATGTAGTAAGTGAAATGAATAGACTAGGCATTTTAATTGACCTGTCACATGTAGGACCTAAAACAAGTTCAGATACAATCAGTTTCTCAAAGTCACCTGTCGCATATACTCATTGTTGCCCAGCTATTAAGAAGCATCCAAGAAATAAAACAGATAATCAGCTCAAGGAAATCGCTAACAAAGGTGGAATGATAGGATTTGCAAGTTACACACCTTTTTTATTAAAAGGCGCTGATAGCAGTATTGATGATTGTGTTGAAGCAATGGAATATATGATTAATATTGTAGGAGAAGATAGTGTTGGCATAGGTACAGATTGGGTTCAAGATCAGGATATAGAATTTTTTGAATACTTACAAAGAGACAAAGGAACAGGTAGATTTGTTTCAACTCCGTACAAAGATGTGCCACCTATGCCAGAGGGAATTTCAAAACTTAGCCAATTTCAAAACTTTGTATCTGCAATGAAACGTGCAGGATGGTCAACAAAACGTATTGAAAAAATACTAGGACAAAATTGGTTTTTATTTTTTAAACAGATATGGAATTAAAAAAGTTAATTAACAAATTATGATATGAACTATAACTTAGCTAGATTAAATTTGCTATGAAAGTGGTGATCCCTACGAGATTCGAACTCGTATTGCCGCCGTGAAAGGGCGGTGTCCTAACCATTAGACGAAGGGACCACTAAGTGTCTGTATTAACTCTAATTATAACAAAAATCAAGTAACATCTGCATAAATAATATCATCCAGCATAAGCTCAATAGATTTTGTATTATTCCATGTATCAACATTTAATGTGCCTAAGAAATTAAAATTAACATTTTCATAATTATCAAATACTTTGTTCAAAGGATTATTAAGAAGATTAAATTTTTTAACTTTTAATTTTTTGGATGACGCATCATTGATATAAAAAGATGCATGTTCATTATTTGAACCAAACCTTCTGAATGATGAAATTTTAGAATTAGATATAATAAATTTTGGCTCTTCCATACCTGGGCCCCATGGACCTAATTTATCCAGCCAATCTACCAAATTTAAGGTACAAGCAGAAATTGGTATTACTGAGGTTGCAATATATGAAACCTTAGGAATTTCAGCGTTGACTAAGTTATTTACCTTTTTATTTATATATTCAATAAAATTATTTATCTTATTAGGATCAATGGTAAACCCAGCAGCCATGTCATGACCTCCACCAGAATTAATTAAATTTAAACTTAAAGCTTCTAAAATTATTTCCCCTAAAGGAATCCCGTGAATTGATCTCCCAGATCCTTTACCAATACCGTGTTGATTAATAGCAATAATACAAACTGGCCTATTATATAATTCCTTCATTCTACCAGCAACTATACCTATAATACCTTCATGAAAATCATTTCCATAAACAACTAAAGCAGCTGGAACCTCACTATTATTTTTCGAAATTATTTTTTCAATTTGTCCTACAATTTTACTTTCTAATTCACTAGTTAAAAATCTTCGTTTTTTATTTAAATCATCTAACTTACTTGCAATTTCAAAAGCTTTATTTTCATCAGTCTCTTTTAAAAGATATACACCCAGTTCACTATTACCAATTCGTCCCCCAGCATTAATTCTAGGACCTAATGAAAACCCTAAAGCTTGAGTATTTGGTGCACTGCTTAATTTACTAATATCTGAAAGAGCTTTTATGCCAAAATTTTCTCTTTTTTTCATTATTGAGAGACCTTGCTTTACAAATGCCCTATTTAATTTAATTAGAGGCACTACATCACAAACAGTCCCCAATGCTACGAGATCTAAAAATTGAAATAAATCAGGTTCCTTTTTATTTTTAAAAAAACCTTTTTTTCTAAGTTCTCTATTAAGTCCAATAAGAAAAATAAATGTCACACCTGCCGCACACAAATCTTCATATCCTTTATGATTATCAACTCTTTTAGGATTAATGATTGCGTATGCTGGAGGTAATCTTATGTCTGGGATATGATGATCAATAACTATTAAATCTATATTAACAGAATTCATTGCTTGCAAGGGTTCAAATGATGAAATGCCACAATCAACAGTTATAATTAATTCAGAACCTTTTTCATGGAGAGCTTTTAAAGCTTTTTCATTTGGACCATAGCCTTCTAAAAACCTATCGGGTATATGAATGAATGTTTTACAACCACATTGCTCCAGATAACTTGATATCATGGCAGCAGATGTTGCTCCATCTACATCATAATCTCCAAAAATGCCAACAGGCCGGGAGTTTACGACTTCATCTACCAACCTTTTGACACCTTTTTCTAAATCTTTAAATAAAAAGGGTTCTGGGAGAAGATTTTTCAGCTTTGGATTAAAAAAATTATCAAAATCATCTAAATTTATTTTTTTAAACAGTAAATAAGGAGAAATAAAATTTGGTAAATTATATTTTTGAGATAAATAGTCTACAAATCTTCTAGTAAAATCATCTAAAACAATAATATTCCAATCAGCATTACTTACTGATTTTTTAGAATTATATAATATAGTTTTGGACAAATGAAAAACTTATTAAAATTTTACGAATAAATGCTTAAGCAAACAGGTTTAGTAATAACACCATCTAATTTTATTATCGACGTCAATGCATCTTCTAATACTAAATTATTAGCTTTGTGAGTAATAATTACTAACTCTGCTGTTTTATCTTTTTGGTTTGATTTTTGGATAACACTTTCAATGGATATATTATAATCTTTAAAGATAAATGTTAAATCAGCAAGAATACCGGATTTATCTACGACATTTAGCCTTAAGTAAAACTTATATTTTTCTCTATAAGGTGTTGTTTTAAAGTTGACTTTTATATCATAAGAGTTTCTTCCAAATGAAAATAATTTAGTTCCGTTAGCAATGTCTACTATATCTGCCAGTACAGCTGATGCTGTAGGTTCTCCCCCTGCTCCAGCTCCTGTAATCATAACAGAGCCAGCTAGGCTTGATTCAATTTGAACAGCATTAATAACACCAGAAACATTTGAAAGACCAAAGTTCTTTGCAATCAGCCAAGGCTTAACTGAACAAAATAGTTCTTCTTTCCCGTTGTGATTTTTTGATATTAGAGAGTTTCCTAATAATTTTATCTTATAACCCAAATCATTACAGTACTTTATATCATTAAGTGAGATTTCTCTTATTCCTTGTATAGATAAATCTTCTAAATTTGGCATTTTCCCATACGCCAAAGCAGATAAAATTATTGTTTTATGAGCTGCGTCTATACCATCTATATCAAAAGAAGGATCAGCTTCCGCATAACCTTTTTTTTGAGCATCAGCTAAGACCTCTTCAAACCCTTTTTCAGCCACTTCCATTTCTGACAAAATGTAATTTGCCGTACCATTTAGTATTCCAGTTAATTCTATAATATCATTTACAATTAGACCCTCTCTTATAAGCTTTAAAATAGGAATACCTCCAGCTACAGATGCTTCAAAGGAAAAAAATAAATTATTTTTTTCGGCTAATTCAGCAAGTTGCTTACCATACTTTGCTATTAATGCTTTGTTGGCTGTGATTAAAGATTTTTTATTTTCTAATGCTGTAAAACATAGTTTTTTTGCAACTCCTTCATCACCACCTATTAATTCGACTATGACATCAATATCTTGAGAACAAGCCATTTTGAGCGGATTATCAAAAAATCTAATACCACTCACGTCAATTTTTCTTTTTTTATTTTTTGACTTTGCTGAAACTGCTACTAACTCAAATTCAAAAAGATTTTTTTGTACTCTGAAACCTTTTATAAGTTGATAGGCAACTTCTTCACCTACATTCCCAAGACCTGCAATTCCAATTTTTAGAAGGCTCATAATTTTTATCCTTTGTTATTTTATAAATACTTATATGATAAATCTAAAATAAAAAAAAGGTGCGCAAAGCACACCTTTTGAATAAAATTAAATAAAATCTATCTTTTAGAAAATTGGAAACTTTTTCTTGCTTTTGCTCTACCGTATTTTTTACGCTCTACAACTCTAGAATCTCTTGTAAGCATCCCTGCAGTTTTAAGTGGTTTTCTTAGTTCGGGCTCAAATAAGCTTAGGGCTCTGCTCAAGCCATGCCTAACTGCACCAGCTTGTCCTGACAAGCCACCACCTTTTACTGTAGCAATGACATCGAACTGGTCTTTACGCTCTGTTATATCAAAAACAAAATTAAGTTGCATTTGTAAGACAGGCCTAGCAAAGTAATTAATCATTTCTTTGCCATTAATTAAAACTTTTCCAGTACCCCTTTTCACCCAAACTCTAGCTGTAGACTCTTTTCTTCTACCTGTAGCATATGACCTTCCAAGTTTGTCCATTTTTGGTTCAATTTGGATAACCTGATTTTCTTCATTTTCTTTTAATTTAGATAAATCACTTAAATCATTAATTTCTTTGTTTTCTTCAGTCATAATTAAACCTTTAATTATTTTTTCTATTCATAGATTTTACATCTAAAGATTGTGGAGATTGCGCTTCATGTGGATGATTGCTACCTGCATAAATATATAGCTGTCTCATTACTTGACGTCCTAAAGGACCACGAGGGATCATTCTTTCTACTGCTTTACGTATAACTCTATCAGGAAATCTACCATCTAAAATCTTATCAGCCTTTCTTTCCTTTATACCTCCTGGATAGCCCGTATGCCAATAATATGTTTTTTGTGATCTCTTATTTCCTGTTAAGACAACTTTTTCACAGTTTGTAACAATTATATTATCTCCACATGCCATGTGAGGAGTAAAGCCAACCTTATGCTTGCCTCTTAATCTATTTGCAATGATTACTGCTAAACGTCCTAAAACCAAACCTTCTGCGTCGACGATAAACCAATCTTTGGTTATGTCTTTAGGCTTAGCCGAATAAGTACCTTTTAAGGCCATTTGATTTCCTTTAAAAAAAAATTGAGTATATTTAATTTAATAAAGAACATCTAACCCTTTTAATTTTATCAGTCAATCAAAAATTTTAATTATTATTTATTATTTTCAACAGCTTAAAACGATGAGTACCATAATACCACATTAAAAATATAGACAAAGAATCCTAGATTAAATCAATAAAAAATATTATATTTATTATTATGATATTTAATTAATTTTCAACTAATAAGACAAAGAGTTTTTTTATGGATAATGATTGTAAATTCAAAAATATTTTGAAAAATATTACAGATGGAAATGAATTAAATACCACACAAAGTAAGTTAGCTTTTGAGATAATAATGTCTGGAGAAGCTACTGACGCTCAAATTTCATCTTTTTTAACTGCTGTAAAAATGCAAAGTCATAACCCAATCGTTATTGCTGCAGGTGCAGAAATACTTAGAGAAAAATGTTTAAAAGTTCCATCAAAAGAGGATACAATAGATGTAGTTGGAACTGGTGGTGATAATTTAGGAACGTTGAATATTTCTACAGCAGTATCTTTCGTATTAGCTGGAACTGGCGTGCCAGTTGCAAAACATGGTAATTATTCCGCAACTTCTAAGTCAGGTGCCGCTAATGTTCTAAAATCTTTATCAGTTAATATAGACTGCGGAATAGATATAGTAGAAAAATGCTTAAATAATATAGGTATTTGTTTTTTGTTAGCACCAAAACACCATTCTGCCATGAAATATGTTGGCAAAATAAGACAAGAAATAGGAATTAGGACTATATTCAATTTACTTGGTCCATTGTCTAACCCCGCTCTAGTGAAAAGACAATTATTGGGTGTATATGATAAATCATTAATTTTACCGTTTGCAGAATCTTTAAAAAGGCTTGGGTCAACACATGCGTGGATAGTTCACGGAAGTGATGGATTAGATGAGGTAACTATTACAGGTAAAACTCATTGTGCAGAATTAAAAAATGGTTCAATTAGAGAGTTCACGATTAATCCATCTGACATAGATATTCCTATAGCTAACATCAATGAAATTATTGGAGGAGAACCAACAGAAAATGCGAAGGAAATAATTGAATTATTTAATGGTAAAAAAAGTACATTTAGAAATGTAGTTGTGTTAAATTCAGCTGCAGCTTTGGTTGCAACAGGACATACCAAGTCCCTAGAAGAAGGAGCAATTATGACTATTAATTCGTTGGATAATGGAAAGGCTTTAAACAAATTAAATGAGTTAATTGAAATGACAAAAAGTTAAGGTTTAAAGACACTGATGATTACAAAATTACAAGAAATTATAAACTACAAAAAAGAAGAGTTTTCTTATAGAAAAAGACAGATAACAGATTTTGAATTGCATTCAAAAATAGACAAGCAAAAAAAACCAAGAGGCTTTATAAACAATCTTAATAATCCAAAAAAATTAAACTTAATTGCAGAAATTAAAAAAGCATCTCCAAGTAAAGGACTTATTAGAAATGATTTTGATCCTTTACATTTAGCCAAATGTTATAGAGATGGTAGTGCTTCATGCTTGTCTGTTTTAACTGATGAAAAATACTTTCAAGGAGATAATAAATACATAAACATTATAAAAAGAGAAGTTGATTTACCGATCTTAAGAAAAGATTTTATAGTCGACCCTTGGCAAATAAAAGAGTCAAGATCACTAGGAGCAGACTGTATATTGTTAATAATGGCAGCTTTAACTTTAAATGAGGCGATTATGTTAGAACAAGAAGCAAAAAATTTTGGAATGGATGTGTTAGCAGAAACTCATACAAAGGAAGAGATAGAAATGGCTAATAAGCTTGATACCTTATTAGTTGGTATAAATAATAGAAATCTTAAAACTATGGAAGTTGATATAAATAATACTTTAAAATTAAAAAGTTTTATTAACCCCGATAAAATTATTGTAGCCGAAAGTGGTCTTAAAAATAATTTAGATTTACAATTACTCAAACAAAACGGAATACAAAACTTTTTGATTGGAGAGAGCTTAATGAGAGAGGAAGATTTAACTTTGGCAACAAAAAAAATATTGGGGTTAATGAATTGAATAAAAATAAATTAATCCATTTAGATGACGATGGAAATCCATCTATGGTTGATATCAACAAAAAAGAAATGACAGAAAGAGTTGCAATTGCATTTGGAAAGATAACAATGCAAACAGAAACTCTTCAAAAAATACTAGATATAAAAATAAAAAAAGGAGACGTACTAAATATTGCTAAAATAGCAGGAATAATGGCTGCAAAGAGAACTGACCAATTGATACCATTATGTCATACGATACCATTATCCTATGTTAATGTTGATTTAAAACCTAAAATAAAAGAATCATGTATAAGTATAAAAGCTGAAGCAGCCTTAGTTGGCAAAACTGGTGTTGAAATGGAAGCTTTTACCGCGGTTTCAGTTGCTGCACTAACTATTTATGATATGTGTAAAAGTATTGACCGAGAAATGGTTATATCTGACATAAAACTTATTCATAAATCGGGTGGAAAATCCGGAGAGTTTAATGCAAAAGTCTAATTTGTTATCATTAGACGAAGCTATCAAGAAAATTAAATTAAGTTTTGATAAAATTAGCTCTGAGGATGTTTTTATCCAAAATGCCTTAGGCAGATGTTTGTCAAAACCAGTTGTAAGTAATATAGACAATCCAAAATATGATGTATCTTCTATGGATGGTTATGCCATAAATTACAATAATTACACAAAAATAAATGAAGAAACTCCGAAGAAGCTAAAAGTAATCGGAGAGTCTTCTGCTGGAAATTCATTCTCAAAAAAAATTGAAGGACTAGAAACAGTTAGAATTTTTACTGGCGCAAAATTACCTTCAGGAAGTGATACAATAATTATCCAAGAGGATGTTAGAAATTCATCAAATAAGAAATATGTTGAAACAAAGATTAATATCAAAAAAAACCAGTTTGTTAGAAAAAAAGGTTTGGATTTTAAAAAAAATGAAATCCTTTTTAACGAAGGTATAGTAATTAAGTCTCGACACATTGGTTCCATTGCTATGACTGGTCAAACTTGGTTATCTGTTTCAAGAAAGCCAATTGTTTCAATATTGTCTACTGGAAATGAAATTATAAAAGTAGGAGAAACACCAAAAAAAGACCAAATACCAAATGGCAATAGCCTTATGCTTGCTGCAATGATTCAAGAATTTGGTGGAATACCAAAAATATTGCCTGTTGCTGGTGATAATGAATTAGATATTTATAATATTTTAAATGATTCTACTGATTGCGATTTAATTATTACTTCAGGTGGAGTTTCAGTTGGTAAATATGACCTTATTCAAAAGGCCTTGGAAAAATTTAGTAATAACAAAACAGAATTTTGGAAAATTGCCATGAGACCTGGTAAACCATTATTATTTTCAAAAATAAATAATACGCCTGTAATCGGGCTTCCCGGAAACCCAGTCTCGTCAGGAGTTTGTTGTCTTATTTTTGTTAATATCGCTATTAGGTCAATGTTAGGAGACACTAACGAATTTCCAATATTTGAAAAGGCCACTTTAAATGGAGAGTTATCACAAAACGATCAACGATTTGATTTCGTAAGAGCTAACATTAATTACAAAAATGGAAATATTTACGTAACTCCCATTTCGACACAGGACAGCTCTATGATAACTAAATTTTCTCATTCAAACTGTTTGATAACAAGAGAACCTTTTGATGCAATTAAAAGTGACGGTGAGATAGTTAAAATATTAAAATTTCCAAATAATATTTAAAAGCTTGTAATTTATAATTAATATGTTAGAACAAACCATGAACGTTTAAGGTTGTGATGTTAACACAAAAACAAAATCAGTTATTATCTTTTCTTATAAAGCGAATAGAAGAGGATGGTATTTCACCCTCTTACGAAGAAATTTGCGTAGAATTATCTTTAAAATCAAAATCTGGAATTCACAGAATTGTAAAATCTCTGGAGGAAAGAGGTTACGTTGAGCGTTTAGAAAATAAAGCTAGAGCAATAGCTCCAAAAAAATATACCAATGGACAAGCATATATAACCAACGTAATAAATCTAACTAACAAATTTTTAGATCAAAAGTCTAGCGTAATAAATAAGACAAAAAACTATAATACTGAACAAATTCCCCTTTTAGGAAAAATTGCCGCGGGAAAACCAATAGAGGCAATATCTAATTATGACGAATTTATTGAAGTGCCATCTTCATATATATCTTCCGAGGAGTGTTTTGCACTATACGTTGAGGGAGACTCGATGATAGATGAAGGTATTTATGATGGAGATACCGTTATAATAAATAAACAAACAGATATTAAAAATGGCGATATAATTGTCGCCTTAATTGATAAAGAGGAAGCCACACTTAAAAAGTTTAGACAAAAAGGTGATAGTATTGCTCTTGAACCAGCTAATAAGCATTATAAAACCCAAATTTATGGTCCTGATAGAATTACTATTCAAGGTAAAATGTGTACACTTATAAGAAAGTATTAAAAAAGTCTTTATATTTTCTATAATGTATGTAACTAGTTAACAACTCATTAAATAAGAGAATAATTTTGAAATTTGTAACTAGATTTGCTCCTTCACCTACAGGCTATTTGCATATAGGCGGAGCTAGAACCGCTATATTTAATTACTTATTTGCCAAAAGACACAACGGTAAATACTTAGTTAGAATAGAAGACACAGACACAAAAAGATCAACTAAAGAAGCAGTACAAGCTATATATGATGGTCTTAATTGGCTTGGTATTAATTCTTTAGAAAAAGTAATATACCAATCTAAAAATTTAGAATCCCATGTGAAGGTTGCTCACGAGCTTTTAGAAAAGGGCTTTGCTTATAAATGCTTCTTAAATTCAGAAGAATTAAATGATTTAAGGAATAAAAGTAGAGCTAATGGAAAACCGATAAAATCTCCATGGAGAGATAATAAATGTAATAGTGAAAAAAAAGAATATGTTATCAGGCTTAAAATGCCTATAAATGGTACAACTACTATAAAAGATTATGTGCAAGGAGAAGTATCGGTAAAAAACGAAATACTTGATGACATGATAATTCTTAGATCTGATAAAACACCAACGTATATGTTATCTTCAGTGGTTGACGATTATGAGATGGGTATAACTCACATAATTAGAGGAGATGATCACTTCAACAATGCATTTAGACAAATACAAATTATTAATTTTTTAAACTGGAAAAAACCTTCTTATGCACACATACCATTAATACATGGAACAGACGGTTCTAAATTATCTAAAAGACATGGAGCAACGAACCTAATCGATTATCGTAATATGGGCTTTACAAGTGAAGCAATGTTATCATATTTGACGCGATTAGGATGGACGTCTAATAATGATAACGATGGCGATTATAAATTAGAAAAAGCCGTTGAATTATTTTCACTAAAAAAAATTAACAAATCTCCTGCAAAATTCGATATTAAAAAACTTTACAGCATTAACTCAAAGTACCTAAATAAGGTTAATATTAATACAATATATAATTTATTAACTGAAAGATTTGAATTAGTTTTAAATATTAATCAAGAAAGAAGAGTAAAAGGACTATTACCTGAGCTTTTAAAAAGAGTTAATGTATATATAGACCTAAAAGATGATCTTGAATGGATAATTGATGATAACTTTCTTTGTAAAGACGCAAATAAGGTAAAACTATTACAAGAAAATAATTTAATAATAAACGGTATCGGTGATTTATTAAAAAAATGTGAATGGAGCAAACTATCTATAGACTGTTGTTTAAAAAAATATTTTCAGGATAACACTCTAAAATTTAAAGAAGTTGGACCAATTCTTAGAATTGCCTTAACAGGAAAAACTAATGCTCCAGACTTAGTATCAATTATTTATCAACTAGGTTGTACAATTTCATTAAATCGACTAAATTATAAATACTAATTTCATAATTAATTAATGGTTAAAATTTTTAAGCAGGTAATACATGTCAAATAATTCATATTCAGAAAAAAATAAAATTGTCTTTAATGGTAAAGAATTAGAATTAGAAACTTTATCTGGATCAGTTGGACCATCTGTAGTGGATATAAGATCTCTTTATAGTAATTTAGGCATATTTACCTATGACCCTGGCTATGGATCAACTGGTTCGTGCGAGTCAGCAATAACATATATCGATGGTGAAAAAGGTGTTTTATTACATAGAGGTTATCCAATAGACCAATTAGCCAATAAAAGTAGATTTTTAGAAGTTGCTTACTTATTGCTTAATGGTGAATTACCTAAAAAGCCTGAAAAAGAAGAGTTTGAAAATGCTATTACTTTTCATACAATGGTTCATGAACAATTAATTAATTTCTATAGGGGATTTAGGCGTGACGCTCACCCTATGGCTATTATGGTAGGTGTTGTAGGTGCTCTTTCAGCTTTTTATCCTGATTCAACCAACATTAATGATCCTTATGAGAGATTAGTCTCCTCTAGAAGATTAATAGCCAAAATTCCAACAATTGCAGCCATGGCTTATAAATACTCTCTTGGACAACCATTTAATTATCCTCAAAATAACTTATCATATGCAGAAAATTTCCTTCATATGTGTTTTTCTGTTCCTGCCGAAAAATATAATATAAATCCTATCATCGCAAATGCTATGGACAAGATTTTGATTTTACATGCTGATCATGAGCAAAATGCTTCAACTTCAACAGTTAGAATATCTGGTTCATCTGGTGCAAACCCCTTTGCATGTATTGCAGCAGGTATAGCCTCTCTTTGGGGCCCTGCTCATGGTGGAGCAAATGAAGCCGTATTGAAAATGCTATCGGAGATTGGAACTGTTGATAGAATTGGAGAATTTGTAGGTAAAGCTAAAGATAAAAATGATCCGTTTAGATTATTTGGATTTGGTCATAGGGTGTATAAAAATTATGATCCTAGAGCCGCAGTTATGAGAGTTTCATGTCATGAGGTGCTAGATTTATTAGGTGTAAAGAATGATCCTTTGTTGGAGATAGCAATGGAGTTAGAAAAAATTGCTCTTAATGATGAATACTTTATAGAAAAAAAGCTTTATCCAAATGTTGATTTTTATTCAGGTATTATACTTAAAGCAATGGGATTTCCAACGGATATGTTTACTGTTTTATTTGCTGTTGCAAGAACAGTTGGGTGGGTTGCTCAGTGGAATGAAATGATAACTGACCCAGTTCAGAGAATAGGAAGACCAAGACAACTTTATACTGGGGAAATCAAAAGAGATTTTGTAAATTTAGATAAAAGATAATTAATATTTATAATTATTTATAATTTTAATTATCTCCTTACATGAGCTAGTTTTAAAATCTAATGCTTTTGGTTCTTTGTAGCCCATATTATCAAGAATAATTTGTGAATAATTTGTAAATAATTTTCTCTTATTTTCAATATCCTGAATAAATTCAATTAATAAACTGCTAATATGAAAAGAGCTACACTTTTCTTGAAATAGAAATGGTACTAACTTATCTCCCAACAAAAAATTAGGAAGTAACACATTCTGAAAATCAACTAATAACCGTCCTATAAGAGCACTTAAAAAATCTGATTTGTAAATTGCTATTGTTGGAATTTTAAATAAAACTAACTCTAGTGTAATTGTTCCACTGCATGCAATTGCTAAATCAGCATATTTAAGTAATTCATAATTTTCTTCAAGTATAACTACTTTAGTATTAGATAAAATATTATACTTTTTAATTTTCGAAGTCACTTCGTCAAATTGAAGCTTTGTTGTTGGAATAATCCAATTTATGTTAGTAAATTTAGGATTTTCACTTTTAATCAAAGAAATAAATTCAGGTAGCAAATATTTTAATTCACTTTCTCTACTACCCGGTAACAATAAACAGTTTATATTTTTAGGATTATAGTAAGATTTATTAATTAGTTTAGTGTCATTTTTATTATTACAATTTAAGATCTTTTCAATTACAGGATTGCCAACATAATTACATTTAGTATTCAGTTTATTTAAAATAGCCTCTTCTTTTTTAAATAGACAAAACAAACCGTCATGCATATCTTTCCATTTTTTAATCCTTGATTTCCCATATGCCCATATAGTTGGAGGTACAAAATGTATCAAAGGACATTTAAACTTAGTTTCAGAAAATTTTATTTTTAATTGTTTTGCTAAGGCAAGAGAAAAACCTTTTGTATCAATTGTGATTACAACTTTTGGTTTTTCTTTCAAAATCAATTTAACAATTTCATTTAAATATTTATTTAATTTTTTAAAATTATAAATAGTGTTTAAAAATCCAATAATATTAAATGAATTTATTTCATAGACAGAACATAAGCCTTCTTTAATCATATTAGAACCACCTACACCAAAGAAATTTAATTCTTTGCTATTCTTTTTCAAACCTTTCATTATGGAAGAACCTATCAAGTCACTTGAAGATTCTCCTGCTAATATAAATATTTTGTTATTATTGACCATTGACATAAATTTGTTAAAAGTTATTTAAAAAAATTTATATTGCGTAAATACAAAAGTTATTCTCTTTAATATATGCCATTACTTTATTTAACTCTGCAATCAATGTACCCTTTGAGGATACAACAATAGAGCTGAACCGTAATTTTTTACATTTCTCAACTGTCTCTAATCCTATTACTGGTAAATCTAAATTGGTATTCTGGCCAATTTTAGGTATTTTAATTAGGACGGGCCCAAAGTCATAACAATTTTTACTATGGTTATACATAATTCCAACTCTATCAATCATAGAGTTAGTTCCCTCTAATCCCTCAATTGCGTAAACAAGTTTATTATTTACTACAACTGACTGACCAACATCAAATTTTGAAATTGTATTGAGCAGATCAACACCAAACTGACTGCTTTTATAAACAAAATCTTTTAAATTTTGAGAAAATAACTTTTCTTGATAAAAACCCTTTGGCATAAAGCAGTCTTTTAATATTGAATTAATTGGAAGTATTTGAAAACCATTTTTATTAAAAAAGTCCTGTATATAATTTAAAGCTGAATTGTCTCCCACAGATATAATTTTATTTATCAATTCATTAGCTTTTTCGTTAGTAATTTTATCAAAGTTAGACGGTCTTTCAATTTTACCTGCCATTACAACATGAGTTATATTGTTAGTTTTTAAGACGGTTAACCAACTAATAGGATCATATAAAGAAACAATTTTGGACTTATTTTGAAATGAATTAGGACAAGAATAATCTTTGATACACAATACAAAAGCTTCTTTGTTTTGCGTTGCTATTTGTACTGGTAAATTACCACTGCCTGCAATTATAGCAATTTTCATTAAAATTTATCCATTTTTGGATGAACTAAGGGTCTATTTGAATTTTCTGAGAGAAACACTAATATTTCTTTTACAAAAGAATTATCACTATATGTATCGTTAACTTCAGACAACCGCTCATTAAACGTGCCTTCAGGAGCAAATAGGAGTCTGTAAACATTTCTTAATGTTTTTATCTCTTCTTTTTTAAAAGATCTTCTTTTCAAACCTACTAAATTTAATCCACTTAGATACCCTCTGCTGCCAACAACTGAAGTAAATGGAATAACATCACCATCTATAGTAGTACCAGCGCCGATAATGGCGTGTTTTCCAATTCTACAAAATTGATGAACAGCACTTTGTCCTCCTAAATATACATAATCTGAAATTTCAACATGACCACCAATAACTGCATTATTAACAAAAACAACATTATTTCCGACTATACAGTCATGTGCTACATGAGAACCGACCATAAAAAAACCGTTATTACCTATAATAGTCTTTTTTGTGCCAACATTTGTTCCAGGATGAATTGTAACATGTTCTCTGAAAACGTTATGATTACCTATTATAAGTTCAGTTAATTCTCCATCATATTTCAAATGTTGAGGGTCCGATCCAATTGCAGAAAAAGGGTAAATTTCGTTGTTAAAGCCAATAGTTGTATTACCTACAATAATCACGTGAGAGTGAATTTTTGTGTTTTTATTGATTTTTACATTAGGTCCAATTATAGAATAAGGACCTATGATCACATTGTCCTCAATTTCACTATCATTGTGTATTATAGATGTTGGATGAAACTGCTTACTCATTTAGCTTTATCCTTATCAACTAACATTGCAGAAAATTCAGATGAAGCTACTAATTTTTCTTTAACAAAAGCTTCTCCCCTAAATTTATATAATGATTTTTTACTATTAATAAGATAAATTTTATAAAATAACTTACACCCAGGAGTAACAGGTTTTCTAAATTTTGCTTTATCAATGCCAGTAAAAAAAACAAGATTATTTTTAGATAAAGACTGATATTCGTATGATATTAAACAAGCGGCAGTTTGAGCCATCCCTTCTAACATAAGCACCCCAGGCATAACTGGATGTTCAGGAAAATGTCCAAGAAAATATGGTTCATTAAAAGTAACTGCTTTTATACCAGTTATACTTTTATTTAAATTAATATCAGTAATTTTGTCTATAAATAAAAAAGGATGCCTGTGTGGTATTAGCTTGATTATATCATTATGTAAAAGAGTTATTAGATCTCCATTATCATTTTTTAGAACCATTTTAATTATTCTTTCTTTTTTTTAAATTTAACCTTTGAGATGCAACTATTCTTTTCCAATCTTGAATATTCTGTGCAGGACTCCCTCCAATATAACTTCCTTTTGGAAAACTGTTAAAAACTTTTGAAGCACCAGCAATAATTGAATCTTCACCTATAATAATATTATCCTTAATACTAACATCACCACCAATAGTCACATTTTTTTTTAATACCACAGATCCAGACAAACCAACCTGACCCGCTAAAATACAAAAGTCATCAATGGTTGAGTTATGTCCAACATGTACTTGATTATCTATCATAACATATTTACCTATAAAGGTATCATCAATCAGGCCCCTATCTATGGTACAACCTGCACCTATATTAGTGCCCTCACCAATAAAAACACCGCCAATATGAGGAATTAAATGTGTTTTTGATTTATTAGGTATAAATCCAAAACCAGACTTTCCAATGACTGTATTGGACGATATTGTTACTTTTTTATCTATTATTGTATATTCAATAACTGACCCAACACCCAAAAAACACCCTTTGCCAATTTTACAGTTACAAGAAATACTAACTCTTTCTGATATAAAAGTATCATTCCCTATAACTACTCCTTTATCTATAAAAGAAAATGCACCAATAGAAACATTATTACCAATTTTTGCTGTTTTATGAACAATTGCTGAGGGATGAATATTATTAATTTTATTTTTGAGATGAAAGTTACCAAAATATTTCTCCAAAATTATTGAAAAACCTTTCTTTGGATTATTATACGGAATTTTAATAACTTCATTATTTATTAGTCTTAAATTTTTTTTTTCAATAATACAAATACCTGATGAAACATTTTTTAAATCATATTTCTTATTAGCATAAAAAGACAATTTATCTTTTTTTAAATTGGACAATGAAACAAAATCTTTAATAAAAATATTTTCAATATTTTTATTTATTTTTTTATTTACATTCAAAAAATCTATTCTTGGCACCTTAAGAATATTTAAAATGTCGGTTAACTTAATTTTAGTCTCAATTTTAAAAAAAAAATTATTCATAAAAAACCTGTAAATTCAATTAGATGGAGTTATGATTATTTTTAACGATTTTGTTTTCTTGTTAAATAGATCAAGAACTTCGGAAGTTAAATCTATACTTAGATTATTAAATAAAAAAACATTCTCTTTTAAAAAAACTACATTTATATTTTTTTTAACTGATACATCTTTTACTACTTGTGCTAATAAATCTTTTATTTTTTTTTGAATATTTTGGAATGATTTATTTAATATTGCCCTTTCATCTTTATAATTTTTTTGTAACTTTGAAACATCTTCTTTGAACAATTTCATTTTTTTTTTATATTCTACCTCGGTTAATTTTGACTTTTCTTTTCTAATCATTTTTTCTTTTTTCTTAAAATCGTTTTGTTTACGTTTAAATTTTTCAATAATTTTTTTTTCAAATAATAAAAATTTGTTACCTAAAGTTTTCATAGCATTTGACTTCTTTAATATATATCTGAAGTCAACGATACCTATTTCATGTGTCTCGGGTATGTTAGAGATTAAATACTTACTTAGATTATTTATAAAGAATTCACTTCTTTGCATCATTAAAGAAGAAGGTGTGCTACCATAGATACAACTCGAAATAATTATAATTTTTGTAAAAAGCATTTACTGCCCTTTATTTGAAAAATATTTAAAAACTTGTTCCAATTGAAAATTGAAAATTTTCTTCTATGTCATAATCTTGGCTTTGTATTGGGAAACCCCATATCATTTGTAAAGGTCCAACAGGTGTTACCATTGCTAGTCCAAAACCACTAGTAATTCTTGGCTCAATATCATCAAATCCTTTTACATTGGTTTTATAATCCGTCCCCCAAATTGATCCTATATCAGAGAATACAAGCCATTCTAAACCAGTATCTTCAGGCATGAATTTGTTTGATTTTAATTCAAAAGAAAAATTATAAAAATTATTTCCTCCAACAGCTTGGTTGTTACCAGTATCTCTAGGCCCTAAACCTCTATTATCAAAACCTCTTAACTTTTTACCACCTAGAAAAAAACGATTAGATGACGTTATTTTATCATCTATAGCGGTAATAAATCCTGCACCAGACTTAAACCCAAAAACATAATCTCCATAATCTATTGGATGATAAATTCTTGAATTAAGAATTGATTTATAAAAAGTTGCATCTCCTCCAATACCAGCTATAGTATTGCTTAATTTCCAGTTATATCCAGAGGTTGGATTAAAATAACTATCTCGAGTATCTTTTGAAATACTATGTGTTATTGAAGAAGTAACAATTTCTATTCCTTCTTCACCAGTTTCAGAAGCAGCAGTTGAAGTGGATGAAGTAGTAGTCTCGGAAGTTGACAATTTATATTTAAAACTTTGAGTTAAGGATTCATTAGTAAAACCTATTCCAAAACCAAATCCAGAAGAATTAGATTTAATGTCGCCTTTTGTATTCTCAGTCTCTTGATTAAAAATATCTCCATATAATGATATGTGTCTATCTAAAAAATATGGTTCAGTCACACCTATGTTATAAGTAGATTTTTTTTCAGACAAATCAGCTTGAAATCTTACTTTTTTACCTTCACCAAGAAAATTCTTTTCTTTTAAACCAAAAGATAATGAAGTATTATTTAGTGACGAATAACCAACGCCAAAACTTACAGAACCTGTATTAGTTTCTTTAACATCTAGTATTATATCTATTAAATTTGAAGCAATTTCATCTAACCTATAATTTACAGATTGAAAATAACCCAATCTTTTCATAGCACTAATTGAAGTTGTAAGTTTACTTTTATTAAATGGATCACCTTCTAATAAAGACAATTCTCTTCTAATAACGTTGTCATTAGTCCTTGTATTACCAATAATTGTAATTTTATTAATATATTTTTCAGAGCCTTCTTTGATAGAAAATAAAATATTTACTAAATTTTTGTCTTTTTTAATTTTAGGAAATACTCTAATAAAATTAAATCCAAGAAGTTCAAATTCCTCAACAAGAAACTTAATGCTTGCATCCAGAGCTCTAGAATTAAAATATTCTTCTTTTTTTAGGTCTATTTCTTTAAGTAATATTTCCTTTTTTTCGTCATTAATCAATGAAGATTCAATAACTAAATTATTAACAGTGTATTTTTTGCCTTCTTTTACTATGAAATTCAAATTGAAACCTGAAATATCTGGCAAAAGATCACCTCTAGCTATTTCAACTTTGAAGTCTATATAACCTCTTTGATTATAAAACTCTTTTAATTTCTTTTTATCATATTCGAGACGTTCAGGTATAAATTTATTTGAACCAAATAATTTGTACCAGGCGTCTTCTTTTGTTGAAATTATAGATTTCAATTCATTATCAGAAAAATTTTGATTACCAACAAAATTAATATTCTTAACAGTTAGTAAAGAACCTTCATTTATAACAAAATTTAAATTAACTCGGCCTTCTCCTAATTTTACTTTTTGAGGTTTAACTTCTGCTAAATATCTACCAATTTTTTGATATTCTGTTCTTATTTTATCAACAGCCTCATTAATTTTGTCTAGATTTAATGTATCTCTGGGGGAAATCATAACAATATCATTCAATTGTTCGTTATCTAATAAATCATTGCCAGTAAAAGAAACTTCGTTTATAACAGGAAATTCACTAACAGTTATTTGTAATATATCTTTTTTTATTTCCAAATTAACGTCTGAAAATAAACCGGTATTATACAAATCTTTGGTAAATTGATTTAAAACCTCATCGTTAAATTTAGTATTTGGATAAGTAGGTAAAAAATTAAGAATAAATGACTTTGACAGTCTTTTTTCTCCACTAACAATAATTTTTTTAATTGTTAATGGATCAGCATAAGAAAAAGAAAAGTTAATAAAAAATATTACCAAAATAGCAATAAATGTTTTCAAAAAAAAATTTAAATTATGCATATACATGACAATATTTTATAGGCTTTTTTTTTATTGTATACCATTTATATTTAAAATCCCAAATCAAATGCAATTACTAAAATCATTAAACTAACCAAAAAAATTAGTCCAAATCTTAATAACACATTTTGAACCAAAACAGGTAAAGGCCTTTTAAAAACAGCTTCATAAATATAAAAACATAAATGTCCTCCATCTAAAACTGGTATCGGTAGTAAATTTATTAATCCTAAATTAATAGACATAACTGACATAAATACTAAAATCTCTGTAATACCCTTTTCTAAAACTGAACCAGAAATTTGGGCTATTTTAATAGGTCCCGCGATATCTTTTTTTTCTACGTTACCTGTAATAAATAATTTTAAACCATAAAACCATCCCAATGTCATTGTATAATATTGTTTTAAACCCACAAATACAGCTTCATGAAAATGTAATTTTTGTAATTCTCCTGATAAAGCCGTGATGCCAATTCTACCAACATTTTGCTTATAAATGTCATGAAAGTGATCATTGGGAATAATATTTTTAATAAGAACAACATTTTTTCTTTCAATTAGAAAAGCAAGAGAAATATTAGGATTTTTTTCTACAATTGTCTTAACATCATTAAAATTGTTAATGACTTTTTGATTTATCTTTTTTATAACGTCTCCCGGCTCGAGACCAGCTATTTCAGCTGGCTGATTAGATATGATAGTATTTATTATTGGAGGACTTTCATACTTTCCATTGAAGTAAAAAACTGATGTTATTAAAAAAAAACCTAATAAAAGGTTAGCCAACGGCCCCGAAAAGATAATAAGGAATCTATTTTTTAAAGTTGCTTTTAAAAAAGTATCATTATCTTCATTTTTTGATTCTTCATTAGCAATTAACTCACCCTTCATTTTCACATAACCACCTAAAGGTAAAAGCGAGAATTTCCATCTAGTATTCCTTTTATCAGTATATCCTAATAACTCAGGTCCAAATCCAATTGAAAATGACTCAACTTTAACTCTAGATTTTATAGCAGCTAAATAATGCCCAAGCTCATGTATAAAAATTAAAGGAGTTAAAACAATGAAAAAACCAATTAAAGAGTTAAAAAAACTTGTTTCAATCATTTTATTTTACCTTGTCAATAAATTTTAATGCATGTTTCCTTGCAATTTTATCTGTTTCTATAACGTCGTCTATATTTTGAGGTTTTGCAGGATTGTAAAAATTAAGTGTTTTTTCAACAATATTAAAAATATCTGTAAATTCAATTTTATTTTTAAGAAAACAATCAACTGCTATTTCATTTGAGGCATTAAGTACCACAGGAGAACAGTAAGGATTTTGAAGAGCGTCCCAACCAAGTTTCAAACCAGGAAATTTTTTTAAGTCAGGTTTAAAAAAAGTTAGTTTGTTAATATTTACTAATGACATTTTTTTTAAATTTAGGTTTAATCTCTCTGGCCAAGTTAATGCCACACTTATAGGAGTAATCATATCTGGAAGACCTAAATTTGCAATAACTGATCCATCCTTATAATGAACTAAACCATGAATTATATGCTCTGGATGGACTAAGACATCAATTTTGTTGCTGGAAAGATTAAATAAAACGGACGCTTCAATAATTTCAAGAGCTTTGTTTATCATTGTAGCACTATCGACAGAAATTTTTTTTCCCATTTTCCAAACAGGATGTCTAATTGCGTCTTGAGGCTTTATATTTTTGAATTCTCTCAGTGGTGTGTTTAAAAATGGCCCACCAGAAGCAGTTAGAGTAATATAGTCTAAATTAGAAATATTTTTGTTATTGATACACTGAAAGATAGCACTATGTTCTGAGTCAACTGGTAAAATTTGGACATTTTTTTCTTTTGACTTATTAATGAAAATTTTTCCAGCGGCAACTAAAGTTTCTTTATTAGCTATTGCTAGATTATTTCCAGAATTGATAGCAGCATATGCTGAATGCAATCCCGACATACCTAGTATACCCGTTATTACAATGTCACACTTAATTTTTGCCAAATCCATTAAGCATAATGAACCTACATGTAATTCATTTTTTCCGAAATATTTTTTGGCGTTTGTAGCATCTGATAAAACTACATTAGGGACATCAAATTCATTAACAATTTTACTTAATAGTTTTACATTGTTGTGTGCTGAAACGCCTATAAGATTAAATTTATCTCTATTTTCTCTTAGTAATCGCAAAGATGATTTACCTATTGATCCTGTCGATCCTAATAAAATTATATCTTTTTTACTTTTCATAGCTACCCTAAAACTAGTTTACTAAATAAACGTTATAGAGAGGTAGTGTCAAAAAATAACCATCAAACCTATCCATCACACCACCATGACCCGGTATTACTTTACCACTGTCTTTAACACCCATGGCTCTTTTTAAATGAGACTCTAAGAGATCTCCCAAAAAAGCTAGTAAACCTATTAAAAAACCCACAATAAACGCTTGAAAAATATCAAAATTTACTAAAAATTTCGTCATTATAGACATTAAAATTGTAACACATAGGCCAATTAATGTTCCTTCAACTGTTTTTCCTTTACTAATTTTTGGAGCTATTTTTTGATAACCAAAAATTTTACCACCTAGATAAGCAAAAATGTCCATTGTGCTGATTAATATTACTAAATATAAGAAATAGTTCAAACCGTTAGGCTGTGTTAGGATATTAATTAATGAAAAAAAAGATAAAATTATTAAATTAGAAATAAAAAAAGATAGCCAATTAATATATGTTTTGAAAAACAATAAATTAATAAAAAGTGAAACAGTTAAAAGAGCTAAAAAATTAGAAAATTCAACAATTATATTTAATTCATATATTTCACTTGTTAGAAATATTAATAGTAAAAGTTGAAAAATTAAAATCTTAAAAATTTGGTTTTTTTTAATTTTATTCCAACTTATAAATTCAAATTCATAAAATAATATGAAAAAAATTATAATAAAGAAAAAAGAGAAAAATGGATTTCCTAAAATATATAATCCATAAAACAAGCATAAAAGAATTACTGTAGACAAAATTCTTAGCTTAAATTCTTTAACATTAAAAAGATTTTTAAATTTGATAGGTAAATTAATTATCATACCCCATAATTTCTTAGTCTTTTATTAAAATTATAAATACATTTATCTAACGTTGTCTTATTAAAGTCTGGCCACATTTTATCTAAGAACATCAATTCAGTATAAGCCAAATCCCATAGTAAAAAGTTAGACAATCTTTTTTCTCCTCCAGTTCTAATTAAAAGGTCTGGGTATGGAAGATCTCCATTCAAAGTAAATTTTTTAAAATCACTCTCTCTTAATATTTCAGAAATACAATTGTTTTTTAAAATCTTATTAAGAGCTGAAATTATATCAGATCTACCACCATAATTGAGAGCTAAACTGACAGTAACTCCTGTATTATTTAATGTTTCATTAATAATAAGATGAAGTTTATTTTGAATTTTTTTATTGAAAACTGATAAGTCACCTATGAATCTAATTTTAATATTTTCATTTTTAATTTTCAAAATAGTGTCATCTAAAAATTTATTCAATAATTCCATTAAAAATGATATTTCTTTTTTAGATCTTTTCCAATTTTCTGTAGAAAAAATAAAAACCGTTAAATATTTAAATGAATAATTATCTATGTCGTTAATCATATTCCATAAATTATCCGCGCCTTTTTGGTGCCCATGGTACGAAGGTAAATTATTAGAAATTGCCCAGCGCCTATTACCGTCCATTATGATGGCTAAATGATTAAGTTTCATAATTAATTTTCTAAAATTTCTTTTTCTTTATTTAACAAAATATCATCGATACTTTTTATAATTTCATCAGTAATATCTTGAATGAGTAATTCGTCCTGATGCTTTTGATCTTCACTTATTTCATTATTCTTTTGAAGCTTTCTAGTATTTTCTATATTATCCCTTCTGATATTCCTGACAGCTATTTTTGCATTTTCTGCATACTTTGCAGCAACTTTTGTGATTTCTATCCTTCTATCTTCTGACAACGCTGGAATTGCTATTCTAATAACGTTTCCTTCAACCATAGGATTCAGACCTAATGGACTTTCTCTTATGCTTTTTTCGGTAATTGATACAAGTGAACTATCCCAAACTGATACTAATAATAATCTTGCTTCTGGAACACTAATTGTACTAATTTGATTTATGGGCATAGAGTTGCCATAAGCATTTATATTTATTTGATCAAGCATTGATGATGAAGCTCTGCCAACTCTTAAACCACTTAAATCTTTTTTAAAACTATTAATTGCTTTGCTCATTCGAAGTTTAATTTCAATGGGGTTGATTTCTACCATAAAACCTCCTTTTAATCAGTTATTAGAGTAAATATACCTTGTCCTTTTAAAACCTTGTTAAGATTCTCATCCTTAACTATAGAGCATACTATAATAGGAATTTTATTTTCTCTAGCAAGAGAAATAGCTGAAGCATCCATAACCTTCAAATCTTTACTCAAAACATCTAAATAACTGAGAATATCATATTTGACCGCTTTATTATCTTTTTTAGGATCGGCTGAATATACTCCATCTACAAGAGTTGCTTTTATAATTGCATCACAATTCATTTCTGAAGCTCTAAGAGCAGCGGCAGTATCAGTTGTAAAATAAGGGTTACCAGTTCCAGCTGCGAATATTACGACTCTTCCTTTTTCCATATGTCTTTTTGCTCTTCTCCTTATATATGGCTCACAAACAGCCGATATTGGTAGAGCGGACTGAACTCTTGTTTGAACACCCAACTGTTCCATTACATTTTGAATGGCGAGACTATTCATTACAGTTGCTAACATTCCCATATAATCTCCAGTAGCTCTGTCCATTGCATTATTGCTACTAGATACACCCCTATAGATATTACCACCACCAACAACAATACAAATTTGTAAGCCTGAGTTAACTACTTTTTTTATTTGATTTGCAAATGATTGTACTACTAATGGATTAATCCCAAATGAATCATTTCCCATCAAAGATTCACCTGAGATTTTAAGAAGAATTTTATTCCATTTAAAATTAGTCAAATTTTATTCCATAATTTTAGCTTATCATTAAATACCTGCAGTTGCTGCTACATCTGCAGCAAAATTACTTTCACCTACCTCAATTCCATCACCTAACTTGAGAATTTTAAAGCCCTTGATCTTAACATCGTAATTAATATCTGAGGATAACTTTTTTATAAGATCTTTAATTTTAGTTTCACCATCTACAACAGACACTTGTTCGTTTAAAACAACTTCTTGATAAAATTTATTCATTCTACCTTGAACAATTTTCTCAGCTATTTCTTTAGGCTTTCCTGCTGCCATCGCCTGATCTATAAGAACTTCTCTCTCTCTTTCAACAATTTGAGGATCTAGATCTTCAATGTTCAGAGATTTAGGGGAAGTGGCTGCTATATGCATTGCAACTTGTTTTCCAGTTTCTAACAAATTATTATTTTCAGCTTTAGATTCCAAAGCTACTAGAACACCTAATCTTCCCAAGCCATCAGCAACATTATTATGAACGTATGACACCAATATACCTTCTGATACTTCTAAAAACTCTACTCGTCTTATATTCATATTTTCACCAATAGTAGCAATATTATTAGCAAGTTCTTGATTTACGGTTCTATCAGAATTTGGAAAAGGAAGTTTTTGCAATGCTTCTATATCATTTTTGGTTGATAAAACAAGAGTACTACAAGTTTTAACAAAATTTTGAAATAATTCATTTCTAGCTACAAAATCCGTCTCAGAATTAATTTCTACCATTGCTCCAGAATTGTTGTTTATAGTGACCCCTATTAATCCTTCAGCAGCCACTCTACTTGATTTTTTTGCGACAGCCGAAATTCCTTGTTTTCTAAGCCAATCTATGGCTTCTTCCATATTACCATCAGTTTCAGTTAGTGCCTTTTTACAATCCATCATACCTGCACCACTTTTTTCTCTAAGTTCTTTTATAGTTGAGGCTGAAAGAGCCATATTAATTCCTTTCTAATAATTAATAGTTATTAAATGTAGAAAATCATTTATTTTAATAAAAATTCAACAAAATAATTAATGTTACACTTATTATGTTGAAGCTTCTTCTGTTGAGACTATCTCGTTTGGAGTATTTTGAATTATTTTTTCTTCGATTAAATCCTCTGCCTCTCCAATGTCAACTCCACTTTGTTCAAGATTACTTTCTAACCCTTTTAAGACGGAAGCAGCTACTAAATCACAGTAAAGGGAAATAGCCCTCAAAGCATCATCATTTCCAGGAATGGGATAATCAACCCCTAAAGGATTAGTGTTACTATCGCAAATAGCAATTACCGGAATGTTAAGGTTATTTGCCTCTAAAACGGCTATAGCTTCTTTGTTGGTGTCTATTATAAACATTGCATCAGGAACACCATTCATATTTTTGATACCACCCAAGGTAAGGTCTAACTTTTCCTTTTGTCTTTCAATATTAAGTTTTTCTTTTTTCGTAAGACTATTAATTTCTCCGGACTCTATTCTTTCTTCTAAACTTTTAAGTTTTTTAATAGATTTAGACACGGTCTCCCAGTTAGTTAACATACCACCTAACCATCTATGATTTACATAGTATTGACCACAATTGATTGCAGCTTGAGCAATTAATTCAGATGCAGAACGTTTGGTCCCGACAAATAAAAATTTTCCGCCATTTTTAGCTATGGATTGTATAGCTTGCAATGCTTCATACAACATGGGGACGGTTTTTTCTAAATTAATTATATGAATATTATTTCTTTTGCCAAAAATATAAGGTTCCATTTTAGGATTCCATCTTCGCGTATGATGCCCAAAATGAACTCCAGCTTCAAGTAATTGACGCAAAGTGAAGGTTGGTGTTGTCATTATAATTCCTCTTTACCGGTTTTTGTTAAAGTAATGCTTAAGGGACACCGGATGGTTTATGAGACCAAGCATTACACAAGATGAATATTTTTTAGAGTAATTTTTTAAAATTTGCAAGTTTAAAAAATTTATAAATTATTCAAAATTAATACTATCTATCCCATCAACCAAGGATAAATTTGCGATCAATTTTGATGATAATTTTATGTTTTCTCTAATTTTAATTTCAACTGTCTTTTGATCAATTGAGCTAATCAATGAAATATTAGAGTCACCTACATCTAAATCATTTAATAGAGGTACAATTTCACTTAAAAATTTATTATTTTCAGAATGTAAAAAAACGTTACATTTTTTTTCGGATATAAATTGATTAAGCGACCTTATTTTTCTTCCAATTATCCTACACCCTTGGTTTGTTTCATTTTTTATTTCAACATCCACTAAAACTAAGTTTCTTTCATTTAAATAAGCTTCATATTTATTAATAGTGTCTGAGTATATTACAATTTCTGCCTCACCACCTAAGTCATTTAAATAGAATGAAGCCCATCTACCTCTGGATGAATTTTTTTTTTGAATTTTAAATACAATACCACATAATTGTATATTTTTTCCAAAATACTTATGCGGTTCTTCTAAGACTTCTGAAGTCCTTTTAATATCAATTTTATTTAAAATATTTAAATAATTTTTGAGAGGATGGGATGATAAATACAATCCTAAAGATGAAAATTCATTATTTAGTTTTTCGTGAGCACTCCATTCTTGTGTGTCAGGAAGATTAATTAATAATTCATTCTGATTGTTTTCATTAAAAAGATTTTGTTGATTAGAGATTTTATCTTTTTCTATAGAATGTGAGTGAATAATCATCAATTCAATTGATTTAAATAACTTATTTCTATTATTTTCAAGTGCATCTAAGGCCCCAGACTTGATTAAACTTTCAAAAGTCTTTTTTGTGATTAAACCATATGAAACCTTGTTTAGTAAATCATCGATATTTTTGAAAAATCCTTCATTTTTTCGGATTTGAACAATTTTTTTTATGCACTCATCCCCAACATTTTTCAATGAGGATAGAGAATACCTAATTCCAAACTTATTTTGAGATACTTCTTCGATTTTAAATTCATCACTACTGTAGTTAATACAAGGTTTCAAAATAGATATTCCTATTTTTTTAAGATCTTGAACAAAAATTGACAATTTTTCAGTATTATTACTCTCCACTGTCATCATTGATGTAAAAAACTCATGTGGATAATTAGTTTTAATCCATGCAGTCTGATAGGCTATTAACGCATAAGCTGCAGCATGGGATTTATTAAAACCATAGCCTGCAAAAGCAGAAATTTGGTCGAAAATTTCATTAGCTTTATCTTCGCCAATACCTTTATTTTTGGCACCTATTAGGAAAGCTTTTTTTTGTTGAAACATTTCGTTTTTATCTTTTTTTCCCATTGCTCTTCTTAAAATATCTGCACTGCCTAGGGAAAAGTCTGCTAAAATTTGAGCAGCCCTTAGAACTTGCTCTTGATAAATAAAAATTCCATATGTTTCTTGTAAAATTGTTTCTAAACTAGAATGCATATAAACAATTTTTTCTCTTCCATGCTTTCTATTAATATAGCTTGGGATATTTTCCATTGGACCTGGTCTATACAAAGATACGACTGCTACTATATCTTCAAATCTATCCGGTTTAAGACCAATTAACACATCTTTCATACCAGCAGACTCAAGCTGAAAAATTCCTGTAGTAGATCCCGTTGATAACATTTCATATGTTCTTGAATCATTTAATGAAATATTATTCAAACTAAAATTTTTATCTTTTTTTATAATTAATGATTCTGCCTTAGCTAAAACGGTTAAAGTTTTAAGGCCTAAAAAATCAAATTTAACAAGACCAGCTTTTTCAACAAATTTCATATTAAACTGTGTGGCAGGTATTTCTTCCTCACTAAATTTATAAAGAGGAACTAGTTGATTTAGAGGTCGATCGCCTATTACTAAACCAGCTGCATGTGTTGATGCGTGTCTATTAAGTCCTTCAATATCAATTGCAGTTTTGATAAGGTGTTTGACTTGTTCATCTTCTGAAATTTCTTTTTGTAGAGCTTCCTCTTTATTGATTGCTTCTTGAATCGTAATTGGACTAGAAGGTATAAATGGAATTAACTTAGCAATTTTATCAACTTGGCCATAAGGCATTTCTAATACTCTTCCAACATCTCGAATTGCTGCTTTTGCCTGTAAACTTCCAAAAGTTATTATTTGAGCAACTCTATCTTTACCATATCTTTCCCTAACATACTGGATAACTTCTTCTCTCCTATCTTGACAGAAATCAATATCAAAGTCTGGCATTGAAATACGTTCTGGATTTAAAAATCTCTCAAACAACAAACCCCACCTTATGGGATCTAAATCTGTGATATTTAGAGACCAAGCAACAATCGATCCTGCGCCAGATCCCCTCCCTGGTCCAACTGGAATATTATTGCTTTTGGACCATTTAATAAAATCATACACAATTAAGAAGTATCCAGCAAAACCCATTTTGTTAATTATGTTTAGTTCATTCGTCAATCTATTTAAATAATTATCTTTCGCTTGATCAGTAAATTTTTCATTGGAAAACTCAAATCTTTTCATCAAACCTTTTTTGGAAATATCAGAAAGGAAATCTGTCTCACTTATTTTTGCAAGTCCAGGGAATTTAGGAAGAATTGGTTCGTGAGTTTTAACAAAAAAGGAACATCTTTTAGCAATAATAACAGTGT
>QBZG01000011.1 GCA_003282435.1 SAR116 cluster bacterium AG-335-B03
CCTGCAGAAACACCAACAGTAGACATTAATGAAGCTATTGCATCAGCGGACGACTTAAAAGCCGAAGAAAGTCTTGAAGGAGACGTTAAAAAAACTGAACTTGAATTGCTCGAAGAGAGAGACGAGAACGAACTTTCGGAAGAAGAAGAAGATAGAATGTATGAATTGAGACGATTAAGAGCTCAAAAAAACATGAATAATGAAGTCAGAGAAGCTGAACAAGCTGAGCTAAAAAAAGCAGATGAAGAAATTGCTCACTTAAAAACACTTCTAAAACCAAAACCTAAAAAATTACCTAAAGGTTACATTGCATAATTTACAGTTTAATTAAATTTAATTACTTTTAACATATTACTTTATAATTTAGGTTAAGAATTGTGCGAGAGCTATTCCAAGTATGGCAAAATACTATATCTAAAGAAAAAATTTCAAAAATTTTAAATATTGCAAATAAAACACCATTATCTAACGCATCTATTTTTTCTTCATACGGGCCCATGCAAAATATTAGAAGGAGTAAAATATGCTGGCTATCAGATAAATGGATTAAAATGCTATTATGGGAATATGTTTTAAAAGCAAATAAAGCTTTCCAAATTGATATTAAAAATAATTCAGAAATGCAATTTATAGAATATAGACATAATGACAAAGGACATTATTACTGGCATCATGATGTTAACTGGAATGGTCAGGACGGTATGGATAGAAAATTGTCCGTCACAATACAATTGAGTGATAGTAATGAATATGTTGGTGGAAATTTTGAATTTGAGGAAATCAAGACCAACGTTGATTTCAAACCACAGGGTACCGTGATAATATTTCCGTCATACCTTAGGCATAGGGTGTCACCAGTTACTTTTGGAACAAGACGTTCTTTAGTTGCATGGTATTATGGTCCTAAATGGAGGTAATTATATTTTATCGTTTAAGCTTGCGCCATCTCCAAGGAGCTATAAATTTACCAGCCCACATACCCATTTTTTTATCTTTAGCCTCCTTTTCTTCGTCAATATAATCCCTCGAGTATTTTCTATAGGCTAAAGCCCACCCATTTTTTACCATTAGAGAATTAATATCTACACCGTTTACATAACAGATTGAAATTGATCTACCGTATCTATCTGTAGCTCTTTTTTTACAAAATAATTGGCCTGAACTTATAATCTTTTTTAATTCATTAGTGGCAAACTCACCACAAGGGTACGATAAACCATTTCTATCTTTACACTTTTGTTTCTTTTCTAGAGTGTCAATCCCATAGAATCTTATTTTTTCAGAATTTAAAATAATAGTGTCGCCATCAATTATTCTAATAGAATTATCCAAGCTTTTACAATTAGCTAAGCTAAAACTCATAAAATAAATAAATATTATAACAATATGATTTAGTGATTTAATCAAAACAATTTCCGATATCTACTTAATTATTCATGAATAATTCTTATTCACCAATTTTATTGGTTTCCAATGAGATGGTGGAAGCCCCGCTTTTTCTGATCTAAATGTAGAAATCCGATCACCAAGCAGACACCCAAGAAACACTGTTTTCAAATCCAGTCCTCCAAAAGCTATACTTGAAATATTCATGAGCTTATGACTCACAATATTATCAAGATGTTTCCTTTCTAACATTCCTTTTTGATAAGCAATTTCAACATCAGATACGTGATCAAAATTACTGTCATCAATAATAGTTTCTTTATGGCCATTTTGATTTACGTAAATTAGTTTATTACCAACAATGCATGTCACCCAGACACCACCATCTGTATCAAAAGCAAGACCATCAGGAAATTCTCCAATTCCAAATTCGGTCACAATTTTTTTATTAATTAAGTTACCATTAGGCAAAACTTCAAATTTAGATAAGCGTCGAGAAAATGTTTCATTTACAAATAGATCTCCAGTTATTGGATGGATAAGACATTCATTAGTAAAACCTAAATTATCTGCGACAATCCTAGGACCGTTTTGATCTATTAAAATAATAAATCCATCATTGAAATTTGGTTTGCAAGCTAAAATTCTAGGAATAATTCGAGTACTTACGGTTATCCAAATTCGACCAATACTGTCAATATGGACATAATTTGTTGGTGGAAGGGGTTTTCCATTTATTTCAAGCAGAATGGGGAAAAGGTTGCCCTCATTATCTAATTTGAAAACACCTCCCTTATCTTCTCCAAGATGAGTTATTAACCATCCTTTTTCTGGATGAAGGGCTATTCCATTTGGTTTGGGTTTAAAATCACCGTTTGCTATAATTGTTTGCTGAAACCCATCTGGAAAAATTAAAGTTACTCCACCACGCCAGTCAGCTATGTGTAATGTTTGTTCTTTATCAACTAAAACACATTCTGGTCTTGACAAACCTTCACCTATAAAACTAATTTCATTTAAATCTATTGATTTATCAATCATTATTCATTTTAGTTCCAGCTAAAGCACTTATTGTACCTGATACAGGTATCATTGAACGAATTTGTAGTCCCCAAATATTTCTTCTTAAAGTAGAAATCCATATTCCTTTAGCCTTGCCATAACTTTTTTTATCTTTAGTTCGTCTATTAAATTCAACAACGCATTGTATTGTCTTATCAGTCTCATTTATTATTTCACATTTATCTAATGTTGAATAATGCCAATATTCACCATTTATCATTTGATCAAATTGTATTTTTAAAGATTTCCAAAAATCTTCTCCAGTTTCGTATATTACAGGTTCATTTCCATTTGAATGAACATAATGAGGAAAATGAAGGTTATTTATAATCTTATTCTTTTCTACACTGTTAAATGCATCAACAAAATTATATAGGGCTTTAACTCCTTTATGTTGATTATTCATTATCATCCTTTTTAAGTTATAAAATATTAGCCAATATATTTAAAATAAGTCTTATTTTTCTACCTTCTTAAAGGTGTCTCAATAGTTATTTTTTGTTTTTTTATTTCTTCTCTTATAAAAATAAACAAACCTGCGCCTACTACCAAAATTATGCCTACAAACGTTCTTAAAGTAGGTATATCGTTAAAAATAATATATCCAATAATTACTGACCATATTATTAATGAGTATTCAAATATTGAGATAATCGAGGTAGAGTAAGAAGTGTAAGCTTTAAATATACAAGTAAAGGCGACAGATGCCAAAATTCCCATTGCTATAATATATTTCCATGTAAAATTAGGATTAAAAAACCAATCTCGAAAAATAAATTGCATCGTTGGATCATCAAATCTATTAAATTGTCCAGAGCCAGACAATAAGAACATGGTTAAACAAATTGTAATTGTAATGATATAGAAATAAAAAAGTTGAGTATGAACATTATCTTTATCAGCAGTTTTTTTTGATATAGTCATTGATGAAGCATAAAACAGAGCGCAAACTAAAGGTAATAAATTTTTGAAGTCAAAATCTCTAAAATCAGGATTTAAAATTACAAATATACCAATAAAACCAAATAATATAGCTAACCATCTTCTTATACCTATATCTTCTTTTAAAAATAATTTAGCTAGTATAGACATAAAAAGGGGTGTTGAAAAATATAAAGCTGTTGCGACTGCTAGTGACATGTAGGTCAAAGAAATGAAATAAAAACTAAAAGCTAAAAAATGTAAAATAACCCTTACAACTGACAAAATAGGATAGCCAGTTTTAAATATAATTTTTTGATTTGTTAATAATAAATATAAAGCAGATAATATTGCAGCTATAAATGTCCTTCCAAAATAAATTTCATATAATGCTGCTTCTTTAAAAATAAATTTAATTATTGCATCGTGCACTGAAAAAGTTGCCATTGCAATAAGGACTAATATAATACCTTTAGAGTTGTTAACGTTATTCATATTAAACAAACACAAACAAGAACAAGCTTTTCAAAATATATATAAAACGTAACACAAACTCCTGTTTAAAGTTGCCAATCAATAGGCTGAATATTATTTTTTTTTAGATATTGGTTAGTTTTTGAAAAAGGTTTTGATCCAAAAAAACCATTATGAACTGAAAAAGGTGAAGGATGGACGCTTTCAATTACTAAGTGACGATCTCTGTCTAAAAAATCTCCTTTTTCTTGTGCCTTTTTGCCCCACAATATGAACACAATATTATGTTTTTTTTCGTTAATTATCTTTAATACTTTGTTAGTGAATTTTTCCCATCCCTTACCCTGATGAGAACCAGGCATACCTTTTTCAACAGTCAAACTACTATTAAGCATTAACACACCCTGCTTAGCCCAATACTCCAGATTGCCATTTTGAGGTGAAGTTAATCTTAAATCTGTAAACAATTCTCTAAAAATATTTTGAAGTGAGGGTGGAATCTTCATAAATTCTTCAACTGAAAAACTCAATCCATTAGCTTGACCTTCTCCATGATATGGATCTTGTCCTACTATAACGACCTTAACTTTATCTAAAGGAGTTAGATTAAAAGCATTAAATATTTTATTCATAGGAGGATATATTTTTTTTTTCAAAAGAAGTTGTTTTTTTAAAAATACGCGAAGCTCAGACATGTATGTAGAATTAAACTCATCTATGAGTTCTATTTTCCAACTCTCCTCAATATTAATATTAGCCATAAAAAATCAATACCCTTATTTCCAAAATAATGAAATAAAATTTATATCAAAATTAATTCTTTATTTTTATATATTATCTAATATGCCAATCCTCATTCAGTGGTCTTGCACTATTTAGTTCTCCATATCCAGCTCCTGTTGTCCCTCCTGGATTAGTTCCAAAATATCGAGGATCCTTTGGTTCATTTTTTGGTTGGAAACGTATATCACAAGTTAAACGAATTTTATTATCTTTAGAGTGATTTTCAAGTGTTCCATGAACAGTGTACATTCCAAATATCAGTGCATCGCCAGGTTTAAATTCAGCTGTAAGAATTTTAGTATTTCTTTTTTTGGCAAAATCAACAGGATGTGTACTTATTGTGGCCTTTTTATTTTTGTGTTTATCAACATCAAAGCCATTATACTTTTCTTTGATATCATCAAAATTATGAGAGTTTTTAATTACAAATAATGGTCCTCTATCAATAGTAACTTCAGTAAAAACGAGCCAACATGTTAAAATTTTACGAGTTTTGCGCGTAAAAAAGCCAGCGTCACAATGCATATGAGTAAATCTACCTCCTGCAACAGCCCTTAAAAATATAAAATCAAAACCAACAGACGGAGTTTTAAAAATTCTTGTAAATATATTTTCCAATTTTTTTCCATTAGTAACCCTCCTAAGTGATTTAATGGCACTTACGTTTTTCCAAAAATCCCCTCTATCATTGAATAATTTATCTCTATTTGAATTACCTGATGCTATTCCTTCAGTGAATGGATTTGAAAGTTCATCAACCTCATTTAGTTTTTTAAAGATATCTTCTCGAGCTTGTTTAATTTTTTTTTCGTCAATAATATTTCTTAAAAAAATGTATCCATCTTTTTCTAAAGCAAATTCAAGGTCTAAATTGTTAGATTTATTTAAATCAGTCTCATAGAGGTTATCCAAAAGAGAAGTTGGCACCTTTATTCCGTCAATTAATGCGTCCATATCTAGCCCTCGAAAACGTTATTTAACAAATAATGAATGAATAAATAAGTAAATCAAACTAAAATATCTTGAGTAAAGTGATTTACAAAGGTTAAAATTACAAAAAAATATAAATGAAGAGAAAATCACGTGATTATCACCTCTATAAAAACAAAATTAACTTCGGTGCCTTTTACAGACCCTCCAAAAACAGGATTTTTAACTTTAGAAAAGATAGATTTATTAATTGTTCAAATTGAAACAAAAGATGGCGTTATTGGTACTGGGCATCTTCATCCATTGGCAGGAGGATTGAAAACTTTAGATATGTGCATCAATGAAATGTTAAAGCCGTTGCTAATAGGGGAAACAATAGAAAATATTTCGTCATTGTGGGATAAAATGTGGAAAGCTACATTTATACAAGGAAGGATGGGTATATCTGTTATGGCAATGTCAGCTATAGATATTGCCCTTTGGGATTGTTATGGCAGGTCAAAAAAATTGCCTTTATGGCAAATTTGGAATGGAAAAGACGACTCTCTGCCTATTTATGGGTCTGGTTGTTACCGAGGTTTAGGGCATGATGGTATGATTGAAAAGGCTCAAAAGTATTCAAGTATGGGTTTTAAGTCTATTAAAATGCAAGTTGGTCATTGTTTTACAAATAGCGAAGATATTCAGAATGTAAAAGACATGAGAAGCACATTAGGAAATAATATTGGATTAATGATTGATGTAAACCAAGGATGGTCAGTTGAAGAAACTATAAATGTTTGTAAAAAAATTGAAGAGTATAGACCTGAATGGCTTGAAGAGCCCGTAATGGCGGATGATTTTGAGGGTTATGAAAAAATTTGTAATTCAACTGAAATACCAATAGTTACAGGAGAAAATAATTTTACACACCATGATTTACTTCCTTTCATGAAGAGTAAAAAAATATCTGTTTTACAACCCGATATAATGAGAGGTGGATATACTAATTTATTACATACTTGTAATTTAGCTAACAAATATGGAATTAAAATAGCACCTCATATGTTTCCTGAACTATCTATACATATTGTAGCTTCAATAGAGAACCCTTCGTGGCTTGAATATATGGGATGGTACGACCATCTTTGGAAAGAGCCTTTGTTACCTGCAGATGGAATGTTAAAACCAACTAATCGACCTGGCCATGGTATGGATTTCAAATCAGAAATTTGTACTTTTTAAATTCGCTCACACCAATATATCGTGTTATTTTGATTATGATTAATATATAATAATTTTAGATAATAAATAAATTCAGATGAGGATTATATGAAATTTAAAGTTACAAGATCAAAAGAAAATAATTTTGAGTCAGGATTAAGAGGATTTTTCGCGTATAAAAACTTAGGAATAGAAGAAGCAACTTCTGGTGGCTTTGGTGCTAATGTAATTAAGGCGATCGAAGGAAAGCACGCTAATGGTGAGTGGCATTATCATAAACTGAATTTTCAAATGGTTTACATTTTAAAAGGTTCTGTCGAATTTGAGTATAAAGGAGAAGGGAATTTTACATTAAATGAGGGAGACGTTGTTTACCAACCACCTGAAATACATCATAGGGAAATTAAACATTCAGATGATCTTGAGTTAATAGAAATAACAAGTCCCGCTGAATTTGAAACAGTGTCTTTAAATAAAGATTAAAAAATTTAAATGAGCTGGAAATTAGTAAGAATTTCAATACCAGTTTTTGATTTAGAAGAATCGAAAAATTTTTACAACTTTTTATTAAACGATAAAACCAGCAATAACAATTATTTAGATACTGATGAAGAATGTTTTGTCTTTGGAGGAGATATAGAACTACGTTTATACAAGTTAAAAAATGAACTGGGCAAACATAATATTTTACAAAGTAGGAGAACTTTTCCAACAATAGCATTAAATGAATTAGATCTAATCATTAAAAACTTAGAAAAAAATAATATTAATTATTCATTTAATAAATCAAGGCATTCTATAATACTACAAGAACCCGGACTTAATTATATTGAATTGGTTGAAAAAGACCAAATAACCCAATTACCTAAAAAAAATTTTAATTATATATGGAATTTTCATCATATAAATCTTGAATGTTACGATGTAAGATTATCCGTAAATTTCCTCAATAAAAATTTTAACATTACAGAAGGTAAGTGGTTGGCTCCACGTGAACTGGGAGATGTAAATATTAATCCAAATCAATTAGCAATTTTTAATTTAGATAACAATCATTCTGGAATACACATAAATAAAGCAGATTTTTTATTTAGCTGGAGAAACAAATTTATTCATAATCCAACTATTGGTGGACATCCAGCTTTTAATATCAAAGATATTAATCAATTCTTAATAAAACTTGAAAAGTTAGAAATACCTTTTACAGATGCTAAAGTTTATGCAATGCCAGATATTCACCAAGTTTATTTATTTGATCCTAATGCAAATATAATAGAGATAAATCAAAACATTAGAAATACGTAAATTAAATAAATTTCATTAAGGAATTATAATGAAAATCGAAGCTGCAGACTTGTTTACTAAACATATAGCAAACTCAAAATTTGAAGATTTAGATAATAAAACCATTAAAAATCTTAAAAAATTTCTATTAGACACTATTGGAGTTGGAATAGCTGGAAGTACTGGAGCAAATTTAACCGAACTTAAAAAAGTTGCAAAATCTTGGTCTAATGGAAGTGAATGTACAATTTTAGGAACATGGGAAAATTATTCAAGAGATGCAACCACTTTAATAAACGCGTATCAAATTCATTGTCTAGAGTTTGACTGTATTCACGAGGGTGCAGTTGTTCATCCAATGGCAGCAATTTTGAGTGCAACACTTTCACATAGTGAAATTAAAAATAGAAATGGATCTCCAGTAAGTGGCAAGGATTTCTTACTTTCTTTAGTTTTAGGAATAGATATAGCTTCATACTTAGGTATAAGTGCTAAAGGAGAATTAAAATTTTTCAGGCCTGCAACAGCAAGTGGTTTTGGAGCTGTCGCAGCCTTATCAAAAATTGAAAATTTCTTGTCGGTTGAAATTAATAATGCATTAGGAATTATGTATTCTCAGACTTGTGGTAATATGCAGTCTCATGTTGAAGGAGTCCCAATTTTAGGTCTTCAAGTAGGATTTAATGCGAAAGCAGCTTTAGCCTCAATGGATTTGACTATGGCGGGGTTCCCTGGACCCAAAAGGGTTTTTAACGGAGAACATGGATATTTCAATTTAATTGAAAATAATCAGTTTGATTTGGCATATATGAAAGAAAATATTGGTAAGCATTGGATGGTAAATGAATTAGCGCATAAGCCATATCCAAGTGGAAGATTAACTCATGGTCTAGTACACGCAATTAAAGACTTAAAAACAAAACATCAATTAAAAAAAGATGATATTAAATCAATTGTTTGTCATGTACCACCAGGAGTTCATAAATTAGTATCTAGACCAGTTGTTAAGGATCTTACAACAAATTATTCAAAGCTATGTGCTAAATTTGTTGGAGCAAGTTTTATGATCAATGACCATTTAGATATAGAAACGTTTACAGATAGAAAATACTTAGATAACCAAGAAACTCTCAATTTTTCCAAGAAAATAACAATGTTAAAAAATAAAGAGTTAGATGAAAAAGCTCTTACACCGCAAGTTTTTACGGTAATATTAGAAAATAATAAAAAAATCGAAATTAAACTTGATAATGTATACGGTCATCCAAAGGTTCCATTATCAGAAAAAGAATACTTAAAGAAATTTGAGATTTGCTGTCAGTCCTCAAAAAAGAAAATTAAGACAGATAAAGTAGATCAATTTATTGATTTTATTTTGAATGTTGAAACAAAAAGTAACATTATAGATTTATTTAAAATCATTTAAATCTTAACAGCTAAAAATATAATGTTAAGTTTTATTGATATTTTGAAAAGCTAGTTTTTCAACCATTTTCCACAAAACTGCTGTCCCTTTTGATATGTCAGAAGCTTCTGCATATTCTTCTGGGCAATGACTGAGTCCATTTTTACAAGGGATAAATATCATTCCAGCTGGGACTACTCTTGATAGTTGTGCTGTATCGTGACCTGCACCGCTATCCATAATATTACTAGAAAGTCCAAGTGAGCTAGCCGAATTCTTAAATAGATGGATTAAATCTTTATTCATCTCCACAAATGGTGCAAAGGCTATGTCTTTAATGTTAATATTACAAGAAGAGGTGTCATTGAAAAATGCAATTTTTTTCTCCAAAATATTTAAAAATTCTTGCCTTGAATTCTTACTTGTTGCTCTAAGATCAATTGTCATTTCGACTAATCCCGGAATAATAGCAGCTGAATTTGGATGAACATTTATTTTTCCAATGGTAGCAACAAAATGTTGATTACTTTTTTGAGACAGTTTTATTGCAGATTTTTTTACAAAAGAAATTATTTCAGAAGCAGTTACTAAAGCGTCACTTCTTTGGTTCATTAAAATAGTACCGCTATGGCCTGCTTGACCTTTGATCGTAACACTAAATCTAGAAATACTAGGTATAGATCTAACAACTCCTATATCGATTTTTCTATCTTCTAAAATTTTTCCTTGTTCAATATGTAGTTCCAGACATGCTAAAATATTTTTTGTTATTGGAAGTGGATTATTTAGGAGTTTAGTATTTCCTCCAATTTTATCAATTTCTTCGCTTAAAACTAAACCTGATGTGTTCTTTCTAGACAAAATTTCTTGATTAAGAACTCCTCCAATACCTCTGCTTCCAATACATGAAGTTCCCCAATCGTTCAATTCTTCTCCCAAATAATCATAGACTGCTAAATCAAAGGGTAAATTAATGTTATTATTAATTATATGATTCATGACACATAAAGCTGAAACAACTCCTGCCACACCGTCAAAACGGCCACCAGATGGAACGGTATCAATGTGTGATCCCATTATAACCAGTTTTTCTGTTTTTTTATTTGTCTTTAAAAGACCAATTAAGTTACCTGCTTCATCAGTTGAAATTGATAAGCCAAGAGACTTAAATTGGTCGTTTAGCCACGATCGTCCATCATAAAATTCTTTACTAAATACAATCCTCGTATAAGGTTTTTCTTGATCAGTAATTTGTCCTAAAGCATTTATTTTATCTTCTATAAAAGAAATATTTGATTCAATATCGAATTCCATTTCTTATGTAATCCTTACTTAAATTTATAACTTTAAGTTATTAAATTCACTAAAAAATGCAAAGAAATAATAACGTTTAACCTAACTTTTTATATTTAATATTGAGAAATACTATAAAGTTTTGTTTTATTAAACACACTAAATAGTTATCATTTTATGGAAACTTTTTTGATGTTGTTTATATTAAATTTTTATGAAAACATTAGAATGTTAAATAACATAAAATTTATAATTTTGTGAAAAAGTAAGTTGTAGGGTTTGATAATTTAAAATGAGTTGGAAAAAAGAATTAGAAGAAAAATTAATTCGAGAAAAACTTTCTGAAAATCTAGGTGGCAAAGAAAGAGTAAAAAAACAACATGATGCTGGTCGTTATACAATCAGAGAAAGAATTAATATTCTTACTGACAAGTCATCTTTTCATGAAATAGGAAAGATTTCAGGATCAGCTACTTACGATGAGAATAATGATTTAGTTAATTTCAGTGGATCTAACTTTATTTTTGGTAATGCAAAAATTGATGGAAGAAATATCGTTGTAGGAGGAGATGATTTTACGTTAAGAGGTGGTTCTGCTGATGCTTCAATTAGAGAAAAACATCTAAAATGTGAACAGATGGCATTGTCTCTTCAACTACCTTTGATTAGAATAGTTGAAGGTTCTGGCGGAGGAGGGTCAGTTAAAACAATTGAAACTACAGGTAGAGCAAATGTACCTGAAGTGGAAGGTTGGAATTTAGTCGTAGAGAGTATGGGCACTATTCCAAGAGTGGCTCTAGGGCTTGGCTCCGTAGCAGGTCTGGGAGCCGCACACCTTGCATGCTCTCATTACTCGGTCATGGTTAAAGAAAAATCTGCTGTTTTTGTAGCCGGTCCACCTGTTGTTGAACAGATAGGTCAAAAGTTAACAAAAAATGAATTAGGTGGTTATGAAATTCAATTAAAATCAGGAGCAGTTGACGCTGCTGTTGATACAGAAGAAGAGGCCTTTAACTCTGCAAAAAAATTTTTATCTTATCTACCAAATTCTGTTTATCAATTGACTGAACAATTAAGCACGGAAGATAATCCAAACAGAACGTCAGAATGGTTGATTGATGCCATTCCAAGAGATATTAAATCTGTATATAAAATAAGACCAATAATTGAAGAATTGGTGGATAAGAATACCTTTTTTGAAATTGGAAAAGAATATGGTAAGTCAATTGTTACAGGTTTTTGTAGAATTAATGGATGGTCAATAGCTCTAATGGCTAGTGATCCATATTCTTATGGTGGCTGTTGGACATCTGATACATGTAAAAAGGTACAAAAGTTTGTTGATTTGGCTGAAACATTTCATTTACCTGTTATTTATTTAGTAGACTGTCCAGGTTTTCAAGTTGGTTTAGATGCCGAAAAAAAAGGTACAATTAAAGAAGGTGTTAGAGCTATGTCGGCCATCTGGCAAACTACAACACCATGGTTGTCAATAATAATGAGAAATTGTTTTGGTGTAGCCGGCGCCGCTCATAAAAGAGGTAGCAGTTATATCTCAAGATGCGCATGGCCTTCAGCTCGTTGGGGATCTTTGCCCCTTGAAGGAGGGATTGAAGCTGCCTACAGGTCTGATATAGAAAATTCAAACGATCCTAAAGCTGAACTAGAAAAAATAACTACGAGATTGAATAAATTGAGATCACCTCTAAGGTCAGCTGAAACTTTCTTGATAGAAGAAATTATAGATCCAAGAAATACACGTAAAATTATGTGTGAATTTGCCGATTTAGCAGCACCTTTGAGAAAAATAGGAATGACTAGTAGAACAATGAGACCATAGAATATGAATAAGGTTAAATAATGATTTACTCTGAAGTTTCTGGAACATTAATAAAGATATTAGTTTCAAAAAATCAAATTATAGAAGAAGACACAGATTTATTAGTGATAGAATGCATGAAAATGCATATCCCAATTACCGCTAAAAAAAGAGGAAAAATTATAGATATTTTTATTAAAGAAGGTGATTTGATTAGTGAAGGAGATAAATTATTAGAAGTAGTCTATGATTTCTAAAATTATAATAATTTTTATTATCTAATAATAAAAGGATTTGAAATGGATGTTTGTTCTGCTATCCATACTGACTTTGTCTGTAAAAATTCTTTTATAGATTCTTGTCCACTTTCTCTTCCGCGTCCTGATCTTTTGTAACCACCAAAAGGGGACATAAAGCTAACGGCTCTATAAGTATTAACCCAAACAGTGCCAGCTCTCAGAGAGTCTGACATTCTAAGCGCTCTTCCAATATTGTTAGTCCATACACCAGCTGCTAGACCAAATATAACATCATTACCTACTTTTATAGCTTCTTCTTCATCCTTAAAACGAATGATAGATAAAACAGGACCAAATACTTCTTCTTGAGCAATTCTCATTTCATTATTAACATCGGTAAAAATTGTTGGCTCAACAAATCTATTTCCTCTAACATTCTCCCCAGAGTAAGCTTTTCCACCTAGAACACATTTTGCACCTTCTGATTTTGCAATTTCTATGTAACTCATGATTTTGTCAAATTGTGGCTGAGTTGTTACAGGGCCTACATGTGTATCAAGTGACATTGGATCACCTATTTTTGCTTCACTTGCAACTTCAACAAGTCTTTTCACAAACTTTTCATAAATAGAATCCTGAACTAATAAACGAGACCCTGCTATACAAGTTTGTCCTGTTGCTGCAAATATTCCTGATATTACACCCATTATTGCAGCTTCAAAATTAGCATCTTCAAAAACAATATTAGGTGATTTACCGCCGAGTTCTAAAGATACTGGCATAATTTTTTTTGCAGCTGTTTCATAGATTTTTTGACCTGAAACATCAGATCCAGTAAATGCAATTTTTGAAATATGTTTGTGTTCAACAAGTGGTTGTCCAACGTCAATACCCATACCTGTAACACAATTAACAACACCGTCGGGGAATCCCGCCTCTGAAATTAATTTCATGAATTCTAAAGTAGAAGCAGAAGTAAACTCAGATGGCTTAATTACTGCTGTATTTCCTGCTGCTAATGCTGGAGCAAGTTTCCAAGATAAAAGTAGTAAAGGAGAGTTCCACGCTGTAATCATTCCGATAACACCATATGGCTCATATTTTGTATAATTAAATATACCAGGTTTATCTGAGGGTAATACTGATCCTTCAACTTTATCTGCAAGACCACCAAAATACCTATACCATTCGGCAAGATATTTTGTTTGAGCACCCATTTCTGCAATCAACTTACCATTATCTTGAACCTCTATTTCACCTAATCTTTGAAAGTCTCTTTCAACAAGCTCAGCAAGTTTTACAAGTAATTTTCCTCTTTCTGTAGGTTTGGTTTTAGACCATTTTTTTTCAAAGGCTTCTTTTGCTACATTTACAGCTATATCAATGTCGTGTGAATCACCCTTAGCAATTTTTGCCCATTTTTCACAGGTGTAGGGATTTTCTGTTTCAAAATATTTTTTACTATTTGGCTCCATTTCTTTGCCATTTACATAATGATTATATATTTTCATTGGGGGGATACCTTTACTTTATTTTTTTAGACTATAGTCCATATGCTATTTAATCTTATTAATTTTCTTTCGTACCATCTTTGCTATGAACCATATTAGGAGAAGAATAATTGGAACACAAAACGCTAGAAAAACTTGTTTGCTAAAAAACACTTTATCAAAATTTACTGGGTCAATCAAAGTGCTCAACAGACCAATAATATAGTATGTTATTGCAACAATTGACAAAGACTCTACGGTTTCTTGTAATCTAAGTTGAGCTCTTGCTCTTAATTCCATGGACTCCAATAAATTTTTATTTTGAATTTGAACACCCATTTCTATTTGGGTTCTAACAAGATTATCTGCTCTTTGTGCTCTTGTAGCTAATGACTCCAATCTTCTTGAAAAAGCTTCACTAGTCCTAACAGCAGGTTGTAATCTTCTACTTAAAAATTCATCATTTGTCTGAAAGGATTCTAGACGCTCTTCTCGTAAATCTTTTACCCTTTGTTCTACTAGTTTGTAATAAGCGGCTGTAGCTGATAGACGGTAGTTGGTAAAAGAATCTATTTCTTCTATTTTGGCAACAACATAAGAAAGTTGGTTTAAATCTTCTTGAAAATCTGGATAAGCTATTGATTTTTTGTCTAAATTTTTCTTTGTAGTTTTAGAAACTGATTTTGTAATTTCTGTGATTTGTTTCTCAAGATTACTTAAATGAAAACTTTGTTCTCTGACTTGACTTAAGCCCAATAAAGAAAGTACCTGGTAAGTCTCAAGTTCAACAATTCTCTGAAGAAGCCTTCCGGTTCTTCTTGTTCTAAGATTTTTATTTTGTATAAATACTCTTCTAAATCCAGAACCAATAAAATCAGTCCTGTCAGATTTAAAAGACATGAAAACATTAGCTCCATCTTCAGCAACGTTTGAGCCTGCAAAATTATCGTGGAAAAAAAATTTCTCAATATCAATTGGTTTGAAATTATGAATAGATTGTGCCATTTCAATCCATGATGACAAAAAATGTTGTCCAGGAAACTTTTCTAAAAAAACTTTTGGCAATAAATTTAAGAATTTTACATCAAATAATTTTGGTGTATTTTTATTATCACCTTCAATTTTATTAGGATATATTAATGTTAGTGATATAAATTCTGTATGACATTCATATCGGATAATCAAATCTTTTCCCTCAGCCACCCAGTATTTTGAAGGCTCTTTTGGTAAACTTTGAAAATTTAATTTCTTTAAATATTTGCTTAGATAATTCCAAGCATTTTTTTCATCACTGTCTTTTATTAAATACGCAAAGTGAAAAGTTCTTAGATTGTTGCCTAACTTAATATAAGGTCTAGCATGAAGTTCATCTCTTAAAGATAATGAATCACTGGTTGTTAGTTTGTTCATATTTCCATCTTATCACTTTATTTATATAGATGAAAGAATTCGAAGTTAATTTTATAAATAGATTACATTTATAAAACTTACTAATTTTGTTTTAGGAAAGTTATTACTTTTTTATATGTATCAAATTCATAAAGATTATTATGCCCAGCATTAGGAATATAAAGGGCCTCTTTTGGTTTTGGAGCAGAATTGAAAACCCTTTTACCAAACTCTACACTGATTATTTTATCTTTTAAACCATGTAAAACAAGTAATGGTGAATTAATATTCTTTACTTTACTAATAATATCATAACGATCTAAAACTAACCACCTAGCAGGAAGATACCAGTATTGGCGCATAGCTACGTCTGCTATGGATGTATAAGGAGCCTCTAAAATAGTTGCTTTAAAACTTTCTTCGGTTGAAAATTTCACAGCTAACCCACATCCTAAAGACTCTCCGTATAGAATAGTTTTGTTTACAGGAATATTATAATTAGTTAAAAAATCTAAAGCTGCTTTACCGTCCAAGTAAAGACCACTTTCTGTAGGTTTACCCTTGTTTTCTCCATAGCCTCTATACTCAAGCAATAACAAACCATAGCCTGCGTCCATAAAGGGTTTAAATTTTTGGACTCTGTGGCCTATATGGCCTGCATTGCCGTGAAACACAACTATAGTATTATTCTCACTTTTAGATGGTTTTTTAAATAGAGATTTCAAAACAATTCCATCTTGAGTAGTGAAATGAATTTTTTTCAGCCCAGAACTATTATAGTAATAAACATCAAGTTTCTCTCTAGATGGTTGATATAATAATGATCTTTGAAAAATAAACATGATTAGAATTAATAATAAGTAAATACTAATTCCGTAAATTATAATTGATGAAATTTTTGTCATTTGTTACTACTGAAATTAAATAATTAAATATTAATTTATAAACCAATAAATGAATAGAGAACTTACCAAAAAATTATTAATTTCTATTTAATAACTCTAATTAATTATTTGTGAAGATTGAATTTGTCACTAGGATAAATTAAAAGTTTCTTATGAATTTTATTTATATTAAAAATAATTCTAAAGGTAGAAAATGAGAAGTATAATACAAGCTCAAGGCATACATCACATTACATTAAATGGGGCTAATAAAGAAACCTCAATAAATTTCTGGCAAAAAATCCTTGGAATGAAATTTATTTTTGAACAGCCAAATTTAGATGACTTAAATACTAATCACTTATATTTTGATTGTGGAGACGGTACTACTGTGACCATTTTCACAAACGAAAACATAATTCCAGACAAACAAAAAATAAAGAATGAATGTGGGGGTGTTCACCATGTTGCTTTTTGGGTAAGTCAAAGCACTATTCGTATAGCTGAAAAAAATTTAAATGAAAATGGCTTTGCAAATACAGGTATTAAAGATAGGGGATTTATGGATTCAATTTACTTTAGAGAACCATTAGGTTTACTTATAGAACTTGCCAGTTATAAATTTGACCCACCTATAGGTTTTACGCATGCAAATGTATTAGAGAAAGCAAATGAGCTAAGAGTAAAAAGAGAAGCCTTAAACATACAAGACGAAGATATTGCAAGCGCTATAAAAGAATTAAGAAATTAATCATAAATATCATAAATTTAATTAAATAATTATTGGATTAATAATATGGTTTAACTGTTATTAATTTTTCATCAATCCAAGAGTTTATTCCGTATTTTGCATTATATATAACATTATCAAATTTTTTATCCATCATTTCGGCTATTATTCTCGTTCTTCTACCACTTCTGCAGATTAATATAATTGGTTTTCCGTCATTAATTTTTAAGCGTAAATTTTCATACCATTTATCAAAATTATAATTTCCCTTTTTATCAAAAAAGGTTAGCAAAATACTTTTGGGCACTACTCCGGTTTGGTCCCACTCTGAACTTCTTCTTATATCCACTATTGGAATATTAATTTTTGATAATTCTTTTATCTGTTCATTATTAACATCAACAATATCAGCAAATGCAAACTTAATGCTTAAAAAAAAACAAACGACTTTTATAACAAACCTAATTAACATAATTATCTAAATCCTTTTTTTTATTTCAACTCGATATTAGTTTTTTAATCATTTGATCTCAATAAATATAGTAAAAAAAATTAGTGCTAATATCATTTTGTTTAAAAATTATAATTGAGCAGTCCACAAATTAGTCTACCGTTTTGCAAATGGTTAAATAAATTGACAGATTAAATCAAAATCTAAATTGTCTCTTTCAAGAGGGCTATTTTGATTAATTTTATATTTAATAAGCAATTCACTTATTTTTTTCCTATTAGCCAAACTTTTACAGTATTGTCCTTCAGAGTTTAAAAAGATAGATGCACATAAATAGTATAGTGAGGAAGATATTTTTCTTGAAGAAGATGTGAAATCCTCTTGTATTTCTGTTCTTACAAAACTAAAAACATTATCTATTGCAGATAATAAGTTTTCTGTATGTTCATTTTTTTTTGTCGTTTGTACAACTTGAATTAGATAGTATTTTAACTTTTCTATATTATTACCTTTTTTTAAAGCTCGTATAGTATCTAAAGATATAATATTACTTGTTCCTTCCCATATAGAACCAAGGTGAGAATCTCTTAGAATTTTTGGATCAAGCCACTCTTCGATATAACCTGATCCACCTCTAATTTCCATAGCATCGCCTGCAATTTTTCTTACGTCTCTACAAGCTCTGAACTTAATCAATGGAGTAATAATTCTGAAAATATTTTGTGATATACTATCTCCATTATCTGCTTTTTCTAGGAGCTCAGATGCTTTGAATACCATTGATCTTGATGCCTCAGTAATTATAAGCATCTTCAGCAGTTGCTTCTGCATCAAAGGAATATCAATTAATTTTTGTTTAAATGCATAACGTGTATTTGATATGAAAAGGCTTTCTTGAAGACATCTTTGCATCATTCCAGATGCTCTAACGCCATTAGATAATCTTGACATGTTAATCATGTCTGTCATCTGTTTAAAACCTTTTTGGGGATCTCCAACAATATAAGCTGAAGCTTTATTAAGTCTAATTTCTCCACTTGCAAATGATCTTCCACCTAACTTATCTTTTAATCTTATTATTTCGTAACTATTAAGTTTTCCAGAATCTAGTCTTTTAGGTAGAAGAAATAGAGCAAGTCCTTTAGTACCACTGATATTTTTGTCGTATCTAGCTAAAACCATAGCAAGATCAGCGTCAGGGTTAGAACAAAACCACTTGTCTCCTGTAAGATACCACTGTCCATCTATATTTTCAGCATAAGTGTCAATTGATCCAACATCAGAACCAGCATGCTGTTCTGTCATAAACATTGCACCTTGAAAGAGTTCATCTAAATTTTGAGACGTTAATTGATTAATAAATTTATCAACTATTTTGTTGTCTCCAAACTTTCTTAAAGTTCTGGTCAGGGAATCTGTCATGCTTAATGGACAACATAAACCAAATTCACTTTGAACAAATAAAAAAGTCAATCCATATTTCACTATTGGTGGAAGTTTCTGCTGCATTCCAAAAACTCCATGCCTATGAGACATAGCTGCTAATCCAAATCTTTCAAATGCATATTTTTCTAATTTTATAAAGTCTGGATGTTTTTCAATTGTATTAGTAAAAGAACCGTCCCTAGCTCTTTTAGAAAGTTTTGGTGAGTTTTTGTCTGCAGTTAAAGCTAAATCTTCTAATTGATTGCCTACAATTTCTCCTAGCTCTATAAACTGACTTTCTATTTTAGATAACATATCTTTCCCACTATAGAATTCTAATAATTTTGAAAAAGATTTATCTCTATGATATGCGTTGGCTCCTTTACTATCTGGAATATTATTAATTGAAGAATCCAACTTTATATGTGCCTTACTCTATTTTAAATTTGTGATAATAATATTTTATAGAATTATGATTATTCAGTCTACAGTTTAGTCTGCAAATTAATTTGTTTCTATTTCATTAAGTTCAACACGTGCTTGCCATATAACCACACACTCTTCACATCGTTCAGTAGCTTTTCTAATTGCTCTATAAGCAGGGTGCTTTTTACACCCTTTAGCAAGTATCTTAAGTAATACCACTTGTCTTTTTAATTTATGATCAATCATATTATTTCCTTACAGTTTTATTATTATCTCCAACTTTTTGTCATTTTTCCTTTATCTTTGAAGTCAATAATTGAAAAAGTTTTCTCTACTAAAGTGTAGTCATTGTAACCTAATCGAGCGATAACCTTCATTTTTAGCGTATCAACTATCCCATCATCAGTTATAAATTCATCTTTGATATGAATACCAATAACTTGTCCAAATACAACGTTGTGCAAACCTCCTTTTCCTGGAAGTTCAACTGTTTGGTGATATTTACACTCAAAATGCACAGGAGACTCTGCAACTCTTTTTGGCTTTACTTCGAATGAATCTATAGAGGTTAAACCAGTTTTTTCTAATTCATCTTTATTTGGTTCTATTATCCAACTTGTATCATTCATTTGGTGACGTGTGTCCCAGGTGCTCATGTTAACCACAAATTCACCTGTTTCTTCAGCATTTAAAACACTATCTTTCTTACTTCCATCTACACGATTGCCAGCTGAGAACATTACAAATGGAGGATCATAAGAAAGTCCATTGAAATAACTATATGGTGAGAGGTTTCCTATACCTTTTTTACTTACTGTACTAATCCACCCAATTGGACGTGGAACTGTCAGAGCTTTGAAAGGATTGTAAGGTAATCCGTGATTATTTTTATTTGTTTCATAATACATTTGCAAACTTTCTTTTTTGGACTTAGATTAGCAAAATTTATAACTTAAAATTAGTAATAATTTACCTAACAATTAATATTATTTACAAATTTATTATTGCTAATATTTAAAAAAGACTAAGTCTTTAAACCTTACCAACTCATAAGTAAATTAAATTTAGAGTTATCAATTGCAATCAATTCTATTATAAGTATCATAACGATAATTTTTGCAGAGTAACATCATTTTTAAATCATCTATACGTCCTAAAAACACATCTTTAAATGATCATTTATCAAGTTTTTATAATAAGGTACGTGATCAAACTTTAAAACTATCAGCCCCTTTGGGTGAAGCAGATCAATGTATTCAGTCAATGCCTGATGCAAGTCCAACTAAATGGCATTTAGCTCATACAACTTGGTTTTTTGAAACATTTATCCTTAAACGATTTGTAGGTGATTATCAGGAATTTCATCCTAACTACAATTTTTTGTTTAATTCCTATTATGAGCAAATAGGCGATCGTCACGCAAGACCTGAAAGAGGCATGATAACCCGTCCTTCATCAGCCGAAGTATACGAATATAGAGATCATGTAGATAAAGCAATGAGAGATTACTTTCAAACTAAGCCAACATCAGACGTTTTGCAGTTAATAGAGCTCGGTATTAATCACGAACAACAACATCAAGAACTTTTAATAACAGACATCAAACATGCTCTTTCAAGAAACCCATTATATCCTGTTTACATAGAACATCCTCCAACTATAGCATTGAGTGTAAGTGAAACTAGTTGGACAGACCACCCTGGAGGACTTGTTGAAATTGGATATTCCGGCAAAGATTTTATTTTTGATGCTGAAGGTCCACGACATAAAATTTGGCTTGAACCATTTCATTTAGCAAAATATCCAGTATCTAATCGTGAGTATATTAATTTTATCGAAGATGATGGTTACAATAGGGCTGAGTTTTGGTTATCTGATGGTTGGGCCCTGTGTCGAAAAGAAAATTGGGAAGCTCCAATGTATTGGCACAAAAATGATGATGGTACTTGGTCTAATTTTACAATGAGTGGTATGTGTCCAATTAATATGAATGCTCCAGTTTGCCATGTAAGTTATTATGAAGCAGACGCTTTTGCTCGATGGACAAATGCCAGGTTACCTCGAGAAGCTGAATGGGAAATTATTGCCAATTCTTATGAATTAGATGGACATTTTGCTGATGCTAATATATTTGACCCTCAACCATCAACAAAAGATGGTGTTTCACAAATTTATGGAGATGTATGGGAATGGACCCAAAGTTCGTTCAGTGCTTATCCAGGTTACCACATCCCTGAAGGTGCTGTAGGAGAATATAACGGCAAGTTTATGTCAGGTCAGATGGTTTTACGAGGTGGTTCGTGCGCAACTCCTTCAGAACATATAAGAGCTTCTTATCGGAATTTTTTTCCTCCAAGTGCACGCTGGCAATTTTCAGGAATACGTTTAGCTAAAGACAAATTTGCTTCTACAACTAGTGTATATGCTAATGACAATAGTAATAAAGATATATTCTTAGATCATGTAATTTCAGGATTAGGTAAAATACCCAAACGTACATCATCTAAGTATCTTTATGATCTTAAAGGTGCACAATTGTTCGAAATAATTTGTAAACTTGATGTTTATTACCCAACAAAAACAGAGATTGAAATTCTTAATAAAAATGCAATTGAAATTGCAAAATATCTTGGTTCGGATGTAACACTAATTGAATATGGTTCGGGGTCTCTTGAAAAGGTGCGTATACTTCTAGATTCATTAAATGAACCCGTTTCATTATGTGCAATAGACATTTCCGAGGAACAGCTACAAGATTCTGCAAGAATAGTACGTAAGGCCTATCCAAAACTTGAGGTTTTAACAGTTGCTTCTGATTTTACTTCTCCACTTAAAATTCCAGTATCTCAACGTATTCCAAAGTCTAAAGTTGCATTTTTCCCAGGTTCAACCATTGGCAATTTTGAGCCTGCTGATGCCACAGTTTTTTTACAGACAATCTGTAAAACTGTTGGTAAAAATGGAAAATTGCTAATAGGAGTTGATTTAAAGAAAGATCATGAAATGCTCATTAAAGCATATGACGACAAATATGGTATTACTGAAGCTTTTAATAAAAACCTGCTTTCTAGAATCAACCAAGAATTAGGTGCTGATTTCAATTTGAATTTATTTCGTCACATTGCTCGCTATAATATTTTTGAAGGTAGAATAGAAATGCATCTTGAAAGTTGCGTCGACCAAGCTGTTAGCATTGGTGAAAGAAAATTTTTCTTTTCAGCTGGAGAAACAATTCACACAGAAAATTCATATAAATACCACATTAACGAATTCATAGAATTGGTAGCCTTATCTGGATTCAAAAAAATTGCAACATGGACGGATAAGGATAATCTCTTTGCTGTTATGTTGTTTGAAGCGAACTAATGATCATAATTTATAGAATATAAAAATGGAAATGGTATTATTTAAATATCAAAAATTTTTATTTAACCATTTCAACAATTTGGTCAAAAATTTTTGTCGACACTTGATTTATAGATTTAAATTTATAATTTATAAAATCTGTAAATTAATTAGAATTATTTAATGTATCAAACACCTATAATCTTATAATTCATTCATTCTCTTAGTTTACGCTTTATAATATAAATCAGGATTTACAATTCCAGTATCTACGGTAATTTTACATGAAAAGCGATCTTCGTAATCCTTATTGAAGTTTTTTACGTCAGACAAATGCTTTTTTAAATTTTCTTGATTATTAAAAGTAAAAATACCTAATCCCTTATCAGGAGTTATATGAAAAGATTTGAATTCTATAAGCCCATTAAACGTTTTAGGATCAAAATTATCTGCCATATATTGATGTCCTACGTGCATTAATTTCGGGTTAGAATATCTGACACTACAAACAATACAAAACATCTTTATCTCCAACTTCAAATATAAAAAATTAATATTTTATTGATGAATAAATAATATTCAATTTTTAAATTCTATATAGGTAGATTTATTCTATAGCGACAGAATATGTTGCAAAGGATGACCTATAAATTAAGAAAGTTTATTATCTTTTTTGTCCAAAATCTTTTGAAATTTTAACCCAATGGCATCTTGGGAAAAAAGTATAAGTCTCAGTCGCAAAATACTTATATATACCATTAACAAACTTACCATTGCATTCATCTAAATCTCCACTATCTTCAACAAATCTGTAATCTTCTTTGAATGCGCTATCATATTTTCCAAAAGGTTCTAACTTTCTATTGCCTTTTTTAAGTTGCCATGAAGATTTTACTTTATTGGGATATAAAAAATTTCAAATCCATCAGCTGCATAAACAATAAGAGGTTTACCGTTTAATAGTAATACAGAGTTTGACTTATGTTAGTGGTACAACCCTCTATGATCTACATGACCATTATATCTATCTATTCCAAATATTTTTTCATATGGTCTTATTGCTTCCAAATTTAATCCCGATGATTTATCTTTGCTATGCTTTCTTGGAGAGTTCTTATCATACCAATCCTCAGTTTCAGGTCTAATTGGAATGCCTGTAAGGGTGACGCCAACAACTGAAGCAATATATTTATTTTTATTTGTTTTTATTGGATTCTTTGAAAAACAGAATTTAATTTTCTTTTTTTAAATTTATGAGGATTACCTCGCGTAGGAAAATTTCCTATTTCATGGTTTGGTAAACCTTCCGATGAAATACAAGTTTGTTCTTCAGCATGTGTATATCCATTCCCTAGAGCTAAGGGGCAAAAAAAACTTAGAAACAAAATAATTAATTTATACATTTATCTAGTCCTTTTAAAATTATTCTACGGTGTTGGATTTTGTTAGTTTTTTTTGTTATTTAAATAGAATTTTTTAAAAATTAGTAGTTTTGTTTCTCAGGTATGACTCCCCTTATTCCACCTCTAGGGTTAGGAGTATCATCCTCTCTTCTAGGAATTATATGAATATGACAGTGAAAAATAGATTGACCTGCATCCTCTCCTATATTCATTCCAATATTGTAACCTGTTATTTCATCATCTAAGTATTTTAGTTCTGTTTTTTGTGTGTCTAATATTATTGGTATTTCTTCAAGTTCTGCTTTTGAGCATTGAAAATAACTTACAACATGTCTTTTTGTTATTATTAGTGAGTGTAGTGGAGTAACTGGAAAAGCATCTCTTATTACATAAAAATGTTTATATTCATGAACTATTCTCTGTGGTGGTAAGTTACAAAAAATACAATTACTCAAAATCAATCCTTCAATATATTTCTAATTATATCACTGAATTAAAATTAATATTAACATTTTGCTCAAGGAATTTGATAATGTTAGGTGTAATAAGTTCACCATCATGATCTAATGTTTTAAGTTCGTTTACTGCCTCTAAGTAAGTTAAAAGTTCAATATTAGATTTTCTTGCTTTTAATAGTTTAAGACTAAAATCGTGATTAAATTCAGGATGAGCTTGAAGAGTTAGGACTGTATCGCCAATTGAAAAAGAAGATATATTACAGAATGAGTTACTAGCTAACAATTCTGCTTCTTTCGGAAGTTTAACAACTTGATCTTGATGGAAGAAAATTAAGTTTAATTTATTAAAATCACCTAACAAACTATTATATTTCTTAGTTGTTATTTCTTTTATTCCAATACCCCAACCTTTTGAAGATTTTGTTACGTGTCCACCTAAAGCTTGAGCAATAGCTTGATGTCCAAAGCATATTCCAAGCAAAGGAATTTTAAACTTTACAATTTTATTAATTATATCGAAAAGTTTTTTAATCCATGTATGATTTTCGTAAACACCGTAAACGCTTCCAGTTATAATAAATCCATTGTAGTAAGCCAAATTTTGAGGAAAAATATCTTCGTAAATATTAAAAACATTTACATTCCAATGTTTGATTTTATCTTTCAGGAATAATGAAAACATTTGATCGTATGAAGGGTAATCTGAGACAAGATCTTTGTTTATTGGTCCAGCTTGTAAAATACATAAATTAAACAAAAAAACCTCAGTAGTTTATGGTAATTATTTGCTTCATTCATATTTTATAGACTAATAGTTTTTTAAGTCTATGTTTTAGCTTTAAACTTTATGAATTATTATTGATGGACACCTTTTCCTATATGGGCAACGCCTTCAATTTCTACATATATTTCAGGACTAGCCAAGTTTGAAACTTCGACTAAGGAACAGGTTGGAAAATTGCCTTCAAAGAACTCAGCCCTAGCCTTCCAGACCATATTGTTATTTTGAATGCGTGTTACAAAAATGGTCAGTTTGGTGAAGTCAGCCATCGTGCCACCAGCTGCTTCAATCAAAGCTTTGTGTTTTTCAAAAATAATTTTGGTTTGTTCGTATTCATCCTTACCATCAATTGTTACGCCATCCGCATTTCGGGACGTTAATCCAGCAATGTATGCTATGCCGTCACATACAATACAATTAGACCAAAGCTTGGGTGCAGGTTCGCTCACTTTTGGGCTGGTGTACCTGATAATCATTTTTAATTCCTTTCATTGCAAATATCTAAAGTTTAATTAGAAAATCAACTAATTCTGGTTATTAAATTCAGGGTCTATGGGAACTTTGATTCCATTTAGAAGATGATTAGTCCTACCGGCAAGAGACACAATAGAAAGAAACTCGGCATATTCTTCATCATTCATCCCTTTGGATCTAGCTGCAGCTGTATGAGAGTGAATACAGTACTCACAACTATTAGCTATAGAAACAGCTGCATAGATAAGTTCTTTGGTCATAGGATCTAGATGACTAGGTCTAGCCATCAATGATTTTACATCATTCCAAGTACTTTCAAGCAAACCTGCATCGAAGGCAAGATAATACCATAAATTATTTATGAAATCGTTACCACGCGTGGCTCGAATATCATCGAAAACAGCTTTCACACGAGGGTTAGATTCTGGATTTTGAGGTGGTGATAAAGTGGGCATTAGATAACCTTTCTTTTCAAGAGTAACAATATTTTATCATCTGATTTAATTTAATTTTCAGAATAATATTTATTCAATTCATAATTTAGTCTAAAATAATAATTTTAGAAAATTATATCTTTTGAGGAATTCATGACTAAACCTAAAATATTTGTGACTGGTGGAAGTGGAAAAGCTGGTAAGCATTTAATCCCATATTTGTTAGAAAAAGGATATTCCGTCGTAAATGCTGATCTTGTTCCACTTGTGATGGATGGAGTAGATAATATAAATTTAGATATAACTGATTCTGGTCAAATCTTTAATGCTTTATCTGGTTATGCAAATATACCAGAACTTAAGTCAGGTGAAGGTCTTAAAAGTTTCAAAGCAGTCGTTCATTTAGCAGCAATACCAAGAATTTTAGTTAAGCCAGATAATGAAACTTTTCGTATTAATACATTAGGTACTTATAATGTTATAGAGGCAGCCACAAAACTAGGTATCAAAAAAATTATCTTTGCATCCTCGGAAACAACATATGGTTTTTGTTTTGCCCAGGGTAATCCAATTCCTAAATGGCTTCCAATTGAAGAAGATTATGAAACAAGTCCTACGGATAGCTATGGGCTTTCAAAAGTTTTGAATGAACAAATTGGCAAAGCATTTCAAAAAAGAACTGGTATTGATATTTATGCATTAAGAATTGGAAATATTATTGAACCTAATGAATATTACAGGTTTAAAGAATTTTGCGATAATCCAAATGTAAGGCTAAGAAATCTCTTTAATTACATTGATGCAAGAGATCTAGCTCAAGCAATTGAACTTTGTATTAAAAAGGACGGTCTTGGTTATGAAGTTTTTAATGTTACTCATGATAATAATTCAGTAAATTTAACGGCTAAAGAAATTATTAATCAATTCTTTCCCAATGTAAAAATGAAAAGAGAAATGGGTGAATATGAGTCAATTCTTTCTAGCAAAAAAATTAGAAAAAGGCTTGGCTTTAAACCAACACATGATTGGAAAAATTATTTTAAAGTCTAATGGATTAATAAATGCAAAATATTATAAATAAAATACCAGAATTCTGTATGTCTCATTGGTTGTTGAGAATACCTCTTATAATTGTTTTTATTCAACAAGGTATTTCTAAATATCCAGTAAACATTGAAGATGCACAATCTTTTGAGTTACCTTATTTAGTTTGGTGGTTTGTAGTTTATGGAGAGCTTGGTTCTGGTTTTGGTTTGTTAGTTGGAGGAATATTTCAATTATTAGATAATAAGTTGGCAGTTATTGGTGATATGGTAACCAGATTCAGTGGTTTCACTATTGGTTCTATAATGACTGGTGTGATCTGGATAGGAAAGCCTGAGTCATTTTTGGATGTTATATTATATGATAATTTTCATGTAATTCTGTGGTTTGGAGGACTATATTTTGCATTAAGAGGAAATAGAATATAACTTAAAGTTTTTTTGCTATATAATATTATTTACCTTATTAGCTAAATCTAGACTATTACAACGGATTAATTCTAGAATTACAACTAGAAAATCTATCTATAAATTGGGCTTTAGGAAAAAATAAAACTTTTATGGGTTGCTACAGTCATGTATCAAATTATGTATCATTTGAATAATTTAAACAAATTCTGTAAAAAAGTTTGTTTAAAATTTTTGGTCTAGTGAATGACTACATTTTTTAATAAAAGGATGATGTATCTCTGGTGGTTTTTGGATTTTTGGAGTATGGGCAACTAGTAAGGTATTAATATAATGTAAAAATTGTGAATTATTTAGGTTGCGGAATCAATCATTATTAATATGCAAATATAAAAAAAAGCAAATACAAAAACTGGTGCAGCATTTGATATTTGTTTATTACTTTTAGGCGAAGGTTTTTCCCAATCTGCTGGCATATGGTCTCTATCCCATGCATCACGTCTTGTATCTTTTTTACGTTGGTCAATGTGTATTTTTCTTGGGTCTACTTTGTAATCTTCTTTCATTTTTAACCTATTGACTTGCATATTTTGTAGAAATTACCAAATTTTCTGAATTTAAAAATATAGAGTATCTATTCGTTATTCTATCTTAATCATCATATTTTGTTATTTTTTATAGAAAAATAATCTTTCAGTCTAAAAATTAGTCTACAATTTAAGGAGAGAGCCATTCTCCTTGCCAATTAGACGTCTTTTTGTAATAAGCACGAATATGTTTAACCCCTAAAAGCAGTAGTTGAATTGATTGTATATCACATACCAAAACGGCGAAACGTTTCTGATCTGGGGTATGGTTGTAGTCAAGGGGACTTTCAATAACGGTACCAGGGCTAGGAATGGTTCCATAAGCGACCCTGGAGTTAGTTGGAACATTTTTCCAATTTGGAATAGTAATGTCGCCAACATTGACTTCAACAACAACATCCATCTGAATCTGTAATTGGAGTTTTGGCAGCCAAATATGAATTCCAGCACGTGGGTTCCCCTTAAGGGCCAACATTTTTGAAGAGGCGGTGTCTGTGTGGAACTCTATCTGGTTATTTTTCCTATCGCACCGTCTCATAACTAACGTGCGTGCATTTGGAAAGCCATCCACACTTGATGTAACAAAAGTAGGGTGTCTTGCAGGCGATTTTTTGTCAGCCTTTCCTCGAGAAATCTGTGACCAGCCAAAGTCCAAAAAATCATCTAATTTTTGAAAAACTTTCATTTATATAATATTTCAATATGACTATTTAGTATGAGTTGCTTTTAAGATAATAATCCATTCTATTAATTGAACGTACCTTAAAATTCATTTTTTTTCCATTCCGCATTACATTAACTTTAATCATTACTCCATAATTTCCAGAACTCCAGACAGTTTTATAAAAAGATTCTAAATTATTAACTAATTGTCCATTTACACCTGTTATTACATCGTCTGGCTTAATACCGACTTTGTAAGAAGGTCCATCTTTACTAACTTTAGTAACAACTATCTTACCACTATTATCATCTGAAGATAATCCAATATAAGGATTAACATTTGAAGTTCTACGACCATATCTTATCAAATCTTTCATGATTGGTTTTAGAAGATTAATAGGAACAAACATGTTTCCTGGAGATATTATCTCCGGGCTTACAGCATCTCTAATAAAAAGCGAACCTATTCCCACTATTTCACCTTGGGAATTAATTAAAGGCGCTCCTGCCCAAGCTGGATTATTTGGTAAAGTGTAAATAGGTTTCTCTAAGTAATATTCCCACCAACCAGCAAAAGGCCTTCTAGAAACCATTTTAGCTAAGGAACCAATGCCCATAGTTGGTGAAGGAAGTATAAAAATGGAATCGTCCATTTTAATATTACTTGAGTCACCTATTTTTAGTGATTTTAATTTTGTTGGAACTATGGGGGAAACTAAACCAAAACCAGTTTCAAAATCATACGCAATTAATCTTCCAGGTATTTTTTTTCCATTAGATAAGCCGATGGTGATTTCACTCGCCTCAAGAACAATATAGCCAATTGTGAGTATATTTTTATTATCAATTACTACTCCACTACCTTGTCTGACAGTTCCGAGGCTTTTTGAAGTTCTTGCTTCATTAGGAATTATTGAATGAATACTTACAATTGAATTATACAAATCATTGAATTTCTCTTTTTTCAAAATAGTTTCTTGAGCGTATGTATTAACGGATATTAGGAAACAAAATTTATAGAAAAAAATTATTATAATCAGGTTCAACTTAGACAATTTTAAATATTCCTTTGCAATATGAAGACTGATAGACATCAAGAAATATAAATTTAAATATTGTCAAAATGATTAGTTTCCTAGTTAGAGATAATATTAGAATATATAAGTTGCACGAAAAAGGAACAATATAAAATTAAAACTACACCGTATGAGTTCGGTAACCTCAAAATTCATATCTTTTTTTTGAGTTATATATGATTATTTATATTGAACGTTTCTATAAATTATGGTGGAGGGAACCTCCTCATTATTTCATTTTAATCATCTGATTTTATTAGATTTTATAGAATTATAATTATTTGGTCTACAATTTAGTCTACAAATTGAATTTTATTTTTTTTTATTTTTCACTGGGTTAAGAAATTTTATAATTTTCTTATAAAATATAACTATTGTCTAATGCAATCATCCCTAAAAAAGCCCTTCAATTATAAATACGAAGAACATAAAGAAATGGTTGATTTTTACTTTGTCCTAAATGTGCAATTTTATGCAGAAATATCTATAAAAAAACATTAAATAATTAAAAATAATAAGCTAATAGTCTTACTAAAACACCTTTTATGATTTAAATCCAAGTAACTCCAAAATCAGAAAAACTAAGTTTTTGCTTTCGCCAATTTATTTGTTTTTTTCCAGTTAATATAATATTGTAACATATTTTTACCTCAAATAATTTGCATATACTATAATGAAGTCTCAAGCCGGTTTTTTTTCTCAAACTTACGAACCTAATCCATATCTCATAAGTAAGTATTTAATAGGTTTTGCCTGTTGTAAAAAGCTTAAGCCTAGATCTCTTGTTCTTCTAATAATTAAATTATCTGAATAAGAGATTTTATTTAAAATATTCACGCTTGTGGTACGTATTTTTACATCTAGTAATCTCTTGACATTAAATTCAGCAACCATCTCATTAGAGCCTATTGAGTATTGATATTTTCTAATTAAATTGAAAATTACCTTAATGTCTCTAATAGTTAAATTCAAACCTTGGGCACCAATCGGTGGCAAAGCATGAGCAGCTTCACCTATCAATATCATTCTATTGTCTACAAATTTATCAGCTAATTGTGCGTTGACATTAGAAGATTGTAATTCAGAAACAACCGAAATTTCACCCAACTTATTGCAAGACCTTTTATTTATTTCAGATTGAAGCTCAAACTTATTTAAACCTAGAAGTTTGTCTATTTTTATACTATCATTAACCCAAATCACAGCAGACCTTTTTTCTTCTTTGCTTTTAAGTGGTACAGTTGTAAAAGGTCCACCTGTATTGTAAATTTCATACGAAATGTTGTTATGAGATTTTTGGTGTTGAATTATAAAAGTAACAGCTTTTTGTTTAATGTCTGTTATTTGTGTTTTAATGTTATGATAATTTCTTATAAAAGAATTTCTTCCATCAGCACCTATAAGAAGTTTTGTATTAATACTTAGTTTATTTCTAAGATTTATAATTAAATGTTCTTCAAAATTTTCAATATTGACAATTTCATTATTAATATAATTTATCAATTTATCTTTCTTTACTAATTTCATGAGTATTTGCTTTGTTTCGCAATTAGAAATATTACAACCAAAATATTCTTTAGAAATTTCTTTGGCATTGAACTGAGTTTCATTCAAAACTTGATTGAATGGATAACCATTTTTACTGTTGATAATAGAAAGTATTTTAAGCGGATTTATATTTTTCGAAAGATGCTTCCATATCCCGGTTTTAACTAAGAAATTTATCGATGGAAGTAGATATGCTGTTGATCTAGTATCTTTTATTTGTTGTAGGGAATAATTTGATTTTTCAATTGTGCAAATAGATATCCCTAATCTAGTTAGGGCTAAACTGCACATCATGCCTGACAGTCCTCCTCCGCATATAACAACATCAGCATTTATTGTTTTCATTTGATACGCTTAGATATATATTGAAATAAATTTTTCTTTAATTAACTTTAGTAATATAGATAACTATTTTCAATGAATTTATTTGTGCTCAGGAGTGATTTATGAAGTATGAGAGATTAGAATTATTAATAAATGGAAAATGGAGAGCAGGTTCAGAAAATAAATCGGAACCCGTATATAATCCAGCCACTAATGAAATCATTGGTGATTTACCACATGCTTCAAAAAATGACCTAAAAGAGGCTTTAGAATCTAATAAAGAAGCGTTCAAATCCTGGAAAAAGGAACCATCCCTTAATAGACAAAAAATTATAGAAAATGCATGTAGAATACTTGAAGATAAATTTGATCATGTAGCTACTAACCTTACTGTTGAGATGGGTAAACCATTAGCAGAAGCTAAAATGGAGCTTTCTGTTGGGTTAGATGTATTGAGATGGTACGGAGAGGAGGGTAAAAGAGGATATGGAAGATTAGTACCTTCAAGAATGAATGGACTTTCTCAAACTGTTATAAAAGAACCAATTGGACCTGTTATTGCTTTTGTTGCTTGGAATTTTCCGGTTATGAATGTTGTCCGAAAGATTGGTGGAGCTCTAGCAGCTGGATGCACAATTACAATAAAACCAAGTGAAGAAACTCCGGGTACTGCTATTGCAATTGGTAGGGCTTTTGTAGAAGCAGGCCTGCCTCCTGGTGTGCTCAATATAGTATTTGGAGTTCCATCTGAAGTGTCGGAATATTTATGTAGTTCTAACATACCGCGTAAATTATCTTTTACTGGCAGTGTTCCAGTTGGAAAGCATCTTCAAAAACTTGCAGCTGAAAATATGATTAGATGCACAATGGAATTAGGTGGGCATTCTCCTCTAATGGTGTTTGATGACATTGACGTAAAAAAAGCTGCAAAAATTTCAGTTGCGGGTAAGTTTAGAAATGCAGGACAAGTCTGTGTTTCTCCAACAAGATTTTTAGTACAAGATAATATTAAAGATAAATTTACAGAAGCTGTCATTGAAGAAACTAACAAAATCAAGGTTGGGAACGGTTTGGAAGATGATACCAATATGGGACCACTTATTGCAGAAAGAAGAATAGACGTGATGAACGATTTTGTAAAAGATGCAATTGAAAGTGGTGCAAATATAGAAATGGGAGGAAACCGAATGAATAGAGTTGGAAGCTTCTTTTCTCCCACTGTAATGACAGATGTTAAAGATGATGCTAAAATCATGAATGAAGAGCCGTTTGGACCTTTACTTCCAATTGATACATTCAAATCAGTTGATGAGGTAATCGATAGAGCTAACAGGCTTGATTTTGGACTAGCGTCTTATGCATTTACAAATAATCCTAAAATAATTGATAACTTGCGTTCAGAGATTCAAGCTGGTCTTTTAGCAGTTAATTCAACTGTTGTAAGTACACCTGAAACACCCTTTGGTGGCATCAAACACAGTGGCTATGGTTCAGAAGGAGGCATTGAGGGGCTTGACGCATTTTTAGTAACTAGATTTATTTCAGAGACTTATAATATTTAATAAAATTAGAACAAATCAGTAAACTTTAACAATAGGAGATAAAAATGAAATTTATAGTTCTAGCGAAATATACTAAACAAGGAACAGATGGTTGGTTAGACAACCCCGATGAAGATCGACGTGCAATGATAAGTGGACTATCAGAGAAAATTGGCGGTAAATTGTTGGATTTATCATACACAAGAGGTATATATGATGTTGCAGCTGTAGTTGAGGCACCTAATGCGGATATAATGACATCACTTAAATTAGCTATGATGAAAACTGGTGCAATTGCAGAATTAATTATACTTGAAGATATCGATTTAAATGCCATAGCCAAAAAAGGATCACAAATGATTGGATTGTATAAAGCCCCAGGTAATTGACGAAAGTTGGCTAAAGAAATCAAAGCATAAAATTAAATAAATAATAACCAAATAAAATTAAGCATAAATTTTTGGATAAAAGATTTAATTTCTGAAGTAATTATGTTGTTCGCTTTTGTCTAAAAAATAGAAACCAGCTGCTAAACCAATATTTTTTAAGAATTGAGTTAAATGCATTTGATTACTGAGGTCTGAATGAAACATAAAAGCAGTCATAAAACAAAAAACTATCATGGTATATATAGCTATCTTTTTGTAAATATTCAGCAAAATCATAACGGGCATTATTAGTTCTACTAAAACACCTAAATAAACTATTTCTCCGTATAAATTAAAACTTTCTATCCAATTAATAGTTTGCTCGAGGTTTAATAGTTTGGTTATACCATTTGTGAAAAAAACACTAACTAACATTAATGTAAAAATTTTGTTTATAATGTGTGCTCTTGTCATCATTATATGAAATATGTTCTAAAAATTTTGATAGCAATTATCATTATCATAAATTTTATTAATAAGAAACACTAATTCTCAATGCTTAAAGAAAATAATAAAATTATATTTGGTATTCTTTATATGTTGGCAGCCTCTGCATTTATTGGTGGCACTGCAGTTGTTGCTAAAATATTAGGAAAAGATTATTTTGGAGAACCATTGAGCCCATTCCAAATAAGCCAATCACGGTTTTTATATGGATTTGTTTTTGTCTTAATATTCTCTTTATTTTATAAAATAAAAATTGAGTCACCAAATCCTAAACTACATCTCGCAAGAACATCATTGGGATGGATAGGTGCTACAATCTTATTTGGCACTTCTAGTCTTATTCCAGTCAACGATGCAGTTGCTATTAACTTTTCAAATCCAGTCTTTGCAATGATATTTTCAATAATAATATTAAAAGAAAAATATTTTCCATATAGATCAGTTGCAATGATAATTACTTTTTTAGGGGCTATAATATTACTAAGACCTGATTTTTCTAATCTATACATTGAACCAGTAGCATTAGTTTCAATTTTTGGAGCAATTTGTTTGGGATTAGAAGCAATTTTTATTAAACTTTTGACTAAATGCGAAAAGAATACACAAATATTGTTAATAAATAATTTCATTGGACTAATTTTATCATCATTAATAGTTATTTTTTTCTGGCAAACACCAACTTTTTTTCAACTACTATTTTGTATACTTATTGGATTTCTTATGATTTGTGCACAAATCTGTTTTTTAATTGCTCTTAGGAGTAACCAGTTAAACTTTGTTATACCTTTTTTTTACAGCACTCTAATTTTTGTTTTATTTTATGACTATGTAATCTTTAGAGAGTTACCTGATTTTTTAAGTCTTTCAGGGTCGTTATTGATTATGATTGGAGGTGTGTATTTGTTTTTAAAAGAAACTAATAAGGATTTTTAATGCCATCAAATACACAAACATTGAAATTTAATCTTGGAGAGGACCTCCTCGCTATTTTACTTTAACCATCTATTTTGATTATATGTCATAATCTTATGTTCTCCCGTCTACAATAACATATGAGTTTACATTAAAAAAGTTAGGTTCATAAAATGAAAGTCGTAAGTTCATAATCCGAGGGTAAAAATTAATTACAAGACAACCGTGTTTCTTTCTAAATTTTCAATAATTTATAATTTTTGATATAGTATATCAAATTTATTACTAAAAACGATAGAGAGGATTATGAAAATTGAAATTATTAAAGAAGATATAAATTTTGGTGGAATTGTCTCTGAAATTAATATTACTGAAGATTTAAACGATACAATAATAAATGAGTTAGACAAAAAATTAAATGAGCTATGTTTACTAGTTTTTAAAAAACAAAAAATAAATGATGATCAACAAATAAAATTTTCAAAATACTTTGGTAAAATTGAAGGAGCTGGTAATAACACAACTATTAGATCTATTAAAGAAAGGAGATTATCAGATTCGTTTGGAGACGTTTCAAATTTAGATGTGAATAACAGACCATTAAGAAAAACAGATAATAAGCGGTTTTTTTCACTTGGTAATAGATTATGGCACACTGATGCATCCTTTAAAAAAATACCTGCAAAGTACTCTTTATTATCAGGAAGAAAAGTTGCTAAAATTGGAGGTGAAACTCAATTTGCAGATATGAGAGCCGCTTATGACGATCTACCTGCTCAAATAAAACATAAAATAAAAAATTTAAAAAGTTATCACTCCTTAATATATTCAAGACAAAAATTAGGTCTTAATATGTATGAAATGGTTTCTGCTGAAGAAATAATAAACTTCAAGCCTGTTAAACAGCCTCTTGTAAGAAAAAATGATTTTACAAAAAGAAAATCAATTTTTCAGCTTCTCATATTGGAGAAATAGAAGGAATGGAAAAACCAGATACTATTTTATTTGTAAATGATCTTATAGAACATTCTACCAAAGATAAATATTTATATACTCATAATTGGGATGAAAATGATCTTATTATTTGGGATAATAGACAATCTATGCATAGAGGTTTGTATTTTGATGATCAAAATGAAATAAGAGATGTTAGAAGGACCACTATTTCTGGAACTGAGATGTTAATTGATCAGTAACTTATTATCTTATCAATAGACTGTGGTTCTTGAGCAATTTTAAATTTTGAAATTGATTAGAGATTTTAAAATACTAATTCCCTTGAACAAATAGCACGAGCGTACAGAATTTGCTAGAAAAAAAATGCCCCTTAAACTGACAATATTGTAATTAATAAAAATATCTCAATTATTTAAATGACGACTTTTTTGTAAAAGTTTCGAATGTCTTTTATTAGAGAAGAGGGTTGCTCAAGAGCTGCAAAATGACCACCTTTGTCCATTTCAGTCCAATGTACTAGGTTAAAAAGCCTTTCAACATAGGACTTAGGAGGCCATGATAAAAACTCTTTTGGATAAACAGCACATCCGGTTGGAACCTCTACCCTTCTCCCATCATTAGAGAGAATTCGTCCTCCTTCTTTAACTCTGCCATAATAAATCCAAGATGACGTATTAAATGATTTAGTTAGGATATAGATCATAATATTGGTTAACAAATCATCTTTTTGGTATGTCAAATCTAGACTTCCATCTTTTAAATCAGACCAATGGTAAAATTTTTCTACTATCCAAGCAGCCACACCTACAGGGCTCTCCATCATAGCGTAACTAAGTGTTTGAGGTTTTGTACTTTGTATAGCAAAATATCCGCTTTTAGAGACATAATCTATATTAAATTGTTTATCCCAATTTTTTTCTTCCTCTGTTTTTGGCCCATCTATATGTCTTGCGGGAAGCATGTTAATATGAATACCTTTACAATTTTTTGAGTGATCAAAACCTAGCCATGTAGAAATTGCACTACCCCAATCTCCTCCTTGAGCAACATATCTTTCATAACCAAGGTTTTCCGTCATAAGTTTGTTAAAAATCTCAGCAATTCTTCTTGGTCCAATCGGATTATCTGGTTTCCCAGAAAAAGCAAAACCAGGAATAGAGGGCGCAATAATATCAAAACAAATTTCGTCTTTATTCCCAAATTTTTCTGGTTCACAAAGTGGTTCAATGATTTCCAGAAATTCAACTATTGAGCCGGGCCATCCGTGAATTAAAATTAATGGGATGGCCTTCGGGGAAGAAGATTTTTTAAAAATGAAATGAATATCAATATCATCTACTTTTGTTTTATAATTAGGCTGTTGATTTAATCTGAACTCCTGAGATTCCCAGTCATATTTCTTGGTCCAATAATCAGCTAAATTCTTCATGTAATCTATATTTGTTCCAAAAGACCAGCCACCTTCTTTAGGCATTTCATGCCATGGAAACATTTCAACTTTTTCTTTGATTTCCACAATTCTTTGTTTGTGATAGGATATTTTAAAAAGGTCTATTTTCATTTTAAAAATAAAAGTCTGATAAAAGTTAATGATATAAATATTTAATTGACATTCAAGCGGAATAATTCTTCTACATGGATTTTTGCACAATCAATTAATTTAAAATCAACATTTTCTGATCGATAAATCAAGGCTAGGTCAGTCCCTCCAAGCATTATTGCATCAACCTTATTCTTACTAAGAAATTGATTACATGCTTTTTCAAATATTTCTTTTTGTTCATTATTTGCACGACCCAAAGTTGCCATTTCTGCATATGCTTCGTGCACGTTATCTAAAAGGTTATCCTCTGGTATAAATACTTCGGCTGATGTTATCATTGAATAAAATTTTGATACCATAACTGGTTTGGTACCAATGATGCCAATTCTTTTATAGCCCCTGCGTTTAATTTCTTTTTGCACACAGGACAAAAGGTCTACCACTGGCAGCACAGATTTTTCTTTGAACTTTTCAATACAGAAATGACCAGCGATAGAAGTAATAGCGACAAAGTTAGCTCCTGCTTTTTTTAGCCTTAGCGTTAAATCATTATAGATTGCTACTTGTCCATCTTTGTTATCTTCCATCAAATTTTTAATTAGAGTTGGGGCATCCGCGTGTACAATTGTCATATCCAAATTCTTTTCTTCGGATGCAAATTTTTCTATCAAACTCCGATAGTAAAAATCCGTTGCAGCAGGCCCAATGCCACCAATCAAACCAATTTGCATACAAATTTTCTCCACATAATATATCTGATTTTAAGCATATCTATTGATTATAAAATATAAATATAAATATAAATATAAATAAATAATTTATCTTCAAATATGTTATTATTTATTATTTACCTATCTGATTAAATTGAATTAAATTAGGATAATATTATGAAAGAATTAAATTCAAAAACACAAAAAATAATATTTGTCATTCAATGTAGTATCAAATCTGATGCTAATGAATTTCTAACATGGTCAAAAGAACGTGCTGCAAAATATGTGTTTAATTTAAAAGAAGAAAAAACTATAAGTTATGAGTGGCATTTGTCTGATGATAATTCAGAAGCAACATTAGTAGAGTCATTTATTGATAGTGATGGTGCAATGCAACGTTTGAAAAACCATATGTCAAGCCCTATAGCCGAAGAAGTAACGCAACATGTTGACTTTAAAGAATGGCTAGTTTTTGGCAATTCTAAACAAGATTTAATTGACGCACTAACTCCTTTTGGTGCCAAGTTTAAAAGGCAACATTGTGGATTTAATTAATGAATTAAATACTAAAGCTTAAGTCTCATCAGGCTCAAAACGGGGCTATTTGGACACGTTCGGTTACCTTTGGGTTGCATTTACCGCCACAGTGTAGATATGGGAGTTACGAACATTTCGCTTCTGGCCTAACCACCTTCTCAATTTTATTTATCATATACATAACCCCGAGCCTTCTATCAAAATGGAAAGTATTTATATATACAAGAAAAAAAGAGGTGAATATTGTTATTCACCTCTCTTTAATATGATAAAAACTATCCTTAAATATTTATAATTAAGGCAGAAGAACCTTATCAATAACATGAATTATACCGTTGGATGCTTTTACATCTGCAGCTATAACTTTTGCTCCACTGACCATTACTCCCATTGTTCCATCAATTGAGAGGGAGGAACCGTTAACTGTTTTGGGGGATAGTTTCTTACTAACAACATCTGCAGAAGGTACAACTCCTGATATGACATGATGTGTAAGAATCGCTACAAGTTTACTCTTATTTTCAGGCTTAAGTAGGCTGTCTATAGTTCCTTTAGGAAGCTTGGAAAAAGCATCATCCGTAGGAGCAAATACTGTAAACGGTCCTTTTCCTTTGAGAGTGTCCACCAAGCCCGCTGCTTTCACAGCTGTTACTAGAGTGGTGAATGAGCCATTAGCTATTGCTGTATCAACTATATCTTTTTTCGTACCATGGCCGTCAGCGTTAGCAGCTAACGGTAATATAAGCATGGCTATTGCAAAAATTAGTTTCTTAATAGTATTCATAATTATTATCCTTGAGAATTAAATTTAAAATTATTTGAAGTTATTTAGGACACTGCTTTAGTATTTTAGGCGGGATGCCAAGGCGTACAAGTTAGTAATTAAATACCTGAATGATACTTAATATTTCCCTATTTTGATTACAAGTCTATCTTTAAAAAATATTTAAAAATTTATTGATTTTTAAATATTAATTATAAATCAAAAACATTAACCTTTTACTATGAATATAAATGAATTAAATACTAAAGCTTTTGACGTATTACGTGACACTTTCGGCTACTCCTCATACAAATATGAGCAAAAAGAGATTATAGAAACTGTTCTCTCTGAAAATCATACCCTTGCTATTATGCCTACTGGTGCAGGTAAATCATTGTGTTATCAAATACCAGCAATTATTTCTTCAAAGAAAACTATAATTGTTTCACCGCTAATTTCACTTATGGATGACCAGATTTCAGCATTAAAAGAGTGTGGGGTTCAAGCAGAGAAAATTCATTCTGACTTATCTTATAGCGAAAGAATTACATCTTGGAAAAACTTCAAAAATGGAAATTCAAAAATTATTTATATGTCACCAGAAAGACTTATGACAGAAAATATTATTAACGATTTAAAAACCATGGAAATAGGTTTGTTTGTCATAGATGAAATTCACTGTGTATCCAAATGGGGCCATCATTTTAGACCTGATTATAATGCATTATCAAAATTGAAGTTATTATTTCCAAATAGCAATATTATTGGGTTTACTGCAACAGCTGATAAATCAACCAGACTAGATATTCTTGAAAAGATATTCAATAAAAACGTTAAAGTATTTATTGCAAGTCTAGATAGGCCCAATTTAAGCCTTTCAATAAGTCAAAAAACAAATTGGAAAGCTCAGTTAATTGAATATTTAAATCCAAGAAAAACACAATCAGGAATAATTTATTGTTTATCAAAGAAAAAAACTGAGGAAGTCACTTCATTTTTAATTGATAAAGGCTTCAACGCTAGCACCTACCATGCAGGATTGGATGGTCAAGTAAGAAAAAATGTACAAAACAAATTTATGACTGACCAAGCACACATTGTTGTAGCCACAATTGCATTTGGAATGGGCATTGATAAACCAGATATTAGGTTTGTTATTCATTTAAATCTTCCAGGGAGCGTTGAAGCTTATTCTCAAGAAATAGGTAGAGCAGGCCGGGATGGCAAAGCATCTGATACATTGTTAATTTATGGGTTAGATGACTTGGTTATTAGAAGAAGAATGATAGATGAAAACATTTCTGAAGAAAAATTCAAATTTCATGAAAATAAACGATTAGACTATTTATTATCTTATTGCGAAACTCCTGAATGTCGTAGAAAAGTTTTATTAGGATATTTTGATGAAAAATCAGAAAATTGTAATAATTGCGATAACTGCCTTAACCCACCAGCACTAATTGATGGTACAATATTGGCTCAAAAACTTCTTTCCACAATATATCGAACTGGTCAGTTTTTTGGTCAGGTTCATATTATTAATGTACTTAGGGGATCAGAAGATAAAAAAGTATTTGATAAAGGTCATCAAAATCTTTCTGTTTATGGAATAGGAAATGACAAATCTAAGGAATTTTGGCAATCATTTCTAAGACAGATGCTTGCTTATGGGCATTTAAAAATAAATTTTCAGAAATATGGTGCAATTCAAATTACTAATACAGGTGTTGATGTTTTAAAAAATAAAAATAAATTTATGTATAAAGATATTCCTATAAAATCTATAAAAGAAAATACTAAAGCTCCAAAATATTTAAATAGAGATCTAACAGACGTAGATAGTGCTTTGTTAAACAACCTAAAGTCATTAAGACTAGATATTGCAAAAAAACAAAATCTCCCTGCATTTACTATATTTCACGATAGTACATTAATTCAAATGTCACAAAGAAGACCCAAAAATGAGATAGATATGCTTGAAATAGACGGAGTAGGACCAACAAAATTAAAAAAATATGGTTTGATATTTATTGATTTAATTTCCAAGCACTCAAAGCACCCATGAACCAAGAACCACGGACCAATGCCCATCTATAACTGTAATAAAGGGTAATGGAAAGTTGTGTTTTATTAGTTTAAATTGCAAGATTTTATCACGTAAGCTATTTAATTAAATAATTTCCTACAAAATAATCCTATACTCTTTATTGCCTCATCCGCATCTTTTAAAATATGTGC
>QBZG01000012.1 GCA_003282435.1 SAR116 cluster bacterium AG-335-B03
AAAAGAGCCCCTATTAAAAGGGAAAGAACCTAGAGATATAGCCCCTATAGTTGCTAAAACATTAATTGGTGACATGAAAAATACTTCTGCTTTTAAGCAACTAGTTGATTCAATGTCTCTACTTCATAAAGACAGTTATTTAAAAACAATTGATACATCTATGAGAACAGAACATCGTCATATTTTTAAAACAATTAATGTACCTACATTAATAATGGTTGGTGAACTTGATAGTCTAACACCACCTTCAATGTCTAAAAAGATTATGAAAGAAATTAAAAATAGTTATATCAAAATTATTCCAGAGGCTGGTCACTTAATAAATATTGAGAAACCAGAATTATTCAACCATAATTTAAGGTCATTTTTGGAGAGTTGAATGAAAATAAATTAAATTAAATTTTATGTTTATTTATTAATCTACTCTCAAATAAAACACACAAAATTGATGACAAAAAATATGAGAAGTCCCAGTGATGGATTTCTTGGTAACATTGCAAAACATTTAATGATAAATTTTAACGAGTTTATAATTAATGACTCAGTTAAAAAGCTTGATGTAAGAAATAATGACGAAGTTATAGAGATAGGATCTGGAAACGGACAAGCAATTGAAAAAATACTTCAACTAACTAATAAAAAAATTACTTCCATAGAAGTAAGTGAAAAGTTTCGTAATCAATTAATTCAAAAATTTAGTAATCAAAAAGTAGTTTTTTTTTCAAATGATGCGAAGCAATTGGGAGACATTATAAAAGACAACACATTTACAAAACTTCTAGCTATCAATGTAATTTATTTTTTATATCCACTTTCTGACTACGCAAAAGAATTTTATAGGATTTTGAAATTTGATGGAGTTGGTCTCTTAGCATGTAAATTTAAAGGAATTAAAAATTTTGATGATAAAGTTGCTCCTAATAAAGACTTAAATGAAGTAGTTAGAACATTTGAAAAAGTTGGGTTTTTGGTTAATACAGAATTTGTAGATTCAAAGAATGAGCAAAAAGTATATCACGCGATTTATTTAAGAAAGGTGAAAAATGGATAGTAATAACTTAATTCAATCGAGAAGGAGTTTTATCTTCACTCCGGGTCTAAAACCAGAAATGTTTCACAAAGCTATTAAATCTGGGACAGATATGGTGTGTGTTGAATTAGAGGATGGGATTGCTCCCCAAGACAAAAATTTAGCTAGAAAATTAGCGATAAAGTTATTTGAAACAAAACAAAATGATGATGGTATTGAGAGGATACTTAGAATTAACTCCCTAAGAGAAAAATTTGGCATAGATGATGTACAAGCTATCTTAAATACAAACACCCCTCCTCCTGCTTTAATGATCCCGAAAGTTAAAAGTTCTGAGGAAATAGTCCTATTAGATAGTTTACTCACTGAAAAAAAGCATAATTGTAGACTACACATTATTATTGAAACTAATGAAGGACTTGAAAAAGCATACGATATAGCTAATTGCTCTAACAGAATTGATGCTCTGTTTTTTGGTGGAGTAGACATGTCAGCTGAATTAAGGTGTGAAAATAAATGGGAACCTTTACTATATGCCAGGTCAAGAATAGTACATGCAGCTTCATCTGCTGGAATTGATGCCATAGACGTTCCCTTTTTAAACTTAGATGACCCTGAAGGCATGAAACAAGAAGCAATTAAAGCAAAAGGACTAGGCTTTAGCGGGAAAGGATCAATACACCCAAAACAAATACCAATTTTAAATGAAGTGTTTACTCCATCAGAGGAAGTCATTCAAAGAGCAAAAAAAATAACGTCAACTTTTGAGAAAGCAAATACAGGGCTTGTTGTTATTGATGGAAAACTTATTGAGAAACCTGTCTTAAGAGAAATGTATAGAATCTTAGCCGTTGCCAAAAAAATCGAAAAGAACAATGTAATTTTAAAATAATTAATAAATTAACTATTTTATTTTTTTATAATAAATCTTTATTAAATTTATTGTTAAACTTTAAAAATAATAGATAGGTGATTGGTATAGAAAATAACAAAATCGCAAAAAAATTAATTTCATAATTTGAATACCCTGTAATATCTCCACCTGGAAGGGCCATTAATATACCTGAAAATCCAAGCATGATTCTTATTGGCCATTCTAAGTATCTTGAGTTTTTAAGATTTCCTATTCCAACTAAATATCCTTGTAAAGAGCTTGAAATAAGAATAATTCCAGCAATAGCAGAAAAGAAAACAGTAAAAATTTCGAGCACCGATCCTCTGCCTATTAGTGCAGGATTTAGAACAAAAAAGAATGGAATGAAATAAATAACACTACCTAATTTCATTGCTTCTACGCCTGTTCTTATTCCATTTGCACCAGCAACTGTCGCAGCGGCAAATGCACCTATAGCAACTGGCGGAGTTATAAATGATATCATTCCCCAATATAACATAAATAAATGAACAGCAACTTTATCTAATCCACTACCTGTTAATGCTGGCGCAAGTGTTACTGCTAGAAATAAGTAAGCGGCAGTTACTGTCATCCCAATACCCAGTATAAAACTAGTAAGCGCACCCATAATAAGTAAAATGATTATAGAATCACCCGCAAAATCTACAAGCGCGTATGTAATAGTACCAATTTTACCAGTAAAAGTTAGTGAACCAATAATAAGGCCAATTGCAACTAGAATACCAGCAAGTTCCGCAAACAATCTACCTACGCTTTCAATGAAATTAAGAAATTTTTTGGAGTTCCACCTGTGTATTTTTACAATTTGATTGATTATTAATAATGTAGCTGTGGCATAGTAAGGAGCTTGTGCTTCTCTTTGCATATACAATAACATTAAAATTAACATTACAAATACAAATACAAAATACCACCCTTCTTTTAAAACCTTTTTAATGGATGGAAGTTCTTGTGCAGGTAAACCTTTAAGGTGATTTCTTGCTGCGTACGCGTCTATTTGCATAAAAAGACCAAAATAATACAATATAGAAGGAAAAGCAGCTGCAATAATAATCTCAGAGTATGGGACCTCTAAAAAAGTTGCCATCACAAAAGCAGTTGCTCCCATAACTGGAGGCATTAATACTCCACCTGTAGATGCACATGCCTCGACACCTGCTGCATAAGAGGATTTGAAGCCAGTTTTCTTCATTGCGGGGATAGAAAGTACACCAGTAGTTAAAACGTTTGTAATTACACTTCCACTCATTGAACCCATTAGACCAGAAGAAAAAATTGAAACTTTTGCAGGTCCACCTCTTCTAGTACCCAAAAGTGCAAAAGCTAAATTTAAAAAAAAAGATCCACCTCCAGTATGTTGAAGAGCTACTCCAAAAATTAAAAAACCAACAACTAGGGTTGCAAATGCAGTCATTGGTATACCCATAATACTTTCTGTACCAAAAATATGGAATGTAGCGGTAGTATCCCATGGTTGGGCTGGCGCACTTAAAAACCCAGGTAGAAAAGTCGAAATTGCTGGGTAAATAGAAATAATTAAACAAATAATAAAAATTGCATTTCCACCAGCTCTTCTACTAGCCTCTAAAACCAAACCCCATAAAATAAATGCCATTATTTTTGCATACGTTGGTGCAAGATATTCCCACCCCTCTTCTAAAATTAATGAACCACTATAACAAAAATAGCTTGCAATTATAAACGTAGAGGCAGCAAAAATTATATCATACCAGGGTATTTTATTTCCTCTCCTAAGAGTGGGATGATATACAATAAATGGTAAAGGTAATAATAGAGCAATCATAGCATAGAGATACTCGGTATCCAGCAGCACATAAGTATTTAAAAAATTACCAACACCGAACAACATATAAATTGAAAGAAAAGAAGATAATATGGCGGCAAACCTTAAAACATAGTTGGAGATATCGTTTGGAGCCCTATTTCTAATTAAAGAATCTTCTAGTTGATTTTTGGACATATTTAATTCCGATTTTGATAAGGTAAAACTAAGTTTTACCTTATCAAATTCATTTTTTAATTATATGCATTTGGCATGCCGGCAGCTTTTAAAGCAGATGCTCTATTTTCAAGCCATTTTTTCTTAAAAGCATCACCAGATAAATTTGCCTTTAGAGTTTTCTGCCAAGCTTTAGCTAAAACATCCTGTCTTTTTATTAAGTTTGCGTTATGTTTGTCATGCTTTGATGTCCAAACACCTTTCTTTTTGTAAAACTTAACTGCTCCTGGATGATATGGAAAAATCCAACTAAAATTTTGATTTGACAATTGATACCCATCCATTCCTGGTCCAGAATCTTTAAATTGGTCGTAATTATTCATAACAGCTTCAGTCAGATGATATGATAAATCTTCAGAGGTTGTTTCCATAGTAACAAAAATAGGATAAGGGTAATTCATTCCTTCAAAAGATTTATTACTATCGGAAGATCCAACAAAGTTTGTTACAACTGCTTTAGCAAAATGGGGAGCTGTAGCTATTGCTCTTTTCCAACTTACTTCATCGTTATGTGGCATTGGTGGAAAGAAAAGACCTCTAGGTGAAGCATTAGTTTTATTAAAAATACTACTTACAGAAGAACCCATACTTGCATCTGCTTGACCATTTATAACTGCATTAGCCGATGCTCCATAACCAGAAACCTCTACCTTAATAACATCATCCCATGTTAGGCCACCAAACGCTAAAAAACCTGCCATGTTCCCATTAAGAGCTGGAGATCCTTTTACCCAAGTAACTCTTTTACCTTTAAGGTCTGCCATCGTTTTAATGTTTGCATCTTTGGCTGTAGCAACTGTTTGACCATTTCTTCCAATATTATTGAACATATTGTAAACTTTCATTGGTCCCCATTTTTTATCTGCAAACATAAACACGCCCTCTTGCGCAAATAAACTTGCTATTCCACATGCGCATATTTCTGCTTGTCCTGCTTTAAGTGGGACCATTCTAGAAACATCATTTTTGCCAGGAATTATTCTTAAATCCGTACCATAATTTTTTTTAAGCATTTGGCCAATACCAACAGATTGAGCATAACCTGATGAGGTCGTTCCATATGCAGTCCAAGAAATGTTTTTAGGTAATTTATCAGCAATAGAATTTGATATATTAAAAGAAATTACTAAAGCTAAAAAAGAAAAGTAAAAACAAAATTTTTTCATATTAATTCCTCCATCTTTTTAATATTAATTATAAGTTTACATCTTCTTTTTAAAGAATCAAATTGATACTAATAAATTTAAAATAAAAAAATTAAGATAATTAAATAATAAGAAGTCTTATTGCTAAAAAGATTAATACTAATTGGAAAATTCTCATAAATATTTTGTTACTAATTTTCAAAAGTAATAACTGACCGATTCTACTTCCAATTAATGTTGCTGGTAATATTATCAAAAAAGTATCTATATATTCAAAAAAAGAAAATCCAATAAATGTAAACCCTATTATTTTTATTAAATTACCGATTAATCCAAAATAACCTAAAGTACCCACAATAGATTTTTTGTCTGAAATGCTTTGTTTTAAAATAACAGCTAAAAGAGGAGCAATTACACCCACTAATATATTTAAAATACCTGTGAAAAAACCAACTATTAAATATATATTTGTTGGAACTTTTAAACTGTCAATAATTTTTAAATTCTGAATTCCAAGTGCAAGTAATATAAAAAATCCAATTAAATTTTTAATATTATCACCATCGATATTTTGAAAAATTTTAAGACCTATAAATATTCCAATAGGTAACAATAATGAAAACTTAAATATTATATTCCAATTTACAAATTTCCTTAAAAGCCATGTTCTTGTTATATTTGAAGTAAATTGAATAACTCCATGTACTGGTATTGCTTCTGCTGGATTCATAAACTGAAGCATGGCAGCTAATAGTACAGTACCTCCACCTGCCCCTGCTATTGATGTCATCAAGGCTGTAAAAAATGACAGAACTGCTAGAATAATATTTTCTGATAAAGATAGTTCAAGCATTTAAGATGCCTAGTTTAAATAATTTAGAATAAATTTAATTTGTAAAGCTGTGACATTATTTGATAAAATCAAATTATCAAACAAATAAAAACAAAAGAAAGAACCTTCAAATTGAAAATTAAGGATTCAGTTGCAATAAATTCAATAAATAATGATAACAATAATCTATGCATTGATTTCTTTATGAGAAAAAATAAAACCTTTGGTTATCAAGAATATAGAAAAGATCCAGAAAACATTTCAGAATGGTATAGAATTGGTAATTATGATTATAAGGTTTTTTTTAAATAAAGACGATGCTTATCATGACGCAAAGAAAACTATTGTTTGGTTTAAATAAAAATGAAAATTGTTAGTTTACTTCCTTCAGCTTCAGAAATTATTTGTGATATGGGATTATCTAATTATTTATACGCAGTAAGTCATGAGTGTGATTATCCAGACATAATTAGTGGAATTAAAAAAGTCACCTCCAGTATTATACCAAACAATTTGAACCAAAGTTCAATTGATAAATTAGTTAAAAAGGCGGTTAAGAATGATATTCCTCTTTATAAAGTAGATAACGATGAAATACTTAAAATCAATCCTGACCTAATAATTACTCAAGGACTATGTGATGTTTGCTCTATCTCAGAAAACTTTATTCAAGCAACATTAAAAAACAACTTGTGTACTCTAAAATCTAAGACAAAAATTATCTCACTAAATGGAACAACCTTTGATGAAATTTGTTCAGATATATTGATGATAGGTATAGCAGTCAATAAAGAGGAAACCGCTAAAAAAATAATTGCTGAAGCGAAACTTAAACAAAAACAAGTTACAAGGAAAAGAACAAATAAAACTGTTCTTCTACTTGAATGGATAGACCCCTATTTTACACCAGGGCACTGGATACCTGAGCAAATAGAAATGGCAGGATTTTTGTCATGTATAGGTAATAAAGGAGAAAAATCTATAGAAATCACACCTAAAGATATAGCAGATCTAAATCCAGACTTTATTGGGATAATTTGTTGTGGTTATAATCTTAAAGAAAATAAATCTTTTGCAGAAAATATTTATCTGGATGAAAGGATTAATCATATTGAAGCAATTCAAAAACAAAGAGTATATGCATTTGATTCTAATTCTTACTTCAGCCGACCGTCTTTAAGAGTTTTAGACGGTGTAATTCAGTTGAGCAATGCCATTTCAGATACAAACCCAAAATTTCATTGTAAAAAATCAGACTTTATAAATAATAGGAAACTCTCTTCCTGTTAATTTATCACCAGTTTTAAGCTTAATATTTTCAAAGGGTGGTGAGCCTTTACCTTGTCTATCCACAAAAAATGCATCATCACCAACAATTCTTGCTGAAAACACTCTTCTTCTGCTATTTTTGTTAATATTTTCTGAAGCTCCATGAAGTGTTCTAAAGTCAAAAGCAACAGCGTCACCTGCTTTAATATCCCAACTTAATATTTTGTAATCTTTTCTATTTGAATTAATATCAGGTACTTCCTTAGAGTTGTCATTTTCGTACAAATCATTCCCATTAAATCTTTTGGGCTTATGTAATATATTCGATAAATGTGAGCCGGCTATGCACTCTAAACAACCTTCTTTAGAGATGTTATCTAGAGCAATCCAAAAACTGACACTCTGTTTACCGTCAACACAATAATATGGTTTATCTTGATGCCATGGAGTTACAATAGATGAACCAGGTTCCTTAACTAAAACATGATCATGAAAAAATCTTGATTTTTTGGACTTCATTAATTTTGCAGCATAAAATCCAATTTTTGATTTAAAAATAAAATCTTTAAATTCCGGTATTCTATCCCAATTAACTAAATCTTGAAAAAATGGAGCCGTTCCATCCTTAGGAGTATATGACCTTTCTCTAACACTAGGATTTTGAATTAATTTATCAACACCAATTCTAAGTGGGTCAAGCCAATCTAAAAATATTCCTTTAAATAAAACTGCACCCTCAGTGGAAAAATCCTCAATTAATGTATTATCTATAAACTCCATCCCATTCTTCCACAGGTTGTAATTTACCATCTTTACCTAATCTTGGTCTGTTCCTCGTAAATGTGTTTTCTGAACCTACAACACCGTAATCCATATAACCTAACCTGACCAAAGGCCTAGCTGCGCTAGCATTAAACAGCCCATCTTTAATAAACTTATCGTTTATAAAAATACCTACAACCTGCCCAAATATTACATAGTTTCCCGTTCCTTTGTCTCTATCTACGTTTGGGAGGTCTATTGTTTTCCAATGTTTACATTCAAGAGCAGCAGATGCTTCAGAAACAAATGGTGCAGAAACAAATTTACCTATTTGTGGTTTTAAACCTGCTAATTCAAATTCATCAATATTTGAATCTGCGGGAACAGAACTACCATTCATATGATCAAACAAATCTTCAGTTGCCAAAGAAACAGTAAACTCTCCTGTTTCTTCTATATTTTTAACTGAATCTTTAATATCTACCGAAGAAAACATTACAAAATGAGGTCTATCTGCGATTGCATTAAAGTAGCTATATGGAGCTAAATTATAAACACCTGTTATAGAACGACTTCCAATCCAACCAATCGGCCTCGGGGCTACAATTGCTTTGAAAGGGTCATGTGGTAGACCATGCTCATTTTTTAAGGTATCGTAGTGCATTATATTTTCCTATTTGTAACAAAAAATGTAGATTAAAATAAACAATATAAATTAAATGTATAGAATATTATTAAATTAATTATTTTATTAAATTCCCAATTTAACGGTGAAATATGATTGATAGAGAAATTAAAGTTATAGGTTTTATTGGACTAGGTGTCATGGGTTGTTCCATGAGTAAAAACTTACTTAAAAATAAAAATTGGAATGTCTTAGTAAAAGATTTGAATGCCAACAAAGAAAAAGAATTAGAAAATCAAGGTGCTAAAATAGCAAGTGATACTAGAGAAATTTTTACCATATCAGATTTGGTTATTACATGTTTACCAGGAGGAGATTTTGTTAGAGACCTATATTATGGTAAAGATAAAAATATCTCTGATATAAAAATCAATCAGTTTATTATTGATATGTCAACATCGCAACCCGATTTAATGATTAAATTAGAAAATGAGATTAAAATAAAAGGTGCTCATTTTGCTGACGCTCCCATTGCCAGAACAAGACAGGCTGCTATTGATGGAACTTTAGCTATAATGGTTGGGTCTGATAAAGATGTTTATAATAAAATTCTGCCCGTGTTACGATATATGGGTAAGGATATTTTGCATTGTGGAAAAGCAGGAACAGGCCAACTTACCAAAATATTGAATAACATGATACTTTTTGAAACAGTTGTAGCATTAAGTGAAGCAGCTAATATTGCTGAGCAATACGGCATGAACGTTGAAAATTTATATGAAAATATTACAAAATGTTCTGGAGATAGTTTTGCTCTTAGAAACCATGGGTTAAAAAGTATTGCTAAAAATAATTTTCCTTCTCCAGCTTTCTCCTCAGAATATGCTCTCAAAGATTTATCCTATGCTTTAGAATTAGGTGAAAAACTCAACGTTAAAATGCCTGGCGCATTATCAGCAGAAAATCTCTTAAAAGCTTCAATTAAAAATGGTGACAGAGACTTATATTTTCCTGTAATGAAAAAATATTTTAGTTAAAGATTAACCTCTACCTACAAATGGCATTTTATTTGCCATAACTGTCATATTTAGAACATTTACCGTTACAGGTAAATTAGCCATGTATAAAACTGCTTCTGCTATGTGAAGAGAATCTATAACTGGCTCAATATCCATATTACCATTAGCCTGAGGAACACCCTCTTTCATTCTCTGTGTCATTGGCGTTTCAGCATTTCCAATATCAATTTGACTACATGCAATGTCATATTTTCTTCCATCCAATGAAATTGTCTTAGTCATACCTGTAACAGCGTGTTTTGTTGCTGTATATGGTATACTTCCTGGTCTGGGAGTAACTGAAGAGACACTACCATTATTTATTATTCTACCACCTTGAGGGTTTTGTTTTCTCATCAGAGCAAAAGCATATTTAGCGCATAGAAACATTCCATTTAAATTAATGTCTACGACACTTTTCCAGTTTTCAAATGGCATTTCGTCTATTGATTGTGCCGGCACACCTATCCCTGCATTATTAAATAAAACATCAATTCTTTCGTGCTTTTTTTCTATAATTTTGAATACATTTTCTACCGAAATTTGATCACTTACGTCACACGACATTACTTCAGTTATGCCAGTACATCTCTGTTGTGTTTCAATTAATTTATCTTTTCTTCTTCCTATTAAATAAACAATGAAATCTTCTTTTGATAATACTTCAGAAACTCTCCTACCAACTCCTGTTCCTGCTCCTGTAACTATTGCAATTTTTGACATTTTTATTTCCTTTTTTTATTAGAGTAGGTATATTTATTAAAAATTTATTAAAATCTTACCATTTTAAGTTTAATATAAATACAAAAATCAAAGTTTTTTATTAGAAGATTTTATTATGACAGAAAAAGTTTTTATTGGCTGTGGCGCTGGATTTTCAGGTGATAGATTTGATGCATCAATTCCAATTGTAAACGAATTTAAAAAAATAAATGCTCCTAAATATCTAATGTTTGAAGTCCTTGCAGAAAGAACTCTTGCTATAGCCCAACAATTTAGATTAAAAAATCCTGAGGAAGGTTATTCACCATTTTTAGATTCTTACATAAATCCAATTCTTGATGATTGCCTCGAAAATAATATAAAAATAATTTCAAATATTGGTGCTGCAAATCCTATGGGAGCGGCTAAAAGAATACTTGAAATAGCAAAAAAACAAAATACTAAAAAACCTAAAATTGGTGTTGTTTTAGGTGATGATTTATTAGAATACATGTCTAACGATGAAATACTAAATAGTCCAACAATGGAAGGTTTGGATTTTTCTAATAACAAAATTACTGCAGCTAACGTATATCTTGGAGCTCAACCCATTGCTGAAGCTTTAGAGATGGGTGCTGACATTGTAATTGTTGGTAGAACAGTTGACAGTGCTCTTGCCTTAGGACCCTTATTATACGAATTTAAATGGAAAGAAAATGAATTAAATTTGATTGGCTCAGGTACAATTTGTGGTCATCTTCTAGAATGTGGAGCTCAAGTAACTGGAGCTTATTTTGCTGACCCTGGCTTCAAAGACGTACCTAATCTGGCTAACGTTGGTTTTCCCATAGCAGAAGTTAATCAAGATGGTTCATTTATTATTACAAAACCTGATGGAACAGGTGGTCTAGTCAGTAAAGCAACGGTTACAGAACAATTGTTGTATGAGACACATGATCCTTCTAATTACTTAGTCCCAGATGTAACGGCTGACATGACAAGTTTAACTTTAGAAAACAATGGAGAAAATAGAATTTTAGTTAAAGGAGGTAGAGGTAAAAAATCTCCTGAAAAACTAAAAGCTACTATTTGTTGTGATAATGGATTTATGGGTGAAGCTGAAATAAGCTACGCGGGACCTAATGCACTTGCACGAGCAAAGCTTGCAGGTGAAGTAATTAGTGAAAGAATTCAAATTTTAGGATTACAAGGACAGTTGAGAGTTGAAATTATTGGTGCTGGATCAGTTCATTATTCTATGCATGAAACTTCTTCTTATCATCTCCCTGAAAATGGTGATTACAGAGTAAGAACTTCCGCAATATATCCTAAAAAAGATCAAGCACAACAAATGGTTGATGAAGTCATGTCATTATATTGTTGTGGACCTGCTGCTGGAGGTGGAGGACGTGGATATGTTACACCTCAATCATCGACAGCATCTATTTTAGTTAACAGAGACATTGTTGACCCCAACATTCAAATTAAAATTATATAAAATTCTTTTGAGGCAATTATGATTATATTAGACTTACCTGTTCATGCAATTGCTCATGCTAGAGCTGGTGATAAAGGAGATGTATCTAATATTTCACTTATTGCTTATTTAGATAGTGGATGGAAGGTAATAAATGATCTTGCTACTGAAGAAAGAGTATTGGATATTTTTAGTCATTTAGGTGCAACTCAAGTTAAAAGATTTCAACTTCCATCTCTAAAAGCATTAAATTTTGTAATTCAAAATGCTCTTGGGGGTGGTGTTAATAGTTCCTTAAGACTTGATAGACACGGTAAAACTTTATCTTCACATCTACTTCACGAGCTAATTTTACCTATTAGTGAAGACATGATACCCTCTAATTCACCATATTTAAAAAATTTTAAGGAATGAAAAATGCAAGAAGCTGGATCACTCTTAGTAAAATTACTTGAAAAACAAAAAGTTGATAGAGTGTTCTGCGTTCCAGGCGAAAGCTACCTTTCGGTAATGAATGGCCTCCAAGAAACATCTATAGAAACAATTCTTTGTAAACACGAAGGCGCGGCGTCAATGATGGCTGAAGCCGACGGTAAGCTTACTGGCAGGCCTGGTATTGCTTTTGTGACTAGAGGTCCAGGAGCTACAAATGCTGCATCAGGAATACATATTGCGCAGCAAGATAGTACTCCTATGATATTATTTGTAGGCCAAATTGGTAAGGAAATGTATGGCCGAGATGCTTTCCAAGAAGTTGATTATCAACAATTTTATGGTGGTATGGCAAAATTAGTAATTGAAGTTCAGCAATCTGACAGATTATCAGAAATCTTCTCACGAGCTTACCACACAGCTATGTCAGGAAGACCTGGACCTGTTATAATAGCATTACCAGAAAACATGCTAACTGAAAAAACAGATAAAAAACCATTAGAGTTCATTGATCAATTGATGTCTGCTCCTACAACAAAGGATCTTGCACAATTTATTGAAGAAATAAAAGAAGCTAAAAATCCAATTGTTGTTTTAGGAGGATCAATATGGTCTCACGAAGCTGAAAAAGATTTAATATCTATTTCTGAAATGCTTGGATTAACAATAATTACGTCTCATAGAAGACAAAGTTATTATAATAATTTACATAAAAATTATGGTGGTGATCTCGGGCTTGGTGTTAATCCAAAATTAATCAATCGAATTAATAATAGTGATTATCTAGTATTGTTAGGTGGTAGATTAAGCGAAAACCCTTCGCAAGGTTTTACATTGTTGGGTATTCCAGAACATAATAAAAAGTTTATTCATATTCATCCAGGTTCAGAGGAAATAGGAAGAATTTATAAACCTCATCTTGGAATTGTATCAAATCCAATAGCATTTGTGAACATACTTAACAACGCATTAAAGGGTCTTAATACAAAACCCAATTCTAATAATGAACTTAATGCAGTTAAATCTCACGAAGAATATATTGAATGGGGCGATATGCCTTTAGAAGCTCCTAATTCAGGTGTTGACCTAACATCAGCTTTTAGAACTCTCAGAAAACATTTAGATCCTAATACAATTATTACTAATGGGGCTGGTAACTATGCTGTTTGGGGTCATAGATTATTTAGGTTTACAAAAGTTAAGACGCAACTTGCACCAATTTCTGGTTCAATGGGATACGGACTGCCAGCTGCAATAGCAGCTAAATTAAGATTTCCCGATAATATGGTTATAGCCCTTGCAGGTGATGGATGTTTTCAGATGACTGAAAATGAATATGCTACAGCCGTTCAATATAATGCTGCAGTAATTGTATTAGTAGTAGATAATGAAATGTACGGAACAATTAGAATGCATCAGCATAAACATTATAAAGGAAATTATAAACATACTGGATTAGTCAACCCAAACTTTTCTGATTTAGCCAACGCTATGGGTGGTAAAGGTTATACAGTTAAAAATACCGAAGATTTTTATGAATTATTTGTAGAAGCTGATAATTGGGCAAATAAGAATAAACTTCCCACTTTACTTCATATTAAAACTGGGTCTGAGATGGTGTTGCCTGGGAAGCGCTTCAACTCATTATAATTTTCAATTAGGATTTCTTAAATAAAAATCATTTCCGAGAACTACCTTTTGTGATTTCAATTCTTTGATATCCTTCGAACAAATTTGTTCCATTACATTTGATAGTTCGTCTTTTAATATATCATGTACGTGATCAGCTCCTTTGCCTCCTAATGCAGCAAGTCCAATAATAAATGGTCGACCAGTCATTATAAAATCAGCGCCAAGCATTAAGCCTTTACTTATATCTTGGCCAGAATAAAAGCCTGAATCTATAATTATCGGAAATTTTGACCCTATTTTTTTTCTTATTTCTGGTAATACTTGTAATGGACTTGGCGCAATATCAATTTGCCTTCCTCCATGATTTGAAATATAAATAGCATCAACAATTTTACTAGCTTGAACTGCGTCGTTTACATCCATTAAGCCTTTTAGGATGATTGGACCGCTCCATAAATCCCTAACTTCTTTTAGATAATCCCAATCTAAATAACGCTGCATCTGACTTCCAGCAAATCCTGCTTTGGACTTTGCGTTTCCATGCCAACTACCATCACTATATTGATCCATAGTCCCAAATGCAGGAATACCATTTATAAGCGTCCCAATTGACCATGATGGGCATATTGCTGCTTGAAAGAAAGTTCTTAAATTATTTTTAGGTGGCACTGATACTCCTGCCATTCTAAGCCTCTCTCTTCTGCTAGATGCGGGTATGTCGGCAGTAACAATTAAGGTTTTAAAGCCAGCATTTTTTGCCCTTTTTAATAAGTCATTTCTTATGGCTTTGTCCGCAGGAGGATATAACTGAAACCAACCCATACCATTAAGATGTTTTCCAACATCTTCAACTGAAGCACACGCAACTGTCGATAATGAATAAGGAATATTATTTTTAACGGACATTTTTGATAATGCTATTTCTGCACCTGGCCACATTAAGCTAGTCATTCCCACAGGAGCCATTCCAAAAGGTGCGTCATATTCATAATCAAATAACTTAGTTTTTAAGTTTGGGTTTACGGTTCCCTTTAAATACTGAGGTACTAAAAAGATCTGGTTAAAGACCTTTCTATTATTTTCTAAAGCCTCATCATAACCAGTACCAGCAAATAAGTATTCTGCAGCAAAATGTGGCATTCTCCTTTTTGCAACATTAACCATATCACTAACTCTTGGATATTTATCAACTAGGTTAGACAAAGATTTCTCCTAAAGCTTATAAAAGTTGTGTATTAAATATTTTATAGTTAAATTATTAATAAAATCAAAAATAAAATTAAGTGAGTATAATTAATGATTGAAAATCCTCCTTTGATACAAATCAAAAAACCTACCAGCAGAAACAGACCCAACCAAGAACAACTCAATTATTTCAAGGATGTTCCAACCGGTTTTATATGTGATGCACTAGATGGTTACGCTGCATTAGACCCTTCGATAAAACCCCTTTTAATTCCTGGAAAGATTGTAAATCATATAGTAGGGCCAGCATTGACTGTTTTTTCTGGGGCTGCTGACGTTTTAGGAATGGCTATAGCTTTAAGTGAAATACAAGAAGGCGACATTGTTGTTAATAGTGTAAGTGGTTTTCAAGGAACTGCCGCGGTTGGCGACAGAATAGCTGGAATGATAAAAAATAATGGAGGAGTAGGACTTGTTACTGATGGACCTATGAGAGACTTAAATGGAATTATTAAAACTGGTTTAGATTGTTTTTGTACAGGATTAAATCCAAATTCACCTTATAATAGTGGTCCTTCAAAAATTGGTTTTTCTATCGATATAGGAGGAAAAACTATAAATAGTGGTGATATTATTGTTGCTGATACCGATGGAGTTACAGTTATTCCATTTGATAAAATTGATGAAGTAATTAAAAAGCTTGAAAGAATTGTTGAGGTTGAAAATGCTATGGATGAAAAAGTGTCTAATGGACTTAAGATATCTCAAAAAGCTCTAGATTATTTAAATAGTGGTCAAGTTGTTTATTACGATTAAAACAAAATTATTGATAAACTCTGCCTTCAGTAACTGTTTGTAAATATTCTATTGATAGATTTTCATTTATTTCAACAATTTTAAAACCTTCTTTAGTAATATCTATAACAGCATAATCTGTATAAACTCGGGATACCACTCCTGACCCCGTTAATGGCAATGTGCATTTTTCAACTAGCTTAGGTTTCCCTTCTTTAGTTAAATGTTGGGTCATTACAAAGACGTTTTTGGCTCCAGCTACTAAATCCATTGCTCCACCAACAGCTGGAATACCTTTGCCGGTGGACCAATTTGCTAAATCACCATTCATGGAAACCTCCATAGCTCCGAGCACACAATAATCAATATGCCCACCTCTTATCATGGAAAAACTATCTGCATGGTGACAAAAACTACCACCAGGTAAAATTGTAACTGGTTTTTTGCCTGCATTAATTAAATCAAAATCAATTTCATTTTCGTTAGGAGTTGGTCCCATCCCCAAAAGACCATTTTCTGAATGATAAATGATTTCACGATCATCTTTGATATGTTGTGAAACTAGTTCTGGCATTCCTATCCCTAAATTTACATATGATGCGTGTGGAAGATCATTTGCTATTTTGGAAGCGATAACACCCCTTTCCCATCCCTTTTCTGCATTCGTAAAATTTTTTTTTGTCATGGATATATCATTCCCTCCTCAATTGCATTTGTTTCAATAATAGCATTATCAATTTCAATTATCTTTTTTACAAATATACCTGGGGTTATAACATTTTCTGGATTAGTTTGATCAGGTTCTATAAGTTTTCTTACTTGAATTAAAGATTGTCTTGCTGCCATACACATTATAGGATTAAAATTTCTTGCAGTTTTTTTAAAAGTCAGATTACCATATCTATCTGATACATCAGCCTTTATTAGTGCAAAATCTGCATTGAGGGCCTCTTCCAAAATATACTTCTTGCCATTAAAGATTTTTTCTTCTTTTCCAATTGCTAAAGGAGTTCCAACCGCTGTTGCAGTATAGAATGCAGGTATACCTGATCCCGCAGCTCTAATTCTTTCTGCTAAAGTGCCTTGTGGGACAACTTCTAATTCTATTTCACCCTTGTTGTATAGTTCTTGAAAAGTTATACCTTTGGGTGATCTAGCAAATGAACAAATTACTTTTTTAACCTGTTTTTGACCAATTAATGCACCAAGGCCAACTCGTCCATTTCCAGAGTTATTAGCAATAATAGTGAGATCTTTAGCTCCATGATCAATCAAACCGTGAAGAAGTTCTATTGGACTTCCCGCTTCTCCAAAACCTCCAACCATAATTGTAGCTCCATCAAAAACATCTGATAACATTTCTGCAATTTCTGTTTTTATTTTGTTGATTTGCATTTTGCGCTTTCATGTTGTTTAAATTCTTTTAAAATATATAATATAATTTATACACTAAAAATAAATTAAACTGAATGGTAATAAAAATGAATTTTGAATACTCCAAAAAAGATGAAAACTTTCGAAAAGAAGTGAAAGATTGGCTTGATGAAACCCTACCCAAATCTCTTTCCGAAAAAGTAAAGAAATATCAAAGACTAACGAAAGAGGATTATGAAATATTCATGAACAACCTAACTGCTAAAGGTTGGTTAGCATGGCACTGGCCTAAAAAACATGGGGGAACAGGTTGGAACGCAATTGAAAAACATATTTTTGAAGAAGAAATAATTAAGGCTTCTGCTCCCAGGATTGTACCTTTTGGAGTTAATATGCTAGGTCCAGTATTGATAGAATTTGGAACTGAAGAACAAAAAAATTATTATCTTCCTAGAATTTTAAGTAATGAGGATTGGTGGGCACAAGGTTACTCTGAACCAGGTGCTGGTTCGGATCTAGCTAGTTTAAAAACAACAGCAGTAGATAAAGGTGATCACTATCTAGTTAATGGCCAAAAAACTTGGACTACTCTTGGTCATCATGCAGATAAAATATTTTGCTTAGTTAAAACAGATTTAAATGCAAAACCGCAACTTGGAATTTCTTTTTTATTGATTGATATGGATACTCCTGGGGTCGAAGTAAAACCAATAATCACCTTAGATGGTGAACATGAAGTGAATGAAGTATGGTTTACAAATGTAAAAGTTCCCAAAAAAAATATTGTAGGAAAAGAAAATGAAGGATGGACTTATGCAAAATATTTATTAACTTTTGAGCGAACTGGTATCGCTGGTGTCCCTTATTCAAAATCAGCATTAAATCACTTAAAAATGATATCTAAAAGATCTTTAAAAAATGGCAAACCCTTAATTGAAGATCCTATTTTCTCTTCTGAGATTGCTGAACTAGAAATAGATTTATTAGCTATGGAAATTTTCAATTTAAGGACAGTAAGTGCTGCCGCAGAAGGAAAAGCTCCTGGGATGGAAAGCTCATTACTTAAAATCAAAGGGACGCTTGTAAGACAAAAAACAACCGAGTTACTCAGAAAAGCACTAGGTCCACAAGCGCTTCCTTATTTACCAGAGCAATTTGATGAAGGATGGAATGAGATGCCAGTTGGACCTAGTTATGCTGGCCCAATAGCAAAACAATACTTTAATATGCGGAAGATATCTATATATGGCGGATCTAACGAGATCCAAAAAAATATAGTAGCAAAAGCATCATTTGGCTTATAGGAACAAATATGGATTTTACATTATCTGAAGAAAGAAAAATGCTTCAGGAGACTGTTGGAAAGTTTTTTAATAGTAATTATAAAAATATAGATAAAAGAAGCGAAAATGTAAATTTACCTGAAGGTTATTCAAAAGAATTTTGGAAAGAAAGTTCAGATTTAGGAGTAATTAGTGCTTTAGTATCTCCAAAGTTTGGTGGATTAGGTGGAAGTGGAGAAGACATTTCAATTATATTTGAACTTGTAGGAAAATCACTATGTGTAGAGCCTTTTTTGTCATCAGCTGTGTTATCTAGTACTGTATTATCTTCAATATCAAATCCAAGAAATGATTTAATTACTGACATAATAGAAGGAAATTTATTAATATCATTTGCTCATTGTGAAATGAATAATAGGTATGAAGATCATTACATTGAGACTAATGCTTATTTAAAAAATGATGAATGGAATATTAATGGAACTAAATCATTTGTCATGAATGGAGATGATGCTAGCAAAATCATTGTTTCAGCAAGAATAAATGGTGATGTAAATGACAGGGATGGAATAGGACTATTTTTGGTTGATAATGACCAAACTTTAAAAAGACCTTATAATACAATAGATGGTTATAGGTCGACAGAGCTAACTTTTAAAGATTTAAAAGGTGAATTACTTGCAAAAGATGAAAATGCTCTAAAATGCATTATCAAAGCTAATTCTGCAGGTGCCCTAGCTTTGTCAGCAGAAGCTTTAGGTATTATGCAAATTTGTTTTGATTTAACACTTGATTATTTGAAGACAAGAAAACAATTTGGTAAATCTATTGGAGCTTTTCAAAGTATTCAACATAGGATGGTTGATATGATGCTTGAGATAGAACAAGTGAAATCAGCAGTAATGTTAGCTTCATCCACTTTTGAGACAGATGATTTAACAAGAGATAAAAATATTTCAGCAGCAAAAAATTTGGTTGGTAGAGTTGGTAAATTAATTGCTGAAGAAACAATTCAATTACATGGGGGAATTGCAATGACTTGGGAGTATTCTGCAGCACATTATGCAAAAAGACTTATAATGATAGATCATTTAATGGGTGATAGCGATTATCACAGAGATAGATTTAAACTTTTAAGCAACTTTTAATTATTAACTAACAAAATAGATGCCTTACTTCTAAAATCTTTTGGAACTTCAATAGATTTTCTCTTTTTTAAGTCAAATAAAACTGCGACTATTTCAATATCCATCAAAATATCACCTGAGGCATCATCAACCATGTGATGGATGAATTTAAGGGATTTATTACCAATTTTAGTAAAATTAGTATGCATGGTAACAGCCATACCAAGAGGTGCTTTTTTAAAATATCTAACTGAATAATCGAGAGCGGCTGAACCAATACTATATTCAGTCCTCCAATTGTAATCTGCCCCACAATAAGTAAATAAATGAGTTGCCGCATCAGAGACGCACCCAATTTTAAACTGACTGGAACCCACTAATTCATAATCTAAATCCCAAGTATTTACGGCTTTTTTACACGATATGAAAGCTTTTTTAGATGGTTTATTTGAAGGTCTCTTGTCAGATAGTGGACGTAAATCTTTAAATTGTGGTTCGTTGAGATAAGTAAAGCTTTTAATAGAAAAAATTTCATTTATTATTTTTTTTATTTTTTCATCAATTTTAAATGAAATATTAGTTTCAAAATATGCTGATACATTTTGGTTATCAATACAGTAAATTTTAGTGAGTAAAATTATTTTATCATCATCAATATTTTTTATAGTAAAAATAAATTCTAAGGCATTCCCAAGGTTTACTTCTTTACTAAAAATACATCTTTCATTAACAATTTGAAAAATTAAATTATCTGAAGTTTTACTTGAAATTTTATTGAAAAGAATTTTAATAGCATCATTGTGTTTTCCAAAGTAATATTGAACGTTCATGTGAGACATTTGATCACAATCATTTTTTCTAACTAATCCTTTAAAAGCTGAAAAAATATCTTTTTCAATTACTGGTTTATTTTTCGAAATACTATCTAAATTTATATCATTTACTCGATCTTTTTTAACCATCATTAATTGATCTTTTGAATCATTGTTTAAGTTGGTGAGATGCAATTTATGAATAATTTGAATATCATCTTTTTGTTGTATTAAATCTGTTAAAATGTAAATAGTTTGAAATTCTTGATAACTAAAAACAAGATTATCTATTTCTAATTTCTCATCAAAATTGAAATCTATTTTCTTATTTAATAATGAAGAAGTAAAACCTGTTGCCTCTTCAAAAAACTTATATATAGAAGATACTTTAAGTTGGTTGCTATTGTCCAAATCAAACTTTTTGATAAGCCCCTTAAAAGTTTCTAAATTATTTATATGCATAGAGTTAATAATATTAGGAATAATCCTAATTTCTATCTCTCAACTCTAATTTTGCAACGCTCATATTATGAACCTCGTCTGGACCATCAGCCAACCTTAAAGCCCGAGCATAACCATATGCATAAGATAATGGAAAATCTGATGTTACACCACCGCCTCCATGAATCTGTATTGCTCTATCAATCACTCTTGTGGCCATATTAGGTGCTACAACTTTAATCATTGAAATTTCTTTTCTTGCAATTTTATTTCCAACGGTATCCATCATATGAGCGGTCTTTAATACTAACAATCTAGCTTGTTCAATCTCAGCTCTACTTTCTGCTATTGCCTCCATAATAACACCCTGTTGGGCAATAGGTTTACCAAAAGCAACCCTAGACTTTGCTCGTGAAATCATTAATTCTAATGCTCTCTCGGCTTGACCAATTAATCTCATACAATGATGAATCCTACCTGGTCCCAGACGACCTTGAGCTATTTCAAACCCTCTTCCTTCACCTAGAAGAATATTGGAGGCGGGAACTTTTACGTCTTTAAACTCTACCTCAGCATGTCCATGTGGTGCATGATCATAACCAAACACAGGCAAATGCCTTAAAACTTTAACACCAGGGGTATTAAAAGGAACAAGTATCATAGACTGCTGTTTATACTTATCTGCACTAGGATCTGTTTTACCCATAAAAATCATAATCTTACACCTCGGATCCATCGCACCTGAGGTCCACCACTTCTTGGCATTAATTACATAGTGATCTCCATTCTTGACAATGCTAGCTTGAATATTAGAAGCATCTGAAGACGCTACATCTGGCTCGGTCATCGCGAAAGAAGATCTGATTTCTCCACTTAATAAAGGAGTTAGCCAATCTTTTTTCTGTTCTTCAGTACCATATCTTACCAAAACCTCCATATTTCCAGTATCTGGGGCAGAACAATTAAAAATTTCGGCACCTATTGGAGATCTTCCCATTATTTCACAAAGAGGAGCATATTCAGTATTAGTAAGACCTGCACCTAAATTACTTTCAGGAAGAAATAAGTTCCACAAACCCTCAGATTTTGCTTTAGCTTTTAATGTTTCCATTATTTCTGGTATGCACCATCTTCCACCCTTCTCCACTTGATTTTTATAAACATCTTCATTTTCATAAACGTTTTCGTTCATAAAATTTGTAACTTTTTCTTGAAGATCTTTTACTTTTTGAGAATATTCGAAATCCATTTTTTTCCTCTAAGTTAAATTAAAAACATTATTTGCCCTATTTATAAGAGCATCGATTCTAGTTCCAAAATTTGCAAACCTTTTATCTTTTGTTTGTCCTTTTTGAAACCTATAAAATATTTGTTGTAATATAACAGCTAACTTAAATGCACCAAAAGCATAATACCAGCTAATATTTTGTAAATTAAAACCAGTTTTTTGTGAGTAATAATCTATCATTTCAGTTCTAGTAGGATAATAAATTTTATCTGTTGGCATTGAAGTAATATTTTTGCATTCTTCATAATCATTTTTATCAATCCAATAATTTAGCATATGTCCCACATCCATAAGAGGGTCACCTCTTGTACACATATCCCAATCAAACAACGCAACAGGTGTAATTTCTTCAGAGTTACTCCACATAATATTATCTAATTTAAAATCATTATGTAAAATAGTAGTCGCTTGTGGCTCAGGTAAATTTAATCTCAAATAGTTTATTAATTTGTCAAACTTAAGTTTAAGAATTTTGTTGTCAGTTGATTTTTTCCATCTAACTTCCCATCCATCAAGTTGTCTTTTCACAAAGCCTTCAGGTCTTCCTAAATTTCCTAAACCCACGAGCTCTGGGTTAATTTTATGAAGCTCTGCCAAAACATCAATAATGCGAAAGCTCAATTTTCTTACATTTTCCTTAGTTTGTTTTATAAAAGGTTCCATTTTCTTTCTAATAACAAAGCCATTTCTTCTTTCAATAATATGAAAAGTCGAGCCAATTACGCTTTCATCACCGCAAAAATATAAACTTTTTGGTGCTAAAGAGAACATAGTATTGATTTTAGATTGAACAGTGTGCTCTCTAAACATGTCATGTGACGAAGGTGCTATTGGGCCTAAAGGTGGTCTTCTAAGTACATATTCTGTCTCATCTACTTTTAAAAGATAGGTTAAATTTGCATGCCCTCCTGAAAATTGGAGAATTTCAATATTTTTAAATTGCATATTTAAAGTATCTTTTAAATATGAGCTCAAATTATTTAAATCAAGTTGCTCATCTTGTCTAATTTCAATTAATTCTTGGTCCATTAAATTCATATCAAGTTACCATTAATATTTTAATTTAAAATTATTTTGGTTATATTTTATAACTATTTATTATGTTAAATAAAAGTATAATAAGTAAAAGATTATAATTAAATTCAAGGAAAAGTATGAAAAATTTATTTGATTTAGATGGAAAAGCAGCGCTTGTTACAGGAGGGTCAAGAGGCATAGGAGCTATGATTGCTGAAGGGTTTGTTAGGAATAACGTTAAAACATATATAACATCTAGAAAAGCTGAAGCTTGCGACTTTAAAGCGAAAGAACTTTCAGAATTTGGGGAATGTATTTCGGTCCCTGCTGACTTAACTGATATGAATGAAATGGATAAATTAGTCTCTCGAATAAAAGACAAAGAAGAAAAACTTAATATTCTTGTAAATAATGCAGGTGCTGCGTGGGGTGCGTCTTTTGATGATTTTCCTGAAAATGGTTGGGATAAAGTAATGGATACAAATGTAAAATCAGTGTTTTTCTTAACTCAAAAATTTGCTGATATTTTAGAGAAATCCGCTAGTAATACTGATCCATCAAGAATAATAAATGTAGGTTCGATAGATGGAATAGGCATCCCAAGAGCAGAGACATATTCCTACCCTGCTTCAAAAGCTGCTGTTCATCAACTTACTAGAGTTCTAGCAAATAGGTTAGCTAAAAGAAATATTAATGTTAATGCAATAGCCCCTGGTCCTTTTCAAAGTAATATGATGGCCCATACGCTTCGGGAGCATGGAGAAGAGATTAAGTCATCTGTACCAAGAGGTAGGATTGGTATCCCAGAAGATATGGCAGGAGTTTCAATTTTTTTGTCTTCGAAAGCCAGCTCTTATATTACCGGATCTATAATACCAGTGGATGGCGGTTCTCTTATAGCAAGAAGACACATGGAATGAAAAATTACTAAAATAATTAAGTTAATTTTAGCTAATTTTATGACCTCCAAATTGGTCTCTTAATTTATTTTTAAGAATTTTTCCTGTAGCTCCTAAAGGAATTAAATCAGTAAAAAGAACATCATCAGGTATCATCCATTTTGCTATCTTACCTTCATACATGTCTAGAATGTCGTCTTTCGAAGGTGATTTGCCTGGCATGGGTTGCACTATAACTATTGGTCTTTCTTCCCATTTTTCGTGAGGCACTGAAATTACTGCAGCATTAGCTACTTCCGGATGACCAACACAAATATTTTCCAAATCTATGGAACTTATCCATTCTCCACCAGATTTAATTATATCTTTTGTTCTATCCGTTATGGTCATGAAACCATCTGCATCTATCTTAGCAACATCGCCCGTATCAAACCAACCTCCATCAAGAAATCTATCTTTTTCTGTAGTATCATTATAATATTCCTTAAGAACCCAGAAGCCTCTTGAAAGTAACCTACCCTGAGTTTCTCCATCTTCAGGTAAATCGTTACCTTCATCATCAACTAATTTCATTTGGTGACCAAAAATAGTTCTACCTTGTGCAATTTTTTGATCATAATATTCAGTTCTATTTTTTGGCTCTTCCGCAAGTGCAGGCATATTTACAGTACCTAATGGGCTCATTTCTGTCATACCCCATGCATGTATCACCTCAGCTCCGAACTCATCTTCAAAACCTTCAAATAATGTCCTTGGACAGGAAGATCCTCCTATGACTAACCTTTTAACTGTATCTATTCTTTTGCCAGATTCTCTTAAGTGGTTTAATAATAAAAGCCAGATAGTCGGCACTCCAAGAGAAATTGTAACCTTTTCTGCATTCATGAGATCTGTTATGTTTTCACCATCTAACTTAGCACCAGGAAAAACAATTTTAGTCCCACACATTGGTGCCGCATAAGGGGTACCCCAAGCATTTACGTGAAACATTGGAACAACAGGCATTACCACATCTTTAGCACCATAAGGGACGACATCTTTTAAATTCATGCCATATGCATGAAGAACAGTTGACCTATGTGAATAAAGCACGCCTTTTGGATTGCCAGTAGTTCCAGAAGTGTAACATAATGATGAAGCTGTTTTTTCATCAAATTGTGGCCAGACAAATTTATCAGATTGATCTTTTATAAACTCTTCATAACATATAACTTTTATACCATCTTTAATATAGGGTTTAACCATATTTTTTTCGTCAGTCATAATAACTAAAGCTTCAACAGTTTTAAAATTTTTTGATGCTTTCTCTATTAATGGTAAAATGTTCAAGTCAACGCATAGGACTTTATCTTCGGCATGATTTACAATATAAGATACTTGGTCAGGGTGCAATCTAGGATTAAGTGTATGGCATATAAGGCCGCTACAAGAAGTTGCATAATATATTTCTAAATGTCTATAGCCATTCCACGCTAAAGTTCCAACCTTATCACCCCACTTTAAATTTAATGATTTAAAAGCATTAGCTAATTTTTTAGTTCTCTTTCCCCAACTTGAATAATTGTATTTATGAATTCCACCTTCAACTGTATTAGAAACAATTTCTTGTTTTCCATAATTTTTAATTGCATGTTCAAAAATGCTTGAAACTAGCAAAGGATGGTCCTGCATTAATCCTAACATTCTATAACTCCTAAAATTATATAATGATATAATATATTAAAAATATTATTAAAACCTAAAATTTATCTTCCATTTTATCAATTAACAAAGTTTTTAAAATCTTGCCATTTTTATTCTTTGGCAACTCCGAATCTAAAAATGTCCAGTAATCAGGTTGTTTGTATTCAGAAAGATTTATTGAACAAAGTTTTTGTAATTTTTTTAAATTTTTACTTTGGTTGTCTGAATAAATGATAACATGTATTTTTTCTCCTAAAATCGAATCCATATGAGGTATCACAGCAACTTCTAAAACTAAACCAGTCAAACTTATTAAATTTTCTATTTCAGTAGAATAGATTTTGTAACCTCCCCTATTTATTACATCTTTTTTTCTATCTAAAATATATATATATCCATTTTTATCTTTGTACCCAATATCACCAGACCTCCAATATCCGTTAACGAATTCTTCTGATGTTTTTTTTTTATTTTTCCAATAACCTGGGATGACCATAGGTCCAAAAATCCACAACTCTCCTGTTTCTTCAATTGAAACTTCTTCATTATTATCATTCATAATTATTATTTTGCCTGTTTCCACTACTTTCCCAACACTTGCTATAAGATTATTTTTATATTTGAGAGGCATTAATGTAGCAGGTGAACATGTCTCGGTAGATCCATATGCATTTACAAGTGAAAGATTAGGTAATAAAGATTTTAATTTTTTTATTGTGCCCAATGGCATAGATGCCCCGCCAAAGCATCCAATTCTCCAATTTGATAAATCATATTTACTTAAATCGTCTCTAATTAAACATAAATTATACATGGCAGGAACCATTATTAAGTATGTTAAGTATTCTTTTTCTGCCAGATATAGAAATTCTTTAACGTCAAAGTTTTTCATTAAGATCAGTGTTCCACCAGAAAAAAACATTGTCATAATATGAGCTACTAAGCCAGTTACATGACTGGCGGGCACCACTAAAATACTGTTGTCTTTATCTGATAAACTGAAATGTCTTTGAAAATGAAGACAAGAGTGAATTATGTTTATATTTGTGATAACTGCACCTTTTGGATTTCCAGTAGTACCAGATGTATATAAAATAAAAGCAGGATCTTCTTCGTCAACAACATAAAAAGATTTCTTATTTTCAGTTATATTTTTTTTTAAACTCTTTTCGTCAAAATTTAGAAAGTACTTAACTGAAGTTATTTTTTGTTTTTCAGGTATGTTTATATTTAATAATATGTCAAAAAAAATACTATTAGGGGTACAATCATTAATAATAGTTTCATTTTCAACAATAGAAGATTTTGGGTTTAAAGGTACAATAATTATTCCATCTTTTAAGCCTGCAAGAATATATATCAGTAAGGGCCAAGAGTTTTCAAATAAAACACAAACTCTATCACCTTTTTTTATTCCTAGCTGGATAAAATGACAGGATTGATTAATAGCCAAATTATAAATTTCTTCATAAGAAATCCTTACACCGTTATCTATAACAGCTATATTAGCAGGATTTTTTTTTACATTCTTTTCAAATGCATGCCAAAAGTTTGTATCTCTTTTAACGAATGTAGAGACTAACCTATCCCGAAAATGAACCTCTTTGGAAACTTCTCGCATAAATTAAATAAACCTTCCTAACAATTAATTTAATTTACGTTTTCTCCTCTTTCAATTAGAAATTTTTTATCAAAAATATCCTCTGTGTGATTTTGTTCTGACTGACTTAGTATAATCGACATATTTTGTTTTTTTAAACCTTTTATCACCTCACTTAATCTCTGACTTAAAGCTGGTGCCACCCCTTCAAAAGGCTCATCAAGTAAAAGTAGTTGAGTTCCAGACACTAAGGCTCTTCCTAAAGCAGCCATTTTTTGTTGCCCTCCAGATAATAGCAAAGCTTTTCTTTCTGACATTTCTTTTAGCTCCGGCATTATTTGATAGACTAAAGTAAGTCTATTATTACTATCTAAACTTTTAATTGACCAAGATGGTAATAATATATTTTCTTCAACAGTCAATTCTGGTATCAAACCTCTATCTTCCGGCATATACCCTATTCCTAAAGCTGCTCTTTCGTGGCTTGCTGAATTATTCAAATCTAGATCGTTAAATTTAATTGTACCATTTGCTAATTTGTTTACACCCATAATTGATTTCAACAGTGTGGTTTTACCAGCGCCATTTCTACCAATTAACGAAATCATTTCACCTTTTTTAATATCTAAAGTAAAATTTTTTAAAGCTAGAATAGCACCAATTTTGACACTTACGCTATTAACAGTTAACATTATGATTTTGCCTTGACTTCAGTTTTTCCTGTTACATATTTTTTAACGTTACTATCGTTTAAAACTGTATTTCCATTTCCATCAGCAATCACCGCACCTTGATAAAAAGCTATAATTCTATCTGAATAATTTTGAACTATATCCATATCATGTTCCACAAAAATGACAGTTAATCCCTGACCGGACAGAGCTTTTGCAATAGTATCCATTAATGGATATTTTTCTTCTGCCCCTACTCCACTAGTTGGTTCATCCAACAATAAAATATCGGGTTTTCTTACTAATGCCATAGCTATGTCAAGAAGTTTTCTAACTCCACCAGGTAATTCACTTACTTGCCTGTGTGCAAATTCGTTTAATGCAAATCTATTTAGTATTTCATCAATGAAATCGCCATTTTCTTTCGATCTTGCATTTTTGAAATAAGAGTGTTTTTTTTGGGAGGTACCCAACGCAATAAGTAGATTTTCCCAAGCTGTCATAGGTTCAAAAATTTGGGGTATTTGAAATGATCTACTAATACCCTTTTGAGTAATTATTCTCGGATCAAGTTGAGTAATTTCTTCATTTTTTAAGTATATATGTCCGGTGTCTGGTTTAAGATATCCTGTAACCATGTTCATAAAGGTTGTTTTTCCAGCTCCATTTGATCCAATTAGTGAAACCTTTTCTCCTTTATCAATATTTATATTGATATTATTGGCTGCAACTACAGCTCCAAAAGATTTATTAACATTTTCCGCTCTTAAAAGACTTTGTTTAGACATTTAGAAACTCTATAACTCTATTTATTTACTTTTTTTTAATCTATCAAAAAATTGTTTGAAAAAGGATCCAATTCCTGAAGGAATAAAAATAATACTTAATATCAGAAACAACCCTAAAATTAACTGCCACGTATCAGGGAAATATCTTCCTGAAAAAGATCTGACTAATTCTAATAACAACGCTGCCAAAAATACTGCCGGAACACTTAAATATCCCGCAAGTATTGATATGAATACAAATTCACCAGAGGTAGTCCAATATGTAAATTCAGGGTCTATATGTCCTAACGCAATTCCATTAAGAGCTCCACCCATACCACCTAATCCTGCTGCAATTGTAAAATTTAATACTGCTACATTAAAAGCTGAAGACCCGAGATATTCCACTCGCAGTTCATTCTCTCTAACAGCTAAGGCAATTAATCCAGGAGTCGAATCATAATAATACCTGAGCAAAATTGATATAAATCCTGTCATTATTATAGCAACCACGTACAATACATAATCAGCATATTCTGATGAAGGTTTAATTCCAAAATAAGTAGACTCAGGAAGTACAAAACCGTCAGAACCACCAATTGCATCAATTTTTATTAAAATTCCGTATAGGACCATAGAAAAAGCAAGTGATAGCATGGCAAAAAATATATCTCGATATCTAGCAAGAAGTGGAGCTATTATTAAGCCAACCAAGCCTGTAAATAAAAAACTTACAAATAACAATAACATTGCATCAGTTAGACCGGCTTGTGTACCAAGAAGTCCAGCGGTATAACCACCAATTCCAAAAACAAAACCTTGGCCAAAAGATACCAATCCACCTCTCATAAGAGTAATTATTCCCAGACCAACAAGACCATAAGCAATAGCTTTTGTAATAACAAAGACAAGCCAGTTTGGAATTAATAGTCCAACGAGAATTAAAAATGACATTAAAAAAATACTTTGAAACAATAAGTTATTATAAAGTTTTTCTGACATTATATTTTCCTAGCTTGAGCACCTTGAAACAAACCCTTGGGTTTAAAAATTAACATCCCTGCCATACAAAAATACATTATAAAAATTTCAGCCTCTGGAAGTTTATGAACACATGCTGCTCTTGCCATTCCAATTATCAAAGCACCAATAACAGCTCCTGGAATGCTACCTAGCCCTCCAATTATCACTACTGCAAAACTTTCAATTACAACCGCAACACTAATGCCAACCTGAACTGAAATTAATGGAGCAGTAAAAGATCCGGCCAATGCGGCTAAAAATGCTCCAATAAAAAAGGCTGCTAAGTAAACTTTATTTATATTTACTCCCATACAACCACTTATTTCCGGATTATGAATGACTGCCAGTACTATTTTACCTGACTGAGTTTTATTAAGTACAAACCATAGAAAAAGGCCACAAAAAATAGCTAATCCGATAAGAGCTAAATCATAACCGACATAATATAAAGATCCAAACTCTAAGGCTCCAAGAAGTTCTCTTGGTTCTGAAACATATAAGGAGTTCATTCCCCAAATTAATTTTTGAACATCTTCTAAAACAAGATAAATAGCATAAGTCACAAGAACGATTAAAACTTCATCTTGACCATAAAATCTTCTTAAAATTCCTCTTTCCATTATTGGAGTAATAACTATAGCCACTGCTAATGCTGAAACTAGCATCGCTAAAATAACTAATTGTTCTGGCATTCCCAATGAATAAAAAATAGGTACTAGTGTAGCAGTTGAGTAGGCTCCTAGTGCATATATTCCACCGTGAGCAATGTTAAGTATTTTAAGGACACCAAAAACAAAAGTTAAACCAAGGGCTACAATAAATAACCATGATGCATAAATCGCACCGTCTAAAACTATAGTTAAAATTTCATCAACCAATTTTTATCTCTTTAAGTGAATTTATTAGTAATAAATAAAGCCAAGACAAATGATTTTATGTCTTGGCCATATTATTTTTATTTTAAACTAGCAATCGGCTCCAGGAAATCCAGCATTAATCCAATCTACAGCTTTGATGCCATTAGGTGGGTTCACACAACTTGCTTTATATCTCACTATATCAGTAACAGTTATATTTCCATCCTTATCCTTTACAGTTGTTCCAATAGCATGGGGTTGAATGGCCTGATGACCGTCACCAAGTTTCATTTGCACAAGACCACCTGGAGAGTCAAACTCAAGACCTTTAAAAGCAGCAGCTATTTCATCTTTATTAGGTTTTTTACCACCATTTTTTTCCATAGCTTTTTCAATTGCCATTTTCAGACCCATCAATCCTTGAACCATTCTATATGGAGGTTGTGCAGGGAAAACTCCATATTCGTCCATATATGATTTATAAAACCATTTATTTAACTCGGTGTCAGGAGCCATCATTCCATATTGTCCTCTTGCGCCCAGAATAACACCTTCAGGATACTTGTTACCAAGACCAGGCATTACATGGTCACCAGCTGAAAAAACAACCTGTGTTCTTTTAAACAATCCTCTAGGCTTGGCTTGCAAAATGAAAGATTGAAGGTCTCCACCCCATAGTGAACTATGAACAACTTTTGCTTTTGAATTCATTAAAGCAGAAATTTCAGTTCCATATTGACCTGAGAAAATTTTTGGAAATAATTCATTTTTAATTTCAGAACTAGGAGATAGTTTCTTCACTGAAACACTAAAATCTTTCCAACTATCTTTTCCCCAAGCATAATTTTGATTAATGCCAGCTATAGAACTTATATCGTGGCCCTTTTCTATCAAATATTTTGCTATGGCAATATTATCCATAGCTGCGTGAGCTGCAGTTCTAAAAACATATTTATATGATGCGTCTTCAAAAACTCTAGGAGTTCCACAATCATAAAGTACCGTCAAAGCCTTGAGTTCGTCTGCTACTGACGGAATAGCCATACAATCACCAGAAGATACATAACCTAATACAGCATCAACTTTATCTCTTTGAACTAAATTTCTAAATTCTTGAACCTGCTTTGTTGCTCCACCAGATTCATCAATGGGTATCGCAGTAATTTTCATACCACCAAAACCTTTTTTATTATATGGTGCTGGCACTTTTCCTTCATTCAATAATTTAATAAATAACTTACCACCATTCCACGCAGGAACTCCGAATGGCTCAGCCGCCGGCCCTGATAAGAATGTTACTACACCAAGTTTAAAACCTTTATGTCCGTCAGCATTACTAATGCCCACAAAAGTTAATAAAGAAATCAAAATTGATGATATTAAAATTAGACATTGTCTAAAAAAATTCATTGTTTTCCTCCAAAGTTAAAAAGTATCATAATTAAACTAAATATTTAATTCTAATTCAATATATAAACCATTATAGTTTTTAAAAAATTATAGTCTAGACTGCTTTATTGCTTTTTTAAGATTAAATATTTCTTTTTGAGAAATTTTCATAAGTGGAGGCCTCACGATTGCCTCTTCCATCTTTCCAGTTAAAACTAAAACTTCCTTCATTCTATTATGCATATCCAAAAATGGAGGAGAATAAAAAGCTTGAGTTAAAGGAAAAATTTGATCATTAATTCTTTGGGCACTCTGTAAATCTTTGGCTTTAACAGCATTAAACATTTCAACCTGTAAAGAAGCAATTACGCTGCCTGCACCTGATAGCAAACCTTTCGCTCCCATTACTAATGATGACATCAACCAAGAGCTATGTGTAGTAAGAACGTTTACTGGATTAGAGAGATTTTGAAATGTTTTTATATGTTTTTCATGAACCATAGGATCGTTTGACCAATCTTTTATGGCTTTAATAGTGGGTACAGCTTCAAATAATGTTAGTAATGTATCAAATGGATAAGTTAAATTTCCTGCAGATGGGTAGTTAAAACATATAAGAGGTAGATCTGTTGCATCTGCAATTCTTTTAAAATGCTCCACAGCCATTTCCGGCCTCAAATGACCACCCATAGCCATACTTTGCGGAGGAAAGCATAATAAAGCAGAGGCGCCAGTTTTATAAGACATTTTAGCAATTTTGGCAGCCTCTATACTGCCGTCAGCATAAACACCATTTATAATAGGCATAAAATCACCAACCTCTTCAAGAGAAAAACTTAAAATGCGCTTTTGTTCTTCAAAATCACAGGCATGTATCTCAGAAGAATGTCCATTGACAGTAATAGCTGAAATACCGTTTGTTACCGCGCACTCTTTTATATGCTTTCTACTTGCTTTTTCATTTATTTGATAATCTTTATCAAAGGCTAGTAATGTTGCTGGAATAACACCTTCTAATTTTATGTTTTTATTTTGTAACATTAAAATCTCCGCAGAAATTTATTTTTATTTAATATTAAATAATCTATCATTCATGATGAAAATTAAAAATAAAATAAGAGAGTAGAAAATGGTAGTTATTAAACACCCCTCAGAAATTGGAAATTTTATTAAAAAGCCATTGACACCAAGTGAATGGTATCACGTAACTCAGGAAAAAATTAATAACTTTGCTGAAGCAACTTCTGATCATCAATGGATACATGTTGATGAAGAAAGAGCAAAAAAAGAAATGCCCGATGGTAAAACTATTGCTCATGGCTACTTCATGGTATCTTTACTACCAAAATTGGCAGCCCAAAATGCTCAAATTCAAAACTCATCTAAAACATTAAATTATGGTTCTGATAAAGTACGCTTTATCAACACGGTAAAGGCTGGATCACATGTTAGACTCAATAGAACTATAATATCATGTGAAGAAATGAAGAATGGTGGATACAGAGTCGTAAATAAATGTGAATTAGAAATTAAAAATGAAAGTAAGCCAGCATTTATTGCTGAAACAATATCTTTAGTATTTTCATAATTAATAAATTATAAAGGGCCTGAAATGAAAGCGATTGTTTGTAGTGATTTTGGACCAATCCAAAATATAGAATATAAAGATGTCAAAGAACCTATTATTCAAAGTGAAAGTGTAATCATAAATGTTAAGTCTGTAGGTGTAAATTTTCCAGATGGATTATTAGTTCAAGGCAAATATCAATTAAAACCAGAAACTCCTTTTATTCCTGGAATGGAAGTAGCTGGAGAAATTTTAAAAGTTGGATCAAGTGTAAAAAACTTTAAAATAGGAGATAGAGTTACAGCTCTTTCTCAGCTTAGTGGATATGCAGAACAAGCTGTTGTCCAAGAAAAAAAAGTTTTTAAAATACCGCCTAAAATGTCTTTTGATGATTCATGCGCACTTTTGTGTGCATATGGGACTTCTCATTACGCTCTAAAACAAAGAGCTAAATTAAAAAAATATGAGTTACTAGTTGTTTTAGGAGCTTCAGGTTCAACTGGAATAGCAGCCATTCAAATAGGTAAAATAATAGGAGCAAAAGTAATTGCTGTATCTTCAAATCCTGAGAAGCAAAAGATAGCCAAAGATAATGGAGCAGATATTTCCATTGGATACGATAATCTTAAAGAAGAATTAAAAAGCATATCAAATGGAAAAGGTGTCGATGTTATTTTTGACCCTGTTGGAGGGGATATATTTGATACAGTGGCTAGAACAATGGCTAGAAGTGGTAGATTATTAGTTATTGGATTTGCATCAGGTACAATACCAAAATTAGCAGTTAACTTAGCATTAGTAAAAGAGTTTAGTGTAGTTGGTGTCTTCTGGGGAGCTTTTACCCGAGGAGAACCCGAAGAATATAAAAAGAATATGATTGAACTATTTGAATGGTATCAAAAAGATCTACTTAAACCTCTGATAGAGGAAAATTATCCATTGTCAGAAGCTGCAAAAGTGTTAGAAAAAATTCTTGCAAGAGGCGCTAAGGGTAAAATAATTTTAAAACCTTAGTTGATATAAAATTATAAAATTTTTTATTCTCTTTTTAAAAACTTCCCAAAAAAATGGGAAATAAAAAATAAAACTGCACTAACAACTACAATGGAAGGTCCAGATGGAACATCTGTTTCAACAGATATAAAAATTCCTATTATAACTGAAAAAATACCAATTAGGGTTGAAGCTACTACCATAATTTCTGGTGAATTGACTAGTCTTCTAGCAGTTGCAGCAGGTATTATTAACATTGCTGTAATTAATAAAAGTCCAATAATTTGCAATGACAACGCAACAACTATGGTTAAAACTGATGTCAATAACAAATTCATGTATAGAGGATTAATTCCCTCTGCTTTTGCTAAATCTTCATCCACGGTCACTAAAAGTAAAGATGACCAATTTAATAATATAAGAATTATAGCTAAAAAAACTCCTATATACATTCCCCAAATATCATTTGAGCTTACTGTCAAAATGTCACCAAATAAAATAGCATGTAGATCTATTTTAATTTTATTGAATGAAATTACTATAATCCCAATAGCAAGGGCTACGTGGGCTAATACACCTAATAAGGTATCGGATGAGAGAGCTTTACTTTGTTGTAACCATAAAAATAGAAATCCAAAGACCAAACAGACAAAAACAACTCCTATATTTATGCCGACACCAAGTAATATTCCTATTCCCGCACCTAGTAAGGAACTATGTGCAATTGATTCGCCATAATATGAGAGTCTTCTCCAAACGACAAAACAGCCTACTAGCCCAGATATTAGAGCAACGGCAACACCTGCTAAAACACCTCTTATAATGAAAGGATCAATTATTTTATTCTCCAGTAATAATATTATTGTGTTGAACTGTTTCAGTCTCGTTTGAATGTTGATAAACTGCCATTATATCTGCCATATCTTTACCAAACATAGATATAAATTCAGGATCTTTGGTAATTTGCTGAGGTTTACCGACGCAGCATATGTGATTAGAAAGACATAATACTTTCTTTGTTGAAGCCATAACTAGATGTAAATCGTGAGACACCATCAAAATACTTAAACCTCTTTTCAGATATATGGATTGCAAAAGATTATAAAAGTAGATTTGACCAGAAACGTCTAAATTTTGAGCTGGTTCGTCAAGAATAAGTAATTCAGGATTATTCAGCAAACTTCTTGCAAGCAATACTCTTTGCATTTCACCTCCAGACAAAACTGAAAGTTGCTTGTTAATTATTTTCTTAATCTGAGTTTCTGATACAACTTGTCTAAAAGAAATCTCATCAAATTTTTTTCTTACGGTTATAAAATTTTGGACACTCATAGGCATTGTATTAATGATATTTATGGACTGGGGCATATATCCCATTTTTAAATTTGGTTTTTTTATAATTTGGCCACTATCAGGCTTGTAGAACTGCATTAAACATTTTAGTAGCATAGTTTTACCAGCACCATTTGGTCCAATAATTGTAAGAAAGTCGTTTTTTTTTATTTTTATATC
>QBZG01000013.1 GCA_003282435.1 SAR116 cluster bacterium AG-335-B03
TCTAGAAGTTGTTAGAATGGTTGTTGATAAATTTATTATGCAATTAGAAGTACAATTATCTGAAAAAGGTGTTTCAGTCGTATTAACGGACAAAGCTCGAGATTGGTTGGCAACAAAGGGTTATGATAAAACATTTGGTGCCAGACCTCTAGGAAGGGTAATCCAAGAACATATCAAAAAGCCATTGGCTGAAGAACTATTGTTTGGAAGATTAGTCGATGGTGGTATTGTTAATGTAGATTTATCAAAAGATAAGTTAATTCTTAAGACAGAAGGTTTAGGTAACAAAGATAAAAAAAAGAAAATCATAGGGTCTAAATTTAAAAGTAAAGATACACCAGAGCTAACTTAATTTATATATTTGAATATGGTGAACCTTGTTCATTAATCAGTTGTATCTGTTTGTCAATTTCTTTTGCTTCTAATTGAACAAAATTTCTAACTGCTTTAGCAAAAGATTGATTTTGAATTAAATGACTGCTGTATATTGTTTCTGCGACGTACCCTCTTTGTATTTTATGATGACCTTGTGCACCTGCTTCTACTTTTTTGATGTTGTTATCTATTGCATATTCTATAGCTTGATAGTAGCAGAGTTCAAAATGTAAAAATGGGATATCAACTATAGAGCCCCAATTTCTTCCATAAAGAGTATTGCTACCAATAAAATTTAATGCACCAGCTACGATTTTGTTATTTTGCTTTGCTATTATTAACAAAATTTTATTTTTCATAGTTTTATTGATTAAGTAAAAAAAATTTTTTGTTAAATATGCCCCACCCCATTTTTTATCTATAGTATTGAGATAAAAATTATAAAATGAGTCCCAAATTTCGTTGTTCAACTCATTACCAGTTACCTTTTGAATAACTAAATTATTATTCATAATAGTTCTTCGCTCTTTCCTAATAGCTTTCCTTTTTGAACTTTTTAACTTACTCAAAAAATCATCAAATGAATTATAGTCTCTATTATGCCAATGAAATTGAAGACCTTTTCGCTTAATCCATTTTTCATTGTTCAATTTTTTATTTAATTTGTCTGTAATAAAATTAATATGTGCCGAACTTAAATTATTATTTTGAACTATTACTTCAAACATCTTTATTATTAACTCAAATATTTTATTATTATCAGAATTTTTTGGATCAATTAAAATTCTAGGCCCTGTTGCAGGAGTAAAAGGTATGGCGGAAAGTAATTTTGGATAATATTGACCACCAGCATTTTCAAATGCATTTGCCCAAGCGTGGTCAAATATATATTCTCCATAAGAATGCATTTTTAAATAATTAGGTGAAGCACCTATTATATTACCTGTATTATTTTTTATTATTATGTGCTGAGGGCTCCAGCCAGTCTTAGCTGTCACAGACTCTGACATTTCTAATGAATTTAAAAAATCGTACGATGTAAAAGGGTGGTTACTCGTATTCAGTGAGTCCCATTCATTTCTATTAACGTCAGCTAAACTAGATACTAATTCAGATTTCATTAGTTCGTTTGTTGTATTTTAAGAAAAAATAACCTAATTTTCAATCTCAAAAATACCTTCAATTTCAACAGGAACATTTAATGGAAGTGAAGCTGTCCCAACGGCAAAGCGTGAATGTTTCCCTTTTTCGCCAAATATTTTTACAAACAAGTCTGATGCACCATTAATTATTTTTGGTTGATCAGTAAAGTCTGGTGTTGATGCTACAAATCCTCCTAATTTGACAACCCTTTTGACTTTGTTGAGATTGCCGTCACAAGCAGATTTAAGCTGGCTTAGTAAAGCTTTAGCGCAAGCTTCCGCCATTTTTATACCGTCTTCAAGAGATACTGTATCTCCAACTTTGCCTTTTATAGCGAGTTCTCCATTTACAAAAGGCAATTGTCCTGAAATAAAAACTAAATTACTAGAAATTACATATGGTACGTAACTGCCTGCTGGAGAACTTGCCTCATTAAGCTGAATATTTAATTCTTCTAGTTTTTCATTGATATCATTACTCATTTAAAATCCTTTGGCTTATGAACAACCGGAAGTTGCACCGCATGTATTACATTTCATACATGTTCCGTTTCTTACAAGTGTAAAATTACCACATTCACCACATGCTTCACCTTCATAGCCTTTTATTTTAGCTTCAATTTCTTGAGCAAGGTTCGGAGCCTTAGACTCATTAATAACAACAGTAGTATCATCAGTATTTATTTCAATTTTATCTTCTTTAAGTGAAGTTGTTTGCGGCATCATCGTTACGTTATTTGTGCCACCTGAAACAACTTTGAGCTCTCTTCTTACAAAACCTCTACTTGCTACTTTTTCTGAAACTAGGGCTTTGTTATTTCCTGAACCTGTTGTACTTGAATCTAAATCTTCTGGTCCAACGTGGCCTAAGTCATTTCTATCTAGGTAGGATATGGCCAATTCTCTAAAAATATAGTCTAAAATCGATGTTGACATTTTTATTGTATCGTTACCAGTAACCATTCCTTGTGGCTCAAAACGAGTAAAAGTAAAAGCTTCTACAAATTCTTCTAAAGGCACTCCATACTGTAATCCAATAGATACGGCAATAGCGAAGTTATTCATCAATGATCTAAATGCAGCTCCTTCTTTGTGCATATCAACAAATATTTCACCTAATTTTCCATTTTCGTATTCACCAGTTCTTAGATAAACTTTATGGCCTCCTACAGTTGCTTTTTGCGTATAGCCTTTTCTTCTGTGAGGTAATCTATCTCTTTCAGCTCTTACAAATCGTTCTACAATTTTTTCAACAACTTCACTTGTACGTTTCGTTATGTCCTGTTCATTTGTGATGTTGTCTTGATCTTCACTGATATCGTCTTCATCTAGTAAGGCGGAGTTAAGTGGTTGACTTAATTTTGAACCATCTCTGTATAATGCATTTGCTTTAATACCCAGTTGCCAAGAAAGCATATATGCATCGCTACAGTCATCTATGGATGCATCATTTGGCATATTGATTGTTTTAGAAATGGCACCAGATATAAAAGACTGTGCGGCTGCCATCATTTTAATGTGACTGTCTACAGATAAAAATCTTTTGCCTATTCGACCACAAACATTAGCACAATCAAATACATCAAGATGATCTCTATTTAAGTGGGGTGCGCCTTCAAGTGTCATTGCACCACAAACATGAATATTTGCAACGTCAATTTCTTCAGCAGTGAAACCTAAGAATTCTAACATATTAAATGTGAAATCATTCATTTGTTCTGTAGATATGCCTAATGTATTTTTACAAAATTCTTCACCTAGAGTAAATTGATTAAATACAAATTTAATGTCAAATGCAGACTCTAAAGAGTCTTCAATTAACTTAATTTCTTTGTTAGTAAATCCTTTTGAAATTAATGCATTATGGCTAATTGCTTGACAATCTTTTAGGCTACCAGCTCCAACTGCGTATCTTTGCATATCATCAATTTGATCTGCGTCATATCCTAAATATGCTAAAGCTTCAGGAACCACTCTGTTTATAATTTTAAAATATCCACCACCAGCCAATTTTTTAAATTTAACCATAGCAAAGTCTGGTTCTATACCAGTAGTATCACAATCCATAACTAGGCCAATTGTTCCAGTTGGTGCTATTACAGTAGCTTGAGCATTTCTATATCCATTCTTTTCACCCAGAGCTAAAGCTTTTGTCCACGCCTCTTTAGCAGCAGAAATTAAATTTGGATCTGGGCAATTTTGAGACATAAGAGGAACTGGATTAATAGATAAATCTTCGTAGCCTTTAGTTTTACCTTCTGAAGCTCGTTTGTGATTACGCATAACTTTCAACATACTATTTGCGTTTTCGTTATATTTTGGAAATGGACCAAGTTCTCCAGCAATTTCTGCTGATGTTGCATATGAAATACCAGTCATTATAGATGTAAGTGCCGCACATATGGATCTTCCTTGATCACTATCGTAAGGAACACCCCAAGACATTAATAAACCACCTATATTTGCATATCCTAATCCAAGTGTTCTGTATTCATAAGATTTTTGCGCAATTTCTTTTGAAGGAAATTGTGCCATCATTACAGAAATTTCGAGAGTTAATGTCCATAGCCTGGTAGTATATTCATACGCCTCTATATCAAAAGATGAGTCATCTTTCTTGAATTGCAATAAATTTATAGATGCTAAGTTACATGCTGTGTCATCAATAAACATATACTCTGAACAAGGATTTGAAGCATTTATTCTTCCAGCTTCTGGACAAGTATGCCACTCATTGATAGTAGTGTCATATTGAAGACCAGGGTCTGCACAGGCCCACGCCGCCTCAGAGATTTTAGACCACAAGTCGGGTGCATTAATTGTTTTATGAACATCTCCATCTGTTCTTCTTATGAGATCCCATTCAGCTTTTTGCTGAACTTTTTCTAAAAATTCATTGCTCACTCTTACCGAATTATTAGAATTCTGCCCAGAAACTGTTAAATATGCCTCACTATCCCAATCTGTATCATAGGTTTGAAACTCAATTTCCTTAAACCCTTGACCAGCAAATTGCATAACTCTTTGAATATAGTTTTCTGGTATCATAACCGCACGGCAATTTAAGATTGCTTTTTTAAGTTCAGTATTGATTTTAGGGTTTAATCTTTCTTTGTCACCATAACTATCTAAATTACAAGCATCCATTACGGACTTTAAGTTTTTAGCTGTTAATTTTGATCCTGCAACTAATGCAGCAACTTTTTGTTCCTCAACAACTTTCCAATTGATATATTCTTCAATGTCAGGATGATCTATATCAACAGTTACCATCTTTGCGGCTCTTCTCGTCGTTCCACCAGATTTAATGGCTCCGGCTGCTCTGTCACCGATTCTTAAAAAACTCATCATCCCTGATGATCTTCCACCACCAGATAAACCTTCGGTACTACCTCTTAATTTTGAAAAATTTGATCCAGTTCCAGATCCATACTTAAAAAGTCTAGCTTCTCTTACCCAAAGATCCATAATTCCGCCCTCGTTTACGAGGTCATCTTGAACAGATTGAATAAAACATGCATGAGGTTGAGGATGTTCGTAGGATGATTGTGATTTCACTAATTTTTTTGTTTCAAAATCAACATAATAATGTCCCTGACTTGGACCATCTATTCCGTATGCCCAATGTAACCCTGTATTAAACCATTGCGGTGAGTTTGGTGCACACATTTGAGCCGCAAGCATAAACCTCATTTCGTCAAAATATATTTTTGCATCTTGTTCTGTGGTGAAATATTTGCCTTTCCATCCCCAATAAGTCCATGTTCCAGCTAATCTGTCAAAAACTTGTTTAGCCGACTCTTCGCCTTTATACCTTTTGTCTTTTGATATTTTATTTAATTTTTCGGTATCAGGCTCAGATCGCCATAACCAATTAGGAATATTTTTTTCTTCTATTTTTTTAACAATAGCGGGAACACCTGCTTTACGAAAATATTTTTGTGCAATTATATCTGCTGCCACTTGAGAATAGTTGCCAGGAACTTCAATGTTTGGAGCACTAAAAACTATTGTTCCATCTGGATTTTTAATTTCGCTAGAGGTAGTTTTAAACTCCAAACCTGCATAAGCATCGTTTCCTTTTTTTGTAAATTGTCTTCTAAATTTCATCTCTTTTCCTTTTTACAATAAAGAAAACAATAATTGTGTATTTGTCAGATTTTGTTGCTGAAGTCTCATAATCTCTTGTGGATAAATTGTTAAAATTTTAACAAAATGTCATGATGTTCAAAATTTCCTATAAATAAACTCTTGTTTTTCCTTAATTTAATTTTTTCTATTTGATTTACGTTAATTAATATAACCTGTGGATAAACACAATATATAGTAACTACGAAAATTTAAATTACATGATTTAGTATGTGTTAGTAAAGTGGATAATTCAATTTTTTTGATTTTTTTTTGTAACTATCTAATTTTACTTAATTTTTAACCAATTAATTAAGAATTTAAAAATAAATAATTATTACAATGAATATTTATTATTTTTGTAAATAAGTTATAATATTAATAAAAATGAATTAATTAGGAAGACACTTCATGAGATATAGTTTAATTGAGATATTGTTAGGAGCTATTGTTTTGCTTACTGCAATAGGCTTTTTAACTTTGGGTATGCAGTCAATAAATACTCAAAAAGATGGGTATAATATTTTGTTAATTTTTGGTTCAACTGCAGGTTTAAAAAATGGAGATGATGTAAAAATATCTGGAATTAATGTAGGTAAAATTACTAAATTAGAGCTTAATCAAGAAGATTATAATGCAAAAGTAAAAATTATTGTTAATAACGATATAAAAATCCCAGATGACTCTTCAGCAAAAATTGCCTCTGCTAGTCTTTTAGGGGGGAACTTTTTAGACATAATACCGGGCACATCTGAACAAAATTTAGGACCAAATGATGTTATATATGACACTACTGATACATTAAGTTTTACAGATATGCTTGGAAAATTTATATTTTCAGGCAACAAAAAGTAACAAAATAAGTCAGGTTTTTTGATGAAATTCATATACTTAATTTTTGTTATCATATTTGTTCTTTTTCCTAAAATTGCTTTATCGTCTCAATGGATTGAGGGAAATAAATTGCTTATTCAAGGTCTTGATAAGATTACAGCAAGGATACAAACTTTTGAAGTAGACGTAGGTACAACGTATAAATTCGGAGTATTAGATATTTTTGTAGAAAGATGTGTTTTTTCAAAACCCATATTTAAACCTGAGTCATTAGCATTTATAAAAATAAAGGATAATTCCGATAGACTTTCAGAGGTAAAATTTAGTGGATGGATGTTTGCATCTAGTCCAGCTCTAAATGCTTTAGAGAATCCTGTTTATGATGTTTCGATCCTTGATTGTAAAAAAGTTGATAAACAATTAAAAAAATCATCGTCAGTTGAAGGTAAATAATAAAAATCTGTTTTTAATCTAATGGCTTCATCAAGATCTTGTTTGAATTTAGTTTTGTTAATTTCATATGCACCAAACTGTATCAAATGATCATTTAGAAATTGGACGTCTAATATTTTAATACCACTTTTCCATAATCTTGCAACTAGGTTTAATAAGGCAATTTTACTTCCATTTGAAACAGAACTAAACATTGATTCTGCAAAAAAAACTGCACCTAAAGCAACTCCGTATATCCCTCCGATTAGTTGATTGTTTTGCCAACACTCAATTGAATGTGCATATTTTAAATTATTTAGGGAAATAAATAAATTTTCTATTTCATTGTTTATCCAAGTCTCTGTTCTGTTTACAGTTGCACATGATCTTATCACATCTGCAAAAGCTTTATTCATAGTTATCTTAAAAGGTCTTTTTTTTGCTAAACGAATAAGACTTTTTGAAGCCTTAAATTTACTGATTGGTATAAGAGCCCTATATTCAGGATCAATAAAAACAATTTTTTCATCTTTTCTGTTCTCAGCCATAGGGAAAATACCAAGAGTATAAGCTTGAACTAATTGTTCAGGTGAGATTGATAAAGGGTGTCTAGTACTCAAGTATATTTTCTTACATTACTAATGAATATTAATAGGAACTTAATAATTTATTTTCTAACCATCTGATGTCGTATGAGCCTTTTTCCATTACTTCGGTATTAAGAATATCTCTATGCAATTCTATAGTTGTAGAAATTGGTTCTATCACGATTTCTCTCAAAGCTTGCTTCAGTCTTAGTATGCATTGATCTCTGTCATTTCCATGCACAATTAGTTTGGCAATTAAACTGTCGTAATATGGGGGAACTTCATATCCTGAGTATATGCAAGACTCAATTCTAACACCAAGTCCACATGGAGAGTGAAATTGTGAAATTTTACCTGGAGAAGGTACAAATGTTCTCGGATCTTCGGCATTGATTCTACATTCTATTGCATGACCATTAATTTTTACATCATTTTGTTTGAAGGATAATGGTAGTCCAGCTGCGATCATTATTTGTTCTCTTACTAAATCTATTCCTGTAATCGCTTCAGTAATGGGGTGTTCTACCTGAAGTCTAGTGTTCATTTCTATAAAGAAGAACTCATTATTTTCGTATAAAAACTCAATGGTACCTAATCCTAAATATCTCATTTTTGATACAGCATTTGACGCTATCTCACCTATAGTATTCCTTGTCTTATTATCTATTGCAGGTGAAGGGGCTTCTTCAATTACTTTTTGATGTCGTCTTTGAATAGAACATTCTCTTTCGCCAAGATGAACAGTATTGCCAAATTTATCAGCCGCTATTTGTACTTCTATGTGTCTTGGATTTTGAAGATATTTTTCAATATATACGCGGTCATCACCAAATGCCGCTTTTGCTTCACTTTTAGCCGCTGTAAAAGCTGATTCAAGTTCTTCTTCATTTAAAGCGACTTTCATTCCTCTGCCGCCACCTCCAGAAGCTGCTTTAATTAAGACAGGGTAACCAATTTTTTTGGCTTCTTCATAAGCATTTTCGAAATCATAAATATTATTTTTAGAACCAGGAACAAGAGGTATCCCTAATCTTTGCGCTGTTATCTTTGCCTCTATTTTATCTCCCATACATCTTATATGTTCCGGTTTTGGTCCTATAAAAACAATATTATGGGCTTCAACAATTTCTGCAAACTCTGGATTTTCAGACAAAAAACCAACGCCCGGATGAATGGCGTCAGCTCCGACTAATTGAGCGGCCGTTATTATTGCTGGGATATTTAAATATGATTTTGAAGATGGAGCAGGGCCGATACATACACTTTCATCGGCTAATCGGACATGTATTGCATCATTATCTGCTGTGGAGTGAATAGCAACGGTTTTGATATTCAGTTCTTTACAGGCCCTTAAAACTCTTAAAGCCACATCACCTCGGTTCGCTATTAAAATCTTTGAAAACATGATGAACCTATTACTCAATCACTACCAGTAATTGATTGAATTCTATTGGTTGGCCATCTTCAAAACTTATGTGAACTATTTTTCCAGATTTATGTGCGGTAATTGAATTCATTACTTTCATTGCCTCAATAATGAGTAATGTATCGCCGATTGACACTGAAGAATTTAATTTAATAAAAGTTTCCTTGCCTGGCTCTGGGGATGAATACGCTGTGCCAACCATTGGCGAATTGACTGCACCCGGGTGTTTGTTATTAAACTTTTCAGATTTTTCTTCAATTTTGATATTATTTTCTGAAATATTAGCTTTAGGAGTTTTAACAATAGTTTTTTGAGAACTTGGTGAATTATTCAGATTATTTTTAATTTTTATTTTAAAATATTCAGCTTCATATTCTAATTCTGATAAATCATTCTTATTAACAATATCGACAAAGTCTTGAACTATATTAAGGTTTTCTTTATGCGAATACTTCTTATTCATTATTTCACCTATTTTTTGTTCAGTCTTTTATAAGGTCATGAACTGCATCTACAGCAAGCAAATATGAGTTCACTCCTAAACCAGCGATTATACCTGTCACAACTGGAGAAATATAAGATTTATGTCGAAAATTTTCTCTAGCGTAAACATTAGTTATATGTATTTCAATTTTAGGACCATTAAACATACTTAAGGCATCAAAAATTCCTATAGATGTATGTGTTAATGCACCAGCATTAATTATAACTCCACATCCATCGTCAATCGCTTTATGTATTTCACTAATCAATTCGCCTTCTACATTTGATTGAAAAAAATGTAAGTCTAAGCTATAACCCTTACATTTTTCTAGACATATAAATTTAACAGTTTCCAATGAAGTTTTTCCATACTTTTTAGGTTCTCGTCTACCAAGAAGATTCAAATTTGGTCCATTAATAATGTATAGTTTTTTTTTCAAAATTGACCTCCAAAATCTAAATAAAATTTAAAATTGTCGATTTTAAGACACTAAGTAAAATAATTTATTTCTCCCGGAAACTTTTTATCATTTGCTTTAAATTACTTTTTTGTAAAGCGCCAGGATATATAATATCCCCAATAATAAAAGCTGGCGTTCCATTCAAATTTAGTAATTTAGCTACATCTCTATTTTTCTTAAGTTTGTTTTCAATTTCTTTGCTTCTCATATCAATTTTTAGTTGATTGATATCTAGACCAGTTTTTTCTGCAATATTAAAAATTACATCTTCTGTTATTCTACCCCTTTTTTTCATTAGTGATAGGTGAAAATCATTATATAAACCTTGCTTTTCTGAGGCAAGAGCAGCAGTAGCGGCTATATATGAACTTTGAGATAATATAGGAAATTCAACAAAAACAAAGTCAACTTTTGTATCCTCCGAAATAACATCCATAATTGGCTCAACAACTGATTTACAGTAACCACAATTATAGTCAAAAAATTCGAATATAGTTATATCAGAGTTTTCATTAAAAAAACCAGGATTCTTGATTTCACGTAATAATGTAATTGCATCATTTTTTTTGTTTATTTCAACTGTTTTTTTATACTCTTCAAGAGTAGATTTAATCAGTTTGGGATTTTTAATTAAATAATTTTTTATAATTTTTTCAATTTCTTCTATTTTAATTTCATGAGCATAAGATGGAAAAATAAGTAAAAAAACTGAGGTCAAAATTAGAAGTAATACTTGAATTTTTTGTTTCATATTAGAATCTTTCAAATAATAAGTAGATTATTTTTTTATTTTTATTCTTGCTAAAATGTCTGCACCTCTTAACTTGTAAGAGTTAGGTATAGTTGGATCACTATTTGCTAAATCTACATATTTCTTTGCTTTAATAAAGTTTTTTTTAATTAGAGCTTCTTCAGCTAAAGCAATATATGAAATACCTATTCTATTAACTTTATTAGACGACTTCGCTAATAATCTCCATAAATAGCTCGATTTGGGGTTGTTTTGGAGTAATTGTTCTAAAACGATAATAGAATTGTTTAAGTATTTCTTTTTATTTGTTTGAATATATGATTTCACTAAAGAGAATTTAATAAGATCAATAGATGGAGTAAATTGTTCATTAATAGTTTCAATAGCTTTTTTATACTCAGTTATTGCTTTTTCAAAACTTCCTTTTTTAAAATAAATATCTCCAGATAATTCAAAAAAGTATGGATAATTTTTGTAGTTATTTTCTAAAGTATTTAGATATTTACGGGCTAAATCATATTTTCCAGCTTTATAAGACGATATTACTCGAGAATAGTTTAACAAAATTTTATTGTTATTTTTTAAAATTTTATCTGGTTCACTGTTATATGAACTAATTTTATTTTTAATGTATTCCAATGAAATTTTATTGTTATTAATTAATATGTTCTGAGTTTCGTTTGTAGTATATTTCATTCTAGATTTATATTTTTTTAACTGATCTAGTCTTTGCTTAGAAAATGGATGTGATCTATAATAGTCTGTGAATGAATTTTCATTTAATGCCTCATTATCACTTAAATTAAGTAATAGGCGTTCTAAACCATCAAAAGGAATTTTCTTCTTTAGCATTATATCAAATGCAAATTTATCAGCTTGTTGTTCTTGAATCCTAGAAAATTGGAGTGAAGATTTTGTAGCAAGATCTTGTGATCCTACAATTAAGCCAATTGCTGAATTTGCATTTAATTTTCCACTTGCAGATAGTGCAATACCAACTATTGAAGCAAATTTTCCATAATTTGATAAACTTTTATTATTGATAGATCTTGAACTATGATGGTTTAGAGCCAAGTGGCCAATTTCGTGAGCAAAAACACCTTGTATTTCGCTTATTGATTTAGATTTTTTTATTAAACCTGTATTTATATAAACTTTATTTGAGCCCGTCACAAAAGCATTATATTGATCATTTAAGATTAACCTAGGGTAATAAATATTATTTTTAACTTTATTATCAATTATAGTTTGTATAACTTTATGCAAAAAAAACTCAATTTCAGCATCTCTAATAATCGAAATACTCTGAGCGGTATATGCTTGTTTCGAAACAAAAATAAAAATTACAATGAATAATATTTTTATGTTGACCACCAACCTTTTTTCTTAGTTTTGTCAGAATTTAATTTTCCATCTACCTTCATAATTTCTATTGGCGCAGATGATTGTGTTTTTCTCAAATCAATCTTATCTTCAGCTATTTCACCTAGTTTATCTTTTTCGTTTTTAACTTTTGTATCTGTTTTCGTTTTTGATTTTCGAATTATTTTCTTTTTTGTATTTTTTTGTTTTGCATCAATTTTTTTAGTATTATCTTTGTTTGGCTTTAGCTCTTTATTCTCATCTAAGGCTATTTCTTTGACTTTATCATTTTTATCTTCGTCATTTGAATGAGAGGAGTTATTAATTTTAGTTTTATTTTCCTCTTTTCTTCTTTTTTTAACGGGTCTTTTGCTCCTTTTCTTTCTAATTTGTTTTTCATCATTATCAGGTGATGAGGTGTCTTGCTTATTTTCAGTAGAATTATTTTGTTTAAAATTACTTTTTTTGATTATTTCCAATTTTCTTAAGGGCGGTATAATTGTATTATCATTTATAAAATTGATTGATATTCCGTATCTAATTTCAATTTCATTAAGATGTGGCCTTTTATTATTTAAAATGTGAATGATAATATCTGAGTGTGCCGAAACGTTTATTGCCATATTTTCTTCAGAGCTACATTCTTCTTCGATAGATCTCAAAATTTGAATTGCACTTACTTCTATTGATTGGATTCTACCTGATCCTCCACAATGTGGACATAATTCTGAGGAGTTTTCTACTACAGAGGGTCTAAGGCGTTGTCTTGATAATTCAAGGAGGCCAAAATTACTTATTTCCCCTATTTGGATCCGTGCTCTATCTTTTCGCATGGTCTCTTTTAATTTTTTTTCTACATTTATGCGGTTTTTGTTTTCCTCCATGTCAATAAAATCAATGACTATCAAACCTGACAAGTCTCTTAATCTTGCTTGGCGAGCAAATTCCTCAGCAGCCTCAAGATTTGTTTTTAAAGCAGTATCCTCTATAGATCTTTCTCTTGTTGCTTTTCCTGAATTAACATCAACAGCAACTAAGGCTTCTGTTTGATCAATAATTAGATAACCACCAGATTTAAGTGTTACTTTACTATTAAAAATATCTTGTAATTGAGAATCTACTTTATACTTTTGAAATAATGGATTTTTATCGTCGTTATATTGTTGAACTTTTTTTGCATGACTTGGCATTAATGATTTCATGTAGTTTTTACATGTTTTATAAGCATCATTCCCATCAACTAAAACTTCATCGATATCGCTATGATATAAATCTCTAATAGCTCTTTTAACTAACGATCCTTCTTCATGAATAAGAAAAGGCGCATTAGATTCAAGTGTTAAATTCTTAACATTTTCCCATATACTTGTTGAATTAGAGTAATCTCTCTTAATTTCAGTTTTTGTACGTTTACTGCCTGCAGTTCTAACTATAACAGCCATTCCAGTAGGAACATCAAGTTCGTCAACGACTTTTTTTAACCTTTTTCTATCAGTAATATTGGCAATTTTTCTACTTACTCCCCCACCCCTTGGAGTATTTGGCATTAGCACACAATACCTACCAGCTATTGAAATATAGGTAGTTAAAGCAGCTCCTTTTGTCCCACGTTCTTCTTTTACTACTTGGACTAATAAAATTTGTCGACGTGCTATTACTTCTTGAATTTTATAATTTCTGTAGAGATTTTTTTTGACTTTTTTAAGATCTTCTTCATTATAATCAAAAGCACTATCTTCATTAATATTTTCTATTAATTTTAATTCTTCATCAGTCTGGGCTGACGCTTCAGCTATTAACTTTTTCTTATCTTCGACAGGAATTCTGTAATAATCTGGATGGATTTCGCTAAAAGCTAAAAACCCCTGTCTATTTCCTCCATACTCTATGAAAGCTGCTTGAAGACTGGGTTCAACTCTAGTTACTCTCGCAAGATAAATATTTCCTTTCAGTTGCCTTCTTGAGTGAACTTCATATTCAAAATCATCTATTATATCATTTGTAGTTGTGATAACTCTAGTTTCTTCTATTTGTCTCGCATCAATTAGTAAACGTTTACTCATAATTCCTCCTCAAATCTATGTGCAATCAAAATAGTTAAATAGCACATTATCTACATGAATGAGTATTTATGAAAATTAAAAGTAAATACATTTAAGTATAAATAATATATATTTAAATGTAAGAATTATATCTGTAATATTTTAAAAATAAAAAAACCTTTTAAATAAATAATATAATATAATAACAACTTTCTTATAATGACAAAGTCAGACTCGATTTAAACTCATTCTATTTAAACACATGTTTTGTGTCTTAGTAAATTTAACTATAATTTTATAACCTTCTATAAACTTAATAAATATTAAATCAAATAAATTCCATAAGGACTTATATAACTTTAACCTAATCAAGACAAACTTTATTTTTTATAGTATTAAATTATCAAAAAATTATTTTAACTATCAAGTAGTATTGTGATAAAATTCCAAAATAACATGAATAGTTCTTTTTTATTTTTTATTTTTTTTACCTCATTAAATTTAATTAACTCAATAGCTTTAGCGGATCAAAAAAATAAATTGGATAAAGTTTATACAAACTGTGAAATTCAAGAGAGTAAAATCATATGTTTCAACATTAAAAAAAATGACAATTTCAAAGTTAATTTGTTAGATAATCCATATAGGATAATATTAAATTTTGAAAAAAAAATTATTCTTAATGATAAAAAAAATGCAAAAAAAAAATTAATCAAGAATTTAAAGCTTAATAAAGAAAATATTCCTGGGTCTATACTAGTTTTAGAATTGAAACAACCCGCAATTATTTCCGATATAATGTATGATAGTGTAAATAGTAGAGACTTTTATAATTTAAAAATACAGTTTTCAAAGTCAAGTGTTACTAATTTTGCTATTGCTAAGCACGTTTTAAAAATAAATAATGGAAACATATCACCTCTTGAAAAACAAATTAAAGGTTTAATAAGTAAAAAAACTTTCAAATCTAGATCAATCGAGTTACCAAAGATAAAACCAAAAAGTCTTAGAAAGAATATTTCTAAAAATAAATATATTGTCTTTATAGATCCAGGCCATGGTGGCAGAGACCCTGGAGCTATAGGTCATTTAGGCACGCTAGAGAAAAGTATAACGTTAAAAACATCTATTATGCTAAAAAAGGCTCTAAAAAAGTATAACGATATTAATACAATATTATCTCGAGATAAAGATATATATTTATCTTTAAAGAAAAGAACAAACTTAGCAAAAATAAATAATGCAGATATTTTTATTTCTATACATGCAGATTCTAGCAAAAATAAAAAAGCTAAAGGTATTTCTGTATTCAGTCTTTCTGATAAAGCTTCAGATAAAGAAGCTAAAATGTTAGCTAAAAGAGAAAATGAAGTTGATAATTTTATAGCTAATAAGAATAAAATTAGAGACCCTATTATATTTGACACTTTGATTAAAATGTTTCAAAGAAAAGCAATGAATGATAGTTCGTATTTAGCAAAAAAAATTCTTTCAAATCTTGAAAAAACAAAATTAGCTGTAAATAGAGGGCATAGATTTGCAGGATTTTCAGTTTTAAAATCTTACGATATTCCTTCTGTGCTCATAGAAGTTGGGTTTTTATCAAACAAACAAGAAGAAAAAAAAATGTTAAGTACTAAATATTTAAAAAAACTAAGTAATGGTTTAGCAGTAGCAGTAAAAAACTATTTTGATACCCATAAAGAATAAACTTGTCCTAAAAATGTCTAATTTAATTTATATAAATAATTATGAAATTTTTTGCTTACCTTTTAACTACCTCATTTTTATTGTTATTATCAGGAATGATAGTTTTCTTTTATGGTTTGTGGTACTTTGGAAAGCAACTTCCAGACTACAAAGAATTGTCAAAATATAATCCAAATGTAGTTACTAGAATTCATGCAGGCAATGGGGCACTTCTTGCTGAGTATGCTATCGAGAAAAGAGTTTTTGTTCCAATTAACGTAATTCCAAAAAGTGTTATTAATGCATTTATATCAGCTGAGGACAAAGAATTTTATAATCATTTTGGCTTGGATATTAAAGCTACACTTAGAGCTTTATTAACCAATTTAAAAAATATAGGTTCGGGAAAAAGACTAATTGGAGCGTCAACAATTACTCAGCAGGTTGCCAAAAACTTTTTATTATCTTCCGAGGTGTCTTACGAAAGAAAAATAAAGGAAGCCATATTGGCAATTCGAATTGAAAGAGCATTTTCCAAAAATCAAATTCTAGAATTATATTTAAATGAAATTTATTTAGGGTTTAAATCTTATGGGGTCGCGGCTGCAGCTTTGAATTACTTTGATAAGAGTTTAGATAATCTTGATTTGGCTGAGTCAGCTTTTTTAGCTGCTTTGCCAAAAGCTCCAAATAATTATAATCCAATTCTTAAAACAAAAAATGCAGTCAATAGAAGAAATTGGGTTTTAAATCAAATGAATAAGAATGGTTATATTGATAAGCAAACAAAAGAAATGGAGAGTAATAAACTAATAAATATCCGTAAATCAAGCGGTATTGACGAAGGTTATGCACCTTATTTTACCGAAGAAGTAAGAAAGATCTTGTCAAAAGATAAAAAAATAGGATCAAGATTGTATACAAATGGGTATTCAGTTAGAACTACTTTAGACCCTCTAATGCAACGTTATGCTGATAATTCACTCATAAATGGATTAGAGAATTTGGATAAAAGACAAGGTTGGAGAGGTCCCATAGCTAATATTGATTTATTAGACTTTAAAGATGATGCAATTACAAAATATTTACAAAATATTCAACTAAACCTTCCAAAAAACAGGCATGCAGCTATAGTCACTCAGGTAAATGAAAGTTTTATAAAAATTTTATTACTTAAAGGAATTTCAGCTGAGATAAAATTCTTAAATGCAAATTGGGCTAGACCACAGACGATTAAAAAAGATAACAAAAATAAATTAAATATTTATTTAGGAGCTAAGTTTAAAAACTTTAAGAAATTTATTAAAGTTGGGGATGTGATTATAGCTAAAAAAAACAATTACCAGGGAAACGTCTTTTACTCTCTTTCACAGGTTCCTAATGTAAATGGAGCCATTGTTGCTCTAGATCCCCACACTGGAAGAGTATTAGCAATGAGTGGAGGATATAACTTTGAAAAAAGTGAGTTTAATAGATCTACCCAGGCAAAACGTCAACCAGGTTCTGCATTTAAACCATTTGTATATTTGGCAGGTTTAGAAAGATTTTACAAACCTACAGATTTGATTTTAGATGCAGCGTTAGCTTATGATCAATGTTCAGGTTGTAAAAAATGGAAACCTGCTAATTATACTAAAAAATTCTATGGTCCTAGCCCAATGAGACTTGGTATTGAAAAATCAAGAAATCTTATGACTGCTAGACTTGCTATTAAACTTATTCAAGAAGAAGAGCTAATTAAAAATTATATTGAAAAAGACTATACAAATAAATTAATTGGAAAAAAATTAAAAAAAGATATTCGATTTGTGAATTTTATGGTTAATTATATTACTGAAAAAAAGAAAAACACAGAAAAAATTAACAAAAATATTATAGATGAATTTTCTATAAAGCATAATCTTAATAAAAATCAATTGTTGGGATATATAAACCAAAATTTAGACGTTGATCAAATATATAATAAAATCTTTGTTAAAAAGGAGTTAATAAAGAATTTACTAAACTCTTTATCTATTAAAAATATTATCCAAGATTACGCATATAAATTTGGAATAAGTAAAGATTTGCCACCATTTTTATCAATGTCTTTAGGTGCGGGTGAAACTGATTTACTAAGTTTAACTAATGCTTATGGGATGATAATTAACGGAGGAAAAAAAATTACTCCAACTTTAATTGATCGTATTCAAGATAGAAGAGGTGTTACTATTTTTAAACATGACAAGAGAAATTGTAAAAATTGTAATGGTCAATACACCAATTTTAAAAATATTCCTTTAGTAGCAGTCAAAGATACAAGGAAGAAAGTCATCTCATCATCCTCTGCTTATCAAATGGTATCAATGTTAAAAGGAGCAATAGAGAGGGGTACAGGCATTGTTATAAACTCATTGGGGAAAAATCTAGCTGGCAAAACTGGAACAACGAATTCTAATACTGATGCATGGTTTATAGGCTTTTCAAGTGACCTAGTGGTTGGTGTATTTGTAGGGTTTGATGATCCAAGACCACTAGGTTTTAAAGAAACAGGCAGTTCAGTTGCTGCGCCAATATTTAGAGATTTTATGAAAGAAGCACTTTTGAATATTCCAGATATTCCGTTTAGGAGACCACCAGGAATAAAACTTATATCTGTAAACCCCAATAGTGGTCTTCAAGTAAGTGCTAAAGATAAAAAATCCATTTTGGAAGCCTTTAAACCAGGACAATTACCAAATTTAAGCTTTGATAAAAATTTTATAGATTTAAAAAATTCAAATACAATTATAAAAAACCTTTCGCCTCTATATTAATTTTGTAGGGAACAAGTTATGCAAACCGAAATTCAAGTAAAATTCAAAGAAATTGATAATGGTTTAAATATTTTAAAAAAACATTTTAATTGGGAACAGTCGTTAAATCGAACTAAAGAATTGGATGAATTAATAGAAACTGAAAATTTTTGGAGAGACTCATCTAAAGCTCAAGTAATTATGAGAGAAAAAAAGCAAATTGAAAAAAATTTAGATCTTATAAAATTTATCGAAATTGAGAAAAGTAATTTATACGAGCTTATAGATCTTGCGGAGGAAGAAAATGATAAAGAACTAATTGACGAAACAATTTCTCAAATAGATAGTTTAGTTAAAAAATGTGATAAACTTCAGTTGGAAAGTTTGTTATCTGGAGAAGCTGATACAAACAATTGTTTTATCGAAATACATGCTGGGGCAGGTGGCACAGAAGCTCAAGATTGGGCTTTAATGTTACAAAGAATGTATTCAAGATGGTCTGATAAAAAAGGATATGAAATTTCAAATATTGAAGAAAGCTCAGGAGATGAAGCAGGTATTAAATCTTGCACTTTATTAATAGAGGGATTTAATGCCTATGGTTGGGGAAAAACTGAGTCAGGTGTTCATAGATTAGTAAGGATATCTCCTTTTGATTCTTCATCAAGAAGACATACTAGTTTTGCTTCAATCTGGGTTTATCCCGAAATTAATGATGAAATAGATATTGAAATTGAAGATAAAGATTTAAGAATTGATACATATAGAGCCTCTGGTGCAGGTGGACAACACGTAAATAAAACGGACTCTGCAATAAGAATTACACATTTACCAACAAACACAGTAGTACAATGTCAGAATGATAGATCTCAGCACAGAAATAAAGCTCAAGCAATGTCCATGCTAAGAGCAAAATTATACGAAATTGAGTTGAAACGAAGAGAAGAAGTTAATAACAAAAGTACAAGTGATAAAGGAGAAATAGGATGGGGAAGTCAAATAAGATCTTACGTTCTCCATCCTTATCAAATGGTTAAAGATCTACGTACAAATGTAGAAGTAGGAAACACTCAATCTGTACTAGATGGCGATATAGATATTTTTATTGAATCTGCTTTAGCACTAAAAGTTGGAATGAAAAGATAAATCAATTGTTAAGACTTTTTACAGTTTCTAAAACCTCTTCTGCATGACCAGGTACTTTCACTTTTTCCCAAACATTTGTTATTATACCCTTTTCGTTTGATAAAAACGTAGATCTTTGAATACCCATATATTTTTTCCCATACATAGATTTTTCTACCCATACACCAAATTGTTCGCATACATCATTTTCAAAGTCAGCACCAAGTTCACAAGTAAGATTATATTTTTCTCTAAATTTACCCTGTTTTTTTTGATTATCTTTAGAAATACCAATAACGATACAATTTAATTTATCAAACTCATGTTGTAGATTTGTAAAAGCAATTGATTCAGCGGTGCATCCAGAAGTATCTGCTCTAGGAAAAAAGAAAACAACAATTTTTTTTCCTTTATAATTTGAAATTTTAAAATCTCCTGTATCAGTTAAAATTTCAAACTTAGGTATTTCATCATTTTTTTTTATCATTAATAAGATCTCTTATAATTAGTATTAAAAGTTTTATTAAGTTATATTATATCAAAAGAATATATCAACTAAGATTTGTCTAAAATTATACAAAATAGGAAAGATGATGAAAAAAGTTATAATTCTTCTTTTGATATTACCTTTTTTTATATTCGGGGTAGTCACAACCATGTTTGTTTATTCGGAACAAACACAAAATTTTATAATTAAATCATTAAATTTAAAAGGTTTCCTTAACAAAAAGGTAAAAAGTTTTATCTCAAGAAAAATTAATGACGAAAATATAACAATTGAAATTAGCTCTATAAAGATATTAAAACCTAACTGGCCTAATATTGTAAAAATCGAATTGAATGATACAAAGGTTCATACAATTGATCAAAAAGAAAAATCAAATATTAAGCTCATTGAATTAGGGTTTAAGTATGATTTCTTTTTTAGAAATATTTTTTTTAATAAAGATAATCTTGAATTTAGTTACCTAAATTTTAAAGATTTATCTTTGTATGGAAAATTACAGAAAAATAAATTTATACCGGGGCCATTATTTAAAATTTTTTTATCAATAAATCAAAAAGGTTTTGATGAACAGCACTCATTAAAAAAATTATTACAAAATAAAATCGTAATCGGAAATATTAGCTTTTTAATCTCAGATCGTAGAGAAGCACTTAAACAAAGTATTTTAAAAATTAATTGTGAAAATGTTTTTGTTTCACAATATTTAAACAATGCCCGTTCACTCAACATGAATTGTAGTAAAAATAAAAGATTAAACTTTTCAGTAAAAGCTAATTTTTTAGAAAGTTTTAACAAATTTAACTTTAACATAGAAAATATCGACTCTAAATTATTCTTAAGTAATTTGTTACAAGAAAAATTAAAATTTGAGACAGAGACTATTTCTGGCTTTTTAAAGGGTAGATTTAATATTGTTACGGATAAGAATTTTAATGTAGAAAGTTTTAATTTCTTATCAAAGAAATCAAACTTAATTATAAAAAATAATGATGATATTATTTTAAATTCGGAGTTAAGTGGTAAATTATTATGGAACAATAAAAATAGTTTATTGAAGATTAATAATTTATCAATAGGCGATATAATAATATCGTACTCTGAGGTAGATTTTAATTCTAAAACTGGTTTTTCTAATTTTTTAATAAAAAGATTATCAACAAAAATATTAAAAAATCATCTAACTTATTATAAAAAATATTATAATTCATTTGTTAATTTAAATGTTTTAAAACAATACAATGATAATTTCAAAGGTGGTAGTTTAAATAGCATAAATTTTGATTTAAATTTTTCATTTTTTAAAAAAATTAATATTTTCAAAATAAGTGGGCGGTCAAAATTCAATAATATTAGGTTTGAACACAATGATAAAATCTTTAAAAAAGTATTTTGTACCATATCTGGCGACTTTAAATTTGAAGTGAATAAACATAATAACAAAATAAAAATTGACCAAAGTTGGGCAAATATTGATTTAAATGCTTCGACAGGCTTTATATTATTAAGGGGAAATAATTTAGATTATAAATTCGATCACGCCAAAATAAAACTAAAAATTCATAAAAATAATTTTATTATTAATAAAGCTCAATTTGAAAAAGATAATTTACAGTATTCAGTTGCCGACGTTGAAATTAATGGAAGTAATTATATAATTAAAAAAGGAATGTTATTTAAAGATAATAAACTTCAATATGCTTTAAAAGACACAGTAATTAAAAATCAATTTATTAAAAACGGCCTCCTGAAAGTAAAAAATAATAAGGAATTTTCCGATTACCTAAAGAAAAATTTTAATGTAGATATCATCGGTGATACTGAGTTTAATATTAGATTAACTGGAGATATTAGCAATCTAGATCTAAATTTAAAGTTAAATTCAGACTTAACTGATTCAGGTTTAAAAATAAATTATTTAAACCTCAAAAAGAAAAAAAATATAAAATCCTCAATTAAAACTGAAATTATTTATCAAAAGGGTAAACTTGCTTTTATAAAGGATATAAATTTAAAAATAGAAAAAAATAATTATAAAATTGGTATTGTTAAATTAGATGGTATTGCTCCAACCCAAATTTTATTAAGAAATATTAAGACTCCAAAATTAGATTTAAAACAAATATCTATTGCTAAAAAAAATAAAATATTTGACCTAAATTTTTCGGGAAAAAAAATAGATTTTTCTTATTTTAAAGATAATCTTAAAAAACAATCCGACAATATCATGAACATAAGCTTTGAAATCACAGCTGATAAGATTATCTTAGAGTCTAAAATTTCTTTGGCAGGTAGTCTCAGGGGAACAATAAATAAATCTATCTTTGAAGCAAATGCATTTGGACAAATATGGCTTGGTAAGTCATCTTTATTAGATAGTGGAAAATTTGAAATTTACGTAGATGATAAAATATCTAGGCTTAACGGTTTTGGTTTAGTCGGTGGTGCAGAAACCAAAATTACTATGGAAAAAAACAAAGATAAATTACCTAATATTATTTTTGATACTTCTGATGGAGGTAAACTTCTTAATGCACTTGGTTTCACAAAAAATATAAGAAGTGGCGAAATGAAATTAAATATAAATTTTCTAAATGATACATACGATCATTATAAAGGTGTTATTAAATCAAAAAAATTTAGTCTAATTAACACTCCAGGAATAATAAACTCTTTATCTGTTTTAAGCTTTTCTGGTATTCAATCTGTTATTTCCGGTGAAGGAGTTTATTTTGATAAAGGGAGGGCAAATATAAATGTCAAGAAACATAACTTTACGTTTGATAAGGTATATCTTTCCAGTGAATCATTAGGAATTGCTGCTAAAGGAAAAATAAATTTAAAGAGAAAATTTTTAGATATGAGAGGATCAGTGGCGCCAATTAAATTAATATCGCAAATTATCAGTATTGTTCCTGCTGTTGGTAAGTTAATAACAGGATTAAAAAAAGAGGGGTTGTTTGCAGGGCAATTTAAAATGTTTGGACCACTTGAAAGTCCCGAGGTTGAATTAAATACTCTATCATTTGCGCCAGGTATTTTAAGAGATTTATTTGCAGATGATTGGTTGAATGACAATAATTTTTTTATTAATGATAAGTCAAATTAATTAGTTTAAATTAAGAACAAATTAATAGTCCATGTCTTTTTTTCCCTGATGAAATTTTTACCTTGCCATTTTTAAAATCATCAACTTTTATAATATAATTTTCATCACTTACCACAATATCGTTAATTTTAGCACCGTTCCCTCTTATTAACCTTCTTGCTTCTCCATTTGTTTTTAGAAAATTTAAATCTTTTAAAGCATTGATAAAGGATATTTCAGGTTTTGATATATTTATAGTGGGTAATCCTTCATCATCTAATATTTTATTAAATAAATTAGAAGCAGAAGTTGATATTTTTTCAGCAGTTTCTGCACTTCTACATAATTTCGTGACTTCATTTGCTAAGATTATTTTGGCTTCATTTAATTCGACACCTTTTAATTCCTCTAATTTATTAATCTCTGTAATTGGTATTTCTGTAAAGAGTTTTAAAAATTTTATAACATCCAAATCTTCAGTATTCCTCCAATATTGCCAAAAATCCCAATCAGACAATTGCTCTATATTTAGCCAGACTGCACCATTAGCTGTTTTCCCCATTTTTGAACCACTACTGGTGGTTAATAATGGAGAAGTAAAACCAAATGTTTGTTTTGAAGTTTTCTTTCTAATTAAGTCTAAGCCAGTAACTATATTTCCCCATTGATCAGATCCACCCATTTGTATTTTACAACCATAATTTTTATACAAATGCAAAAAATCATATGCCTGAAGCAAAGAGTAATTAAATTCTAGAAAAGATAAATTTTGTTCTCTGTCTAATCTTTGTTTAACGCTTTCTAAATTTATAAGTTTATTTACAGAAAAAGAGGACCCAAAATCTCTTAAAAATGATACATAATTAAGCCTTTCTAACCATTCTGAATTATTAACCATAATTGCATCGTTTTTACTAAATCCAAATTTTAAAAATTTTTCAAAAATAGTTCTAATATTATTTTGATTTATTTCTATATTTTCTGAGGAAAGAACAGGTCGAGCACTATCTTTACCAGATGGATCGCCAATTTTAGTCGTACCCCCACCCATAAGAACGATTGGTTTATGCCCTGTTTTTTGAAACCATCGAAGCATCATTATTTGAATTAATGATCCCACATGAAGAGAGGGTGCTGTGCAATCGAAACCTATGTAACCAGTCATTATATTTGTAGATAATTCTTGGTCTAGATTATTTTTATCAGTAATTTGATGAATAAAACCTCTTTCATTCATAACATTCAGAAAATCTGAATTTATAGATTTATTCATTAGTAATTCTCTTTTTTATTTTATATCTCTCTATATTCTGATGAATCTAGAGCATTGTTTAAATATTTTCTTATAGCTTCCATTAATTCTTCATCATGATTAGAAAACATATGATTAGCTTCTTTTATGAATTCAACATCTATTTTGATACCCTTTTGGATAGAAATTTTATCAACAATTTTTTGAATTACCTCGCTTGGTACTCTATTATTATTTTCACCATGAATTATCAAGCCAGATGCTGGGCAAGGTGCAAGAAAAGAAAAATCAAACTTATCTGCCGGTGGTGAAACTGAGATAAAACCAAATATCTCTGGTCTTCTCATCATTAACTGCATTCCAACCCATGAACCAAAAGAAAATCCAGCAATAAAGGTGTATCTAGAATGTATATTTTGAGATTGTACCCAGTCTAAAACTGCGGCAGCATCAGCCAATTCTCCCTCACCACCCTCATATATACCTTCACTTCTTCCAACACCTCTAAAATTAAAACGTAAAACTGAAAAACCTCTATTTCTAAATTCATGATACATTCCATACGAAACTTTATTATTCATACTGCCACCTTGATTAGGTTCAGGGTGTAAAATGAGGGCTATAGGAGAATCTGTTGAAACTCCTGAATGGTATCTACATTCAATTCTTCCGTGTGGACCATTTAGAATTACTTCAGGCATTTGTTAGCTCCAGTGAATTTAAGTATATTTATAGCATAATTGATTTGGCTATAAAATTAAAAGAACAGTTATATTGAATTTTATAATTATCGATTAATAATTTATCTTTAATCTGTCAATATTAATGAATTAAATAAAAATAAATTTTTTACTTAATATTTTTGAACAATTTTAGATAAAGTTATAGTATAAATATTACAAAACTCAGTGTTTATATTAATGAATATTAAAAACTTTTTTAAAGAAATAGATTCTATTATAGAAAGAGATCCTGCTGCTGGTAGTAGACTTGGAGTCATTTTTCTATATCCATCTTTTCATGTAATGCTTTTTTACAAAATTGGAAATATTGTTTGGAGATACAATTTAAAATTTTTAGCAAGACTAATAATGCATTTTGCCAGAATATTTACAGGTATTGAGATTCACCCTGCAGCCAAAATAGGTTCAAACTTTTTTATGGATCATGGTCTAGGTATAGTGATAGGTGAAACTACTGAAATAGGAGAAAATGTTACGATTTATCAAGGAGTAACTCTTGGCGGTATTATGCCGTCAGTAGAAAGTGACTTACAAAGAAATCAAAAAAGACATCCTACAGTTGGAAACAACGTTATAATTGGTTCAGGAGCTCAAATTTTAGGGGCGATTAATATTGGTGATGACGCAAGAATTGGCGCAAACTCAGTTGTTTCAAGAGATGTTCCTGCAAACGTAACAGTTGCGGGGGTTCCCGCTAGAGAATTTGCAAGATCAGCAAAAAAAGAAACTTTTAAACCCTATGCTGTTTCAGATAGTGATGCAGATCCAAGAGAAAAGGCATTAGTATCATTATTAAAAAAAGTTGAAAATTTAGAGAAAAAAATTAAAAAATTTGAAAATGATAATAAAAGTAAAAATTAACAAAAATAATTACAATAGTTTTTTAAAAACAAAATAAGTAAAATGAACAGACAAATTTACCTAGACTACAATGCAACTGTACCGGTTTTAGAGAAAGTAAAAAATTCTTTAATTAACTGTATGAATTTTGGCCCGTTAAATGCGTCATCAGTTCATTATTATGGAAGAAAAGGTAAAAATTTAGTGGAAAAAGCTAAACTAAATATAGCTAGATTAGTAAATGCAAAGAGTGATAATATAATTTTTACAAGTTCTGCAACAGAGGCTATAAATTTAGTTTTCAACAACTTTAATACTATTGTCGTAAGTTCTATAGAACATTTGGCAGTTTTGTCTTCTTCAAAAAGCAACTTAATTATTCCTGTAAATAAAAATGGAGTAGTTGACTTAAATGCTATGGAAACATTACTTAAAAAAATTAACAAAAATAGAAAAGAAATTTTGGTTTCAGTCATGTGGGTTAATAATGAAACTGGTGTAATACAGCCTATCAAAGAGGTTATAAATATTGCAAAAAAATATGGATGTTTGGTTCATTGTGATGCCGCACAAGCCTTAGGTAAAATTGAAATAAATTTAAATGAATTAGAGATAGATTTTTTAACTCTCTCAGGGCACAAAATAGGAGCTCCAAGTGGCATAGGGGCACTGATAAATAACAATAAATTTAATTTGACTCCTCAAATATTAGGAGGTGGACAAGAAAAGGGTATAAGGGCAGGGACTGAAAATATTTTTGGAATATTGGGTTTTGGCGAAGCCGCTCTCATTATGTCAGAAATGCCTAAAAAAAATGATAATCAAGTGAAATACCTCAGAGATTATCTAAGTAATAAAATTAAAAAAATAAGACCAGAAACAATTTTTTTTGGTGAGAATAGTGATAGGGTAAGCAATACCTTACTAATAGCTTTACCAAATATACCTGGTGATTTAGCATTAATGAAATTAGATCTTGAATCATTTTCAGTAAGCTCAGGTTCAGCTTGTAGTTCTGGTAAAATAAGTAAAAGTCATGTAGTTAGTGCAATGGGTTATCAAGATCTTGCATCAAATTCAATTAGATTGTCATTTCCACCAAACGATACAATATTAGAATCAGAGGGCTTGATAACCACTGAAGAATTAGATAACTTAGCCGAATGTTGGCTTGATTTAAAATAAGTATTAATAAATTTTGGAGTAAAAGGTGCCTAAACTTATATTTGTTGATTCAGAAGGAACTGAAACATCTGTAGAAGCAGAAAACGGACTGTCTGTAATGGAAGTTGCTAGAGATAATGATTTAGAAATTGAGGGTACATGTGGTGGTTCGATCTCTTGTTGCACATGTCACGTAATTATTGATAAAGATTGGTTCTCAATCGTAGGTGGTCCTAATCCTGATGAAGAAGATATGTTAGATTTGGCAGTTGGGCTTCAACCTACATCCAGATTAGGATGTCAAATAGAAGTTAGTGACAAGCTTGACGGTCTTAGGCTTTTGATACCAGAAGAGTAAGGATGATGATTAACATTAATCAAGTAATTGAAGATATGGATTTAAAAGGTAATCCCTCCAAGCACAGAATAGTTGTGGCAATGTCTGGGGGCGTTGATTCCTCTGTCACAGCTGCATTACTTGTTGAAGCGGGTTTTGATGTAGTAGGTTTAACTATGCAGTTGTATGATCATGGTCAGGCGCTTCAAAAAAAGGGAGCATGTTGTGCAGGATCAGATATAAATGATGCAAGATTAGTCTCAAGTAAACTTCAAATTCCACATTATGTATTAAACTATGAAAATCTTTTTCAAGATCAAGTAATGGAAGACTTTGCTGATTCATATCTTCGAGGAGAAACACCTATTCCTTGTGTAAGATGTAATCAAACAGTTAAGTTTATAGACATGCTTGATAGGGCTAAAAAATTAGGTGCAAGTGCTATGGCAACTGGACATTATATTAGAAGAAGAAAAAATACAGGTACTCCAAGCTTGTATAAGGGAATAGATTCTTCAAAAGATCAGTCATATTTTTTGTTTGCTACAACAAAAAGTCAACTTGAATTCTTAAGATTTCCTTTAGGTTCATTAACAAAAAAAGAAACTAGGTCTGTAGCAAGAAAATATAATCTTGATGTTGCAGAAAAACCAGACAGTCAAGATATATGCTTTGTTCCAGATGGGAGGTATGCAGATGTTGTTCGTAAATTAAGACCAGGAAGTATTGATATTGGAGATATTGTTGATATTGAGGGAAAAAAATTGGGTCAACATAATGGTATCATTGATTTTACCATAGGACAAAGAAAGGGCATAGGAATTGGTGGCAGAAAAGGAGTTGATGACAATAATTCACTCTTATATGTTATTGCCCTGGATGCAAAAAAAAAACAGGTGATAGTAGGCTCTAAAGATTATTTGGCTTGTAAAAAAATTAAAATTACAAAATGTAATTGGATAATAGATCGACCTCATAATAAAGAATTTAAAATTTTAGTAAAATTAAGAAATACTTCAAATCCAGTTGTAGGAAAAATTAAAGTTGACTTTAAAACTGGTACTTCTGAATTAGATTTTGATGAACCTCAATTTGGAGTTTCAACAGGGCAAGCGGCCGTATTTTATAATACTAAAGATCATTCCCACGTTTTAGGTGGTGGATGGATAACAGATGCCCCAAATATGCTAGATTTGAATAATTTTATTAATGCATAAATTAGATCATGTTGTTATAGCGGCTAATAATTTGGATGAGGGAACTTCTTACGTAGAAAATAAGTTAAATGTTAAACTAAGTAATATTGGTTATCATAAAGATATGGGTACACATAATAGGGTAGTTAAGATAAGTAAAAGTGTTTACTTAGAAGTTATTTCAATAGATCCCAACTGTGGACATTTAAATACCAAAAGATGGTTTAATTTAGATAGTCTGAAATTACAATCCCAGTTAAGAAAATCACCTCAAGTAATAGGTTATGTTATTGAAAATGAAGATATAAAAATCCTAAAATATTATGAACCTTTTTTTAAAGCATCACGAGGTGAGTATAAATGGAAATTTGCTATGCCAGGCACTAACGCTAGTATTTTAGCAGATCAATCTCATCTAAATGGCATTATTCCAAGTATAATAAACTGGGAAAGTGAAAAGCCTATTAATAAAATGCAAGATAACCACTTAAATTTAGAAAAAATACAGGTTCTATTATCAGAAAGCCAATCAACCTATAAGAATTTTATAAACTCTTTAGGAGCTATTGAAAAACTTACATTTTCAATAACTAAAGAAAAAAATAATTTGTCAAAGGTTGATTATCCTAAATTAAAAATAGATATAGAAGACAAAATAAGAGATACAATCATTACGTTATAAGTTTTTTTCTTCGTAATAACTTGACTGCAAAATAATTTATATTTAGTAACTATCTTACCGTAAGGCGGAGTAGCTCAGCTGGTTAGAGCACCGGAATCATAATCCGGGTGTCGGGGGTTCAAGTCCCTCCTCCGCTACCAAAAAACAAATAAAATCAACAGTTTAATATTTCACTGCTTTCAGGTCTTCAGTTATACACAGTTATACACTAAAATTAGGACTATGAATAAGAACCTTACAATACAAATAATTAATGTATCTAAAGGTCTTTCTTTATACAAAACTGTTAGAAGTCCTTATTATTTTGCTTGAATTTGGGATCCTATTGATAAAAAATATCTTTAGTAGGGGGTAGTTTAAGAGATATTCAAATGATGGTAGGTCATTTTTCTTTGCAAACTACACAAAGATATATTGAAGCAGATAGTCAATCACAAAGGAAAGTAATTGATTTGATATGACACAGTGAAAGGAGTAATTATGAGTTCTGTGCTCTTTTCATTACCAGTGAACTTTTAACTTAGAATGGTGTCTTCAAGAACTATCCCTCTATTACTAAAAGTCTTAATGATCATATCTTCACTCTCCTTAGCATCAATTTCTTTCCAAATAGGAAGGCATGCTTTAAATGCTTTTTCATCTTTATATTCAAAAACAAAACCTAATCTTGATATATTCTCTTTGTTCCAAATTCTTAAACTTACAAAACGTAATAATCCTAATTTTTTTAATCTTTTGTAGTAAGAATCCTTTACTTGATCCCACCTTAAACTTGCAAGTTCTAACTCTTTTTCTGACATAAAATCTTGTGTGGTAAAATTAATTAACTTTGGATTAGTTCCCATAAATTCCTCTTTTTCGACATTATCTAATTTATTAATGAAAAAATATAATATTAAGTGTTATTTTAATAGTATAATGTTTTCGGACTTACTTTATCTGTATAGTCATTGGATTTAAATATGATACTAACATTTTTCTTTGTTAATAATTGTTTGATTTAAATTAGAAATCTGGTCTGATAATTCTTTAATATCTAATTCTAATTTATTAAGTTTATCCTTAAACTCTTTTTCATAATACCTTTCACCATTACTTATTTTTAAATAATTTAATAATATTACTTTCTTTATTATTGAAAAATTATTATGAATGCTAAATACATTTTATTTTTTTTTTATATTTTTTATCTTTAATTTAGAGTGGTTAAACCCCACTTTTTCTTGGGGGATCCTCTTTTATTTTATTAAAGATTGGTGAGGTCTCAAATTTTGCATCTATTTCATTTTTTGAAAAGTATGCTTTTGATCTACAAAAAACTTCCCTCTTTATGTCATACCAAAATGTAGGTGGATCAAATGTTCCTCCACCAATACCAGTCATATCTTTGAAAATGTCCGCATTCCAAAAAACTGATGTCCCGCATTCAACACAAAACTTTGTTGCCACTAAATTTCCAGATTCCGTTGTATATTCAAATTTTTTTAAATCGCCAGACAATAATTCTACATTTACACTTTTAAAATAGACTGATATGCCAAATGCCGACCCAGTTCTTAATTGACAATATCTGCAGTGACAAACTGCAGAATGTTCTGGTTTTCCGATTGTTTTATAACGAACATTTCCACATGCGCAACCTCCCTTATTTAATATTTTATCTGACATAAACTTTCCCTCTAATTAAATAAATTACCATACTTAAATTTGATTAATAAATATTTATAAGTAAATCATAAAATAAAATTGAAATTAAAATGCTTAAATATTAACTAGTAAGGATTAGATCTACTAGTCAGATTTACAACTTTAAAAGAATTACAACCCAAATCAAAACTACTATTAGACACAAAAAGTTATACACAAGAGTTATACACTTTAGATATTTATCTTATAAACTATTGATTTTAATGATGAAATAGATTTAGGAAAAGGGAATCATAATCCGGGTGTCGGGGGTTCAAGTCCCTCCTCCGCTACCAATAATATTAATAAAGTTATATAATTTGAGAAAATAATCGTTATTTATGTGCATAATATTTGAATTAATCTTAAATTAAAAAAATAAATAAATAAATCCCTTAATATTAAAACCTTAGTATTCGGAATAATTGTAAGTATGAAAAAATGTTATATATGTAAATTTCCACACGAAGAGTTTTACAAGTGCAAAATTGACGAAAATTTTAACTTTTATAATGTATGTATAAATTGTGCCAAGTTTGAAGCATTAAATAATAAAAACTTCAAATTATTGGATGAAAATCATAATACTAAGAACTTATAATATCTAATGTCCAAATTAAGAATAAAAGAATGTTTTAAATGTTCTAAACAAAAAGATGTGATGTATCGTTGTAGATACGATGAAATAAAAGATTGGGTATTTCTTTGTAGAAATTGTTTATAACAAATTAAAAATTTATTTGGGAATACTTACAAATATGGGGGCACTTGGAAAAGTAAAAAAAAATAAACTTTTTTACTCAGAGCAGCAGTTAACTGAGTCACTACAACATCCGTCACTATAACAATTGCTGCTACATTCTCCTGTTTTGCAACCATCACTGCAACAACCATTTGCACAACAAGTATCTACATTATCTATTTGTTCAGTCATAATAAAACTTCCTTCATATGATATAACCTTATTACATAACTTTAATATGTCTACCTTTAAAACATACCATTCAAAACTTAAAATCAAAAACTAATTTATAAATCACGCTAAACAAAAAGAAATTTAAAAAAAATTGACTTATTTTTCAGTAATGATAATTATTATCATTATCAAATAACATTTAATTTAAGAAAGATCTTTTATGAATCCTATTAAAATTTCAGAACTAAATGATGTTGATTATCTCTTCATTGGATGTATCAGAGAATGGGTTAAGGCAGTTTTTTATGCTCAAAATCCAATGCCTATTTTAAAATATTTGCTCTCTAATCATAAAATTCCAAAAACAATGATACCAATAGATGATTTAATGAGATCAGTCGTTTTATCTCGTGTTAAGAAACTTGATTTTAGAATTTCAAATTGTTGTTTCTTAGGAGAAAGTGAAAAAGAGATACTGTCAGTAATGTATAATTATCAAATCAAAAAAGACGAAGTGGCAACAAACTTGATGGATAAAATGGTTGATAAAACATATAGAAATATTGCAATTTCATGCTCAAAATTAATATGTAAAGATTTTACTGATATTGGATTATTTTTTAATGACCCAGTCAACTATTCTGACTTTCAACCAAAAATAAATAATATTATTAATTATGATTTTAAAAATAATAAATATGTTTAATTTAACGAAATTTAACTAAAATCCATTTTTAAAATAATGAACATTAAAATACAAATGTTCAATATTGGAGTTGAATAATGTATATCGCAATGAATAGGTTTAAAATTATTTTAGGACGTGAAACTGAATTTGAAAAGATTTGGAAGGAAAGGGATACTCATTTGGACGACGTGCCCGGTTTTAAAAAGTTCAACTTAATAAAGGGAAACAAACAAGATAACTACAGACTTTATGCGTCCCACAGCGAATGGAATTCAGAACAAGATTTTGTAAATTGGACAAAATCGGATGCTTTCAGGCAAGCACATAAAGGTGCAGGTCAACATAGTGATATATATCTAGGTCATCCGGAATTTGAAGGTTTTGAAGTTATAATTTAAAAATCTGATATAATAATTACAAAATTTATAAATTAAAATATGTTTAACGTTGTAGAGTAGGGGACTACTTAAATATATTTCTAAATAAATTAGTTTTTAGGCACAAAAAGTTATACACAATAGTTATACACTTTAAATGTTAATCGTATAAACTATTTATTTTAATGATAAAATAGATTTAGGAAAAGGGAATCATAATCCGGGTGTCGGGGGTTCAAGTCCCTCCTCCGCTACCAATTAATCCTTTGAATAATAAGCCACACCTCACTTGTTATAATTATAGAATCTCAGGATGTTTCATAAAAGTCAAAGCAATTGTGACGGAGATGTGACCGGTTTTAATTATTTTTTATCTCTTTTTTAGTAAATTCAATAACTTAAAAAAAAATTAAAAAAAATTCTAAATAGGGCCTTTTCTGGCGATTCATAGTCTGATATAATTTAATGTGGGGACTCCTGGCTGACATACGAGCCCAATCAGTATAGAACAACTTCAATTAACATCGCGGAAGTTGAATCCCACACAAAAAAATCGATACCTAATTTTTAAATTATATTAATTATATTAAACAAAAACAGTAATTTAAACATATTTAATGGCGGAGGGAGGTCTGCCTGACATATTTGTATAAATTATTGTAAATGCTTATGTTTTATGTGTAAACTTGTTTTACAGTACCGTTTATAGAGATTTATAATAATATGTTGTTTCGCTATGTTTCTTTCTATATCATATAATCTAATCTTTTATGGCTACCCAGATGTGGACCTAATTATATATGTTAGTAGAAACTAAAGCAAAGAACATTAAACCTTTTAATTCAACCAATGATATTAAAACTTACTAATACTCTAAAAAATTATAGATATTTAAATTTTTCGTTGGTTTTAATTGGTGGATTAATTTTTGGTTATATCTATAGAAATAATCAATTAAATCTTCTGACGACAGAATATATTTCTTGGTTTGGTTGGTCTGAATATCTATTTCATTTAGTAATAGGCATTTTATTTTCGCTGTTTTTATTTCAAATTGTAAAAAAATTATATTCACCTAAATGGCCAAAAAAATATGAACCTTTTGTTAAATTAATTCCTTGTTTATGTTTAATTGTTTTTCCTATTTTCTTTGCTGACTATGGAATTCAATATTCTTTACAAATAATTATTTTTTTTTTAATAATATTATCAATTTTAACCTGCCTATCTAATTTTAAGACTTACAGTAATGCATCACAAGCTATATTTATTGCTGCATTTCAGGTTTCATTATTTTCTATAATTTATTGGCAACCTAATCTATCAATGCCATGGGTTGGTTACACTGATATATTTATGGCAAGACAAATTGGATCAAGTGGTATATATAATCAATTAGCATCGGCTAATTTAAATCAATATTCAGGTTCGTTACCGTTAATATACGCTACTACACATCATCATGTAATAGCTTACGTAATTGGTTTGTTAGGTGTTTCGCCTCAAACGGGGTTATTTGATTTCTTAATAAATAATTTTTTTGCAATGGTGCTTTTTGCAATATCTTCATTTTGTTTATATCTCTATTTAATAAAATTTTTAAAATTAAAATCTTCAATTGCTATTATTGGATGTATTTTTTTTATTGCTAACTTTTATATTTATGGAATAATCAATTCTTCTGAAAAAACACATGCGTTAAATTATGTATTTTTTCCACTAGTTTTATATCTCTTTGAAAAAGGTATAATTAAAAATTCACTGCCACTTATATTTTTATCTGGATTAATAAATCATTTTCCTAATGCATTTTTATATACTTATCCAGAAAATTTTATAGTTTTTGATATTATAATTGGCTCTATTTTAGTCTTACGATGTATACTAGGGTATTTTTCTTTTTCACGTTTTTTTGTCATTGGCATTATGTATTCTCTAGGTGTGTTATCATTATCTTTTTGGCTTTTGCCATTGATAGATTTTTATATAAACAATCGAGATTCACTCGGTTTATCTGGTTACAAAGACATTCAACTTCATTTAGGTTTTGGTATTCATTTACCATTAATTTATCCTGTTTATATTGGATTTATATCTATATTAGGTTTCGTATGTCTTATAAGTTTGAGTTTTAAAGCAATTATTTCAAAACAATGTAATAACTTTTCAATTGACAATAACACTGTTATCTGGATTTTTTTATTTTTGTTTTTATTATTTACTTCATTTGGTAATGATTTTATTTTTTCAAAACTTTTATCTATAAAAGGAGTAGCT